>JAKAQB010000145.1 GCA_021811865.1 Actinomycetes bacterium | reverse complement strand
CCTCCCGTGCTCACGAGCTCCCGCCTGCAGCCGTCGGAAGGAAGGCAGGTCGACCGTCGAGGCGATGGCCTCGAGCGACTCTTTGGCCGTCACCCCGGCCAGGCTGCGGCCCGTCACCATCCGGCGTGGCGGTGTCTCGCGGGTGGCCACGTTACGGAGGCGGACCTGCATCGGCTCCATGCCGAGCTCCATGGCGACCAGGTCGACCATCCGCTCGCGCACCCAGGTCTCGGACGCCCACGGACCGCGGTAGGCGACGTACGAGGCCTTGTTCGTGACGACTGCGGTCCACTCGAACGAGAGCGCCCCGATCTTGTAGGGACCGGGGATCATGGTCTTCACGAGCTCGGGGAGCATGGTGCCCATGCCCGGGTACGCGCCGGTGTCGATGGTCATCTTCACCCGCAGGCCGAGGATCTCGCCTTCGTTCGTGATCGCCGCCTCCACCTCGAAGCTCTCCTCCCGAGCCTGGCCGGAGAAGGTCAGGTTCTCGAGGCGGTCCTCCATCCAGCGGACCGGCCGGCCGAGCTGGCGAGACGCCGCGGCGCACGCGACGTCCTCACGGTAGGCGCCGAGCTTGAGCCCGAAGGAGCCGCCGATGTCTCCGGCGAGGACCCGCACCTTTTCCGGGGGGAGGCCGAGTGCCGTGGCGAGCGTCGTGCGCACGATGTGCACGCCCTGGGTGGCGGAGTGCACGGTGAGCTCCCCCGATTCGGGGTCGAAGCTGCAGACGACGCCCCGGCACTCCATCGGCGCGTTCTGGTGCCGGTGCTGGCGCAGATCGGCACGGACGACACGGTCGGCGCGGGCGAAGGCTCCGTCCACGTCGCCGAAGACGGCGACGGGGGAGCGCATGAGCACGTTGCCCGCCAGGTCCTCGAAGATCGCCGGGCTGGCTGGATCTCGGGCCGCCTGGGGGGTCATGACGGCGGGCAGCTCCTCGTAGTCCACCTCCACGAGCTCGCAGGCGTCTTCGGCGAGGTACCGGCTCTCGGCCACGACGAGGACCACCGGGTCGCCCACCACCCGGACCTTGTCGGAGGCCAAGGTGGTGAACGCCGGCACCGGCGCCCCCCCGGAGAACATCGCGGCGATGCCCGGGCCCGGCACGAGCGACCGCTCGAGCTCCTCGCCCGTGAGCACCAGCACCACCCCGGGCGCCTCCGCTGCCGCGCGCACGTCGATCCTGGTGATGCGGGCGTGGGCGACCGGGCTGCGCACGAATGCGGCGTGCAGCATGCCGGGCAAGCGGACGTCGTCGACGTAGCGGCCCGAGCCGGTCAGGATCCGGGGGTCCTCGGATCGCCTGACGCTTGCACCCGTGTACCGCTCGGCGATGTGCTGCACGTGAGTGGACCTCCTCTGTCTGCGCCCGCGCGCGTCTGTGCCCGCGCGCTATTCGTGGGATACGGCAGCGTCGGCGGCGAGCAGGACCCCGTCGACGATGTTCTCGTAGCCGGTGCAGCGGCAGATGTTGCCCGACAGGGCCTCGCGGACCTCGGCCTCGGTTGGTTCGGGGCTCTCTGCCAGCAGCGCCGTGATCTGCATGAGGAAGCCGGGCGTGCAGAAGCCGCATTGGAAGCCGTGAGAGTCCCACATCGCCTCTTGGAGGCGGTTCATCTCGCCGTCCGGCGCCAGTCCCTCGACGGTCCGCACGTCGGCGCCACGAGCCTGGACGGCGAGCATGAGGCAGGACCGGGCCGGCTCCCCGTCGACCAGCACGGTGCAGGCGCCGCAGACCCCGTGCTCGCAGCCCAGGTGGGTGCCCGTGAGCCCGAGGTCCTCACGCAGGAAATCGGCCAGGGTGCGGCGTGCCTCGACCGATCCCCGCCGTGGGACGCCGTTGACGGTGAGCTCGACGTCGAAGGAGGTCACGCCGCCTCCCTCGCGCGCTGGGCTGCCAGCTTCAACGTCCGCCGCGCCAGGACCCCGGCGACGTGGCGGCGGTAGGCGGCAGAGCCGTGCACGTCGGCAGGCGGCGACAACCGAGTCACGGCGTTCTCGGCTGCGTCGGCGAATGCTCCGTCGGCGGGTTCCGCCCCGGCCAGCATCTGCTCGGTCTCCGGCAGCCGGACCGGGGTGTCGCCGACGCCGGCCAGTGCCACGCGCGCCTCCTCGATCCGACCGGTGCTCGTGTCGAGGCGGACCATCGCCGCCGCTGCGACGATCGCGAAGTCGCCGTGGCGGCGGGCCACCTCGTCGACGGCCCAGCCCGTGCCCGGTGCCGACGACGGGACGCGCAACGTGGTGAGGAGCTCGTCAGGCGCGAGCGCGGTGGTGAAGAACCCCGTGAAGAAGTCGGCCGCCGGGATGTTTCGCCGGCCGCGGGCCCGGCTCTCGGCGACCAGCTCGGCTTCGAGGACCAGCGCGACCGCCGGCAGCTCGGCCGCGGGGTCGGCGTGGGACAGGCTCCCCCCGATCGTCCCTCGACTGCGGATCGCGGGGTGGCCGATCAGCGGCAAGGCGTCGGCGAGAACCGGAGCCAGGCTCCGTACGCGCTCGTCCCTCTCGGCTTCGCGCTCGCGGACCATGGCGCCGACGGCCAGGTGGCCGCCGGCGGTGTCGAGGGTCTTCAAGGCGGTGATCCCGGCCAGGTCGACCAGGCGCGATGGCCGGGCCAGCCGCAAGGAGAGCAGTGGGACGAGGCTCTGGCCGCCGGCGAGCGGCCGAGCCTCGTCGCCGGCCTCGCCCAGCACGAAGAGCGCCTCCTCGAGGGTGTCGGGGGCGGAGTAGTCGAACGGCGGCGGCTTCACGGTGAGAGAACCTACGCGCGCGGCGTCCTTCATGCTCGAGGCGAATGATCAGGGTGGGCGCGTGGCGCCGCTCTGAGCTTGCCGCAGCCGGCCCGGCGGTTCCCAGGCACGGAGTGGCGCGTGCTGCCCGCGCCCGAGACCGGCGAGGTGTCGGTCATGATGACGTGTGGTCGGGGGGAGCCCGAGAGAAGTCCGAGAGAAGAGCCGAACACGCGAGCGGGAGCGAACACGCGAACGGGAGCGAACGAGAGGGAGCGAGATGGTTGGACGTGACTCGCGTACCCAACACGGCCGGTCGGGGCATGCACCGCCGCCAGGGTGCGGCGTGACGGCTCGGGACCCGGAGGTGACGTAGGTGGGGCGCAGGATCCGGTGGCTCGGCCTCGTTCTCGTGGTGTGCTTCGGGCTCGTCCTCGCCCAGCTCGTCAACATCCAGGTGCGGCAGGCACAGGCACTCGACAGCACACGCACAAACCCCCGGGTCGCGGCAACCCAGGACAACAACCCCCGAGGCGCCATTCTTGCTGCCAACGGCGAGGTCCTCGCCCGCTCGGTGAAGGCGCCCAAGGGATCCGGGCCCTACCGGTACGTGCGGCAGTACCCGACCGGCTCGCTCTTCGCGCAGATCGTCGGCTACGACTCCCCGTACTACGGCACCAATGGCGTCGAAGATGTGTACAACCAGTGGCTCATGCCTCATTCCCAGTCTCCGCAGAACCTGGGCCAGGTACTCACACCTCCCCCGCCATCGACCGACTCGGTCACCCTCACTCTCGAGCCGTACCTGCAGGCGCTCGCGGCGCACGAGCTCGCCACCCTCCCGTCAGCGAACAAAGACGGTGCGATCGTGGTGCTGCAGCCTCAGACGGGCGCGGTGCTCGCGATGTACTCGAGCCCGACGTACACACCCAGCCCGCTCGTGTCCCCGAACATCACAACGGAGAAGGCTGCCGGGCACGCCGACTTCACAGTTCCGGACCACGAAGGCTTCTACCCGGGCGTGCCACTCGCCACCTTCGACCCCGAGCCGCCGGGTTCTACGTTCAAGATCGTCACGACCTCGGCGGTCTACAACCTGAAGCCGTCTCTCGAGAGCTTCACATATCCGGTGGCAGCGTGCACGCACCTGCCAGACTCGACGAAGCTGCTCTGCAACGATGCGACAAGTCCCGCTGGGGCGACGCCGTGCGGCGGCACGATCCCCGAGATGCTCCCGCCCTCGTGTGACCCGGGCTATGCCAATCTCGGCCTGGCCATCGGTGGCACAGTCCTGTGGCGCCAGGCCGGGCTCTTCGGCTACAACCAGAAGCCGCCGATCGACTTGCCGTACGCGTCGGCGTCGACGTTCCCCGCCCCCGGGACATTCTCGGCGACAAAGCTCGGGCCGCCGGGCTTGGCCTACTCCGCCTTCGGCCAGCAAGACGTGAAGGCGACCGCGCTCCAGCAGGCGATGGTCGCAGCCGCCGTTGCCAACGGCGGCAACCTCATGACCCCCCACGTCTTGTCGGTCGTGCGCAACTCCAACGACCAGGTCGTGAAGCGCTACGTGCCCAACGTGTACAAGCACACGATGAGCGAGTCGGCCGCGGCCGAGGTCGGAAAGCTCATGGCTTCGGTTGCCACCGCCCCGGACGGGACCGCCTACGGGATCTTCCCTCCGTCGCTCGAGGCCGCGGTGAAGACCGGAACCGCGCAGACTGGCCTCTCGAACCCGACAGCGAACATCCACGACTGGATGATCGGGTTCGCGCCCTCCACACATCCACAGGTCGCGGTGTGCGTCCTCGTGCCGTTCCAGCCGTCGAACACGTATGGCGCGACCACGGCGGGACCCATCATGCGGGCGATGCTCACAGCGGCGCTCCACCCGCCGCCGGGTCAGTAGCCGATTTGCACGGATATGCGAATGTCTGTACAATAGGGGCGTGACGCCGCTCGACTTCGTGGTCTCCCTCGCGCTGATCTCGGTCGCGGCGGGCGTCCTCGGGTCCCTGATCGGCCTCGGCGGCGGCGTGGTGATCGTCCCCGTCCTCACGCTGCTGTACCACGTGGACATCCGGCTGGCGATCGGGGCGAGCATCGTGTCGGTGATCGCCACCTCGAGCGGCGCGGCGGCCGCGTATGTCCGGGAGCGGATGACCAACTTACGGGCGGGGATGTTCCTCGAGATCGCGACCACCACGGGGGCGGTGAGCGGCGCCTACCTCACCACCGTGCTTCCGCCGCGGTTCCTGTTCATCTTCTTCGGGCTCGTTCTCGCCTACTCCTCGTTCACCACGTTCCGGCGACGGCACGCCGACCAACCGCTGGCGGTGTCGCACGACCGGATCGCCAATTACTTCAACCTGCACGGCTCCTACTACGACCCCGCCGAGCAACGGGAGATCCCCTACAAGGTGGTCGGCACGAAGCCCGGGCTGGCCCTCATGTACGCCGCGGGGCTGGTGAGCGCGCTGCTCGGGATCGGGTCCGGCGCGTTGAAGGTGCCGGCCATGGACAGCGCCATGCACCTCCCCATGAAAGTGTCGTCGGCCACCAGCAACTTCATGATCGGGGTCACCGCTGCTGCGAGCGCCGGCGTGTACTTCATTCGCGGCCAGATCGATCCCATCATCGCCGCACCGGT
>JAKAQB010000144.1 GCA_021811865.1 Actinomycetes bacterium | reverse complement strand
GGAGCGGGCGCTCGACTGGGTGCTCAGGCACTTCGGCGGGGAGCTGGAGCCGCGATGAGTCCTATCCGAGCCTCGGAGCGCGGCCGTTATCCGGCCAACTGGAAGGCGATCTCGCTGTCGATCCGGCAGGACCGTGCCAAGTGGTGCTGCGAATGCCGAGGCCAGTGTGGTCGCGAGCATCCGTTTGCCGACAGCCGCTGCCTCATGGTGCAGGGCGGCGAACTGTTCAGTGGGGCCAAAGTGGTCCTCACGGTCGCACACCTCAACCATGCGCCGGAGGACTGCCGCCCGGAGAACCTGCTGGCGATGTGCCAAGCCTGCCACCTTCGCTATGACGCTAGGCACCACGCCGAGACAGCGCGGGCGACGCGGCGACAGCGCAAGACCGATGCCGGGCAGCAGGAGCTGTTCGCGTGACCCGTCTCCTGCGCCTGCCCACGGCCTCAGACCCGGCGCTCCGGCAGGTCAACCGGCTACGCGGGCTGCTGGCGATCCTGGAGGACTGCGGCGCGTCGGAGGTACCGGTGGAGCGCGTGGCTCTCGGGCCGGTGTCGGACGCGGAGCCTCCGACCTTCGCGGAGATGATGGCGGTGATTGAGACGAGGAGAAGGTGAGCAAGAAGGTCAGGATCAACGTCACTCAGCGGGACATCGAGAGAGGCATACGGTTCACGAGCTACACATGCCCAATCGCGCGGGCGGCACGCAGGCACCCAGAGTTGAAGGGGTGCGCGGTCTCGCCCGACTCGCTCGCATTCGATAACTCGGGCTGGGTTTGGACTCCTCTCCCTGAGAAGGCGTGCGAGTTCGTGGACTCCTTTGACGGTGGAAGGCCCGTCAAGCCCTTCAGCTTCACGCTGGAACTGCCGGACCCGCAGCCATGACCCGCCTTCGCTCTCTCTGGCGACTCTGGCGTCTCCGTCACGTGCAGCGGGAGATCGAGGTGGCTGAGCTGATCCGCAAGTTCGTGGAGGACGGACGATGACTGAGCAATTGCCGATGTTCGAGGGGATGGCCCCAGAGGTCGCCGGGTTCAAGATCACCAAGGCCAACGGCCCGGCGCAAGGAGCGCGACGCATTGGCGGCATGGTCGCCTTTGTGCTCATCGGCGAGGTGGTCGGCGTGGATCACTCGGTGAAGGGTGGCCTCATGGTGCGCACCCACACGGTCGAGGCGAAGCAGGTGGTGGAGCTGGATGCGAGCAAGGGCCAAGAGCTGATCGACGAGATACGGGACCACGCGAGCGGCCAGACGCGCCTGGAGGTGTTTGTGGGCGCGGCCGAGCATCCGTGACCGCGCTGATCCGGCGGTGGGTGGAGGAAGGACGGTGAGCGAGATTGTGCTCTGCGAGAATTGCAACGCGGATGCAAGCGGCCACCCGACCAGAGTGACGATCGAAGGCGGCTGGACCGCCGATGGTGTTGAGATGGGACGTCAGGAGTTTGCCCACCAGCTATGCGGGTACTGTCTCGCAGCGGTCGCTCGGCTCGACTGGGTGGCATATGTGGCGCAGCACGAGTCCCGGCGTCGCCAGTTAGACCTGCCATGAATGAGGCTCGCGAGCCGATCAGCTTCCGCTTGCGGGTGGTCAGCCGAAATCCCGCGCATGTCCGGGCGACCGTGTTCGCCGGGCGCGGCGACGGGCACCGTGCATGCGCTGGCGAACTCTGTCTGCGCGTGGAGGAATTCGAAGCGTTGGAGAAGGCGTTGGATCAGGGGGAGGAAGAGCGGTGAGCTTGCTGGTCGCCTACTACATCGTGGGCGTCGTCGGGGGCCTGGGCGCTTGCCTGGCGATCCTCGCATGGATGCGCAGGCAGTGAGCGCGTGGGAGATCCTGCTGCTGGTGATCTATCTCGGCGGCGCGGCGCTGTACGTCTCGGTGGCCGACACCCGCGAGACGATGGGGTTGTGGATCCCAGAAATACTGGGAGACCGGGCTGGCGAAGAGCGACCGCCAGAGGTGCCGCGCGTGCCCTTCTTGCGGAAGGTGCTGTTCGGGCTGCTCTGGCCTGTGCGGTTGCTGCTCGCTGCGCGGAGACGGGCATGAGTGCCAGCTCACAGTCGGCCATCGCGCCCGCGATCAGCGAGCGCGAGCTGCAGGAGCACGTGGTGGCGATGGCGAAGGCGCTGGGGTGGTCGGTCTTCCATCCTTGGCTCTCCATCCACTCGGCCGCGGGCTGGCCGGACCTGTTCATGGTGCGCGGGCCCGTCGCCCTGGCGGTGGAGCTGAAGACGGAGACCGGCAAGGTGAGCTGGCAGCAGACCGCGTGGCTCGGCGACCTCGCCCGGGTGCCGGGAATCCAGACGGCGGTCTGGCGGCCGACGGACCTCATCTCCGGCCACGTCGAGCAACTGCTCCGGCAGCGTCAGTGCCGGAAGTGCGGAGCGCCGATCCTGTTCGCCGGCGAGACCAAGCTCTGCGGGCCGTGCGCGGTCGAGGCAGTGGAGGGAACCGATGGCTGAGTTCGGGCTGTCGACCCTCGACCAGATGGAGGTGGCCGTGACCATCCGTCGCCCGCGGCACCTTCCATCGCGAGTACCACCGGGAGCGCGTCGCTGCCCGAACTGCGGGCTGGTCATGTATGCGAACCCGGAGCCAGGTCGCCACGAGTGCGGTGAGTGCCGCGACGACCGTGGAGGGTCGGTCCCGTGAACGGCCACGCGCCTCGGTGTGCCTGCGCCGTCTGTGCCTGCCGCCGATGGCTGCGGTACTGGCCGCTCGAAGAGCACCCATCCGCCACCGCGACCGTCAAGGTCGCTCGGTACGACGGCGCCGGTGGCGGCGGTGGCGAGCCGGACCGCGCCTACGACGTGGTGGTGAGCTGGGTCGATCTGCACAGCGCCCTGGCGACGATCCCGAACCCGTTCCTGCGGCTGGCAGCCGCTCGGCGCGTTTCGGTCGCTGACGACCGGGCGATCGTCGCAGTGGTGTCCGGATCGTTCCCGATCGACTGGGGAGTGGCGCTGCGAGCAGCTCCGCGCGAGCACCCGGTCACGATCGAGGCCGCGATCGACCCAGAATCGGGGCTGAGGCGGGTGCAGGCGGTCTGCCTCGGGTGCGGTCACAGCTGGGTCGGCTTCGGCGGCGCTGTCACCGGGAAGCGATCCGTCGACGAGATGGCGTCGAACTGGGGAAGAGCGCACGCGAGCCCGCTGGGATGGGTGCTCGATCGTGCGGCCGAGGCGATGGCTGCCCGACTGGGCCCTGCTTTCGGCTTCACTCCGCAACGACGAGCGATCGCGGAGCCGCCGCCACCGGAACCCGTCGCTTGACAGCCCCTCCCCTATTGACGCACCATGAGGCCCTAGAAACTGTCCCTGGGAGCATCTGCGCCCAGTGGGCGAGTGACAATCGCCTCACGGTGGCGACAGTCCGCCGCTCCTTATCGTAAACTTCTCGCCGTGCTTGAGATCGACAAGCCCAAAGTGGTCGGGAAGTGCCGCTACTGCGGTCGGCTCTTCGAGGCGCGGCGTCGCAGCCGCAAGTACTGCTCGGACAGCTGCAAGACCCTGACTTCCCGAAAGCGGAGGAGCTCCGATGTTCGGGAAGGAAGCGAAGGACGCTGAGGAGCACGCTGACGACAAGCGGGCGAAGTTGCTCAAGCTGGCTCGGGCGCAGTCGCTCGGCCTCGGCGAGAAGGCATTGACGGCGGGCATCTACCTCGAGCTGGCCGCGATCCACGACCTGCTCAGCGAGCGGGCGGCTGACAAGGCGAGCTGACCCATGGCCTTTCGGCAGCCGAACCACCAGCCCTTCCCCAGCTTCGCCGACCGGCTTCGGCGAGACATCGCGGCGAACGGCGGTCACGCGCTCCGCGCCAAGGTCACAGCAGCGCCTGGCAAAGGTCAGCCGGCCGACTACCTGCCCACTTGCCCGCAGAACGGCTGCGATGAGCCCGGCGACCCGCGATCGTCCGCTGGGTACTGCACGATCCACCTGCTCGAAGCGCTGGAGCGCGCCAAGCGCCGGTAAGGAGCTCGCTTGATCCACCATCACCACAAGAAGCACCACGTCCACCACAAGCTCCACCACGCCAAGCACGTCCACAAGGTTCATGTGGCTCACCACACCCACCACGTCGGAACGCCGCACCACCTGGCCGCGACCGGCGCCGCGAAGAGAGTCCATCACAGCCGCCGCACTCACACGCTCCTCAAGAAGACCGTGACAACGGTCGGCGGCGTCACCGACATCTCGATCGCCTGAGGTGTGATCCGAACACCCTACCGTCACCCCGCTTGGCGCCGGGTGCGGTTGGCGGTGCTCGTGCGCGATGGCGGCGTCTGCCAGGTGCGAGGACCTCGCTGCACCACCGTCGCCACTGACTGCGACCACATCGTGCCCTGGCGAATGGGCGGCGCTTGGCTCGATCCGACGAACTTGCGAGCGACCTGCCAGGCGTGCAACCACGATCGGGTCGATCGTGCGTCCGGCAGTCGCTGGCTTCGAGCGAGCACCGAGATCGTCCTGGTCATCGGTCCACCGTTGCCAGGTCTGCTGTACGACTACCTGCAGCAGAATGTCCGGTCCAACGAGACCGTCATTGACTACGAAACAATCGCACTCGCAAACGGCCACACTCGCGACGAGCTCCGCTCCGGCATCCAGGACGACCAGGTCCAGGACGAGCGCAACCGCCTCCTCGACCTGGCCAGGCGCGGCCAGCTCGCCACTCCCCGGGCCTGGATCACCTCCAGCAACCCCAACGCCCTGGCCATGACCGACTCCCTGCCTCGTCACCGAGTCGTCGAGGTCAACCCAGGCAAGGAAGAATGCCATCGTCGCCTCAAGGGGGATCGGCTGCCGGCGAAATTCCTTCGCCTCGTCGATGAGTGGTATGCCGCTATGTCGGGTACTGGTAGTCGTGAAGTGAAATCAATCACTCGCTGGTAGCAGGGGCAGGGCAAAAACGGGTTGCAAATTGTGTATTCGCGACCTGCCCCGTCGATTTTTTTATAGCGGCAAAAACGGCTGGGGTGGTGGGAGCACGTGAATTCGCGTGACGCGACGGTGGAGGGTGGCGCAAATCGTCGCGCGGCCGAGGCGACGGTGGCCGCGTTGCGCGAGATGGGCGCCATCCGGCCGATTGACGAGGCGAAGGTGACCATCCTGCTGACATTGGCTGGGGTGGTGGACGCGAAGCCGACCAGTCCCGGGCTGTGGATGGAGTACCGGGCGGCAGAGATCGAGATCCGAAGGGGGTTGGATGACCGCTCTGGCGATGAGGGCAAGGCCATCCTCGACTACGTGCTCTCCCAGGTGGGCGACCCGGCGCACACCGGGACGGAAGACGCGCGGGGGCGAGGTCGGCGCCGTAGCGCGACTTCTCGGAAGGCCTTTGATGCCGTGGCAGCAGCGGGTGGCGGACGTCGCGCTGGAGCTGCTCCCGGACGGAAGCCTGGCGTACGGCAAGGTGATCGTGCTGGTGCCGCGCCAGAACGGCAAGACCACCCTGATGCTGGCGGTGGAGTGCTGGCGAGCGACGGCGTGGCCGGAGAGCCAGCACATCGGGTACACCGCCCAGGA
>JAKAQB010000143.1 GCA_021811865.1 Actinomycetes bacterium | reverse complement strand
CACCACGGCCTTGAGCTCCAAGAGCCGGTCCTCGGCGTCACGCCGGGGCATCGCCTTGGCGCTCGTCCAGCGGCTCACGCTGCGCGAGGTGGCACCCGTGATCTGAGCCAGGTCCCCCGCGTCGACGACGTGGGTGTCGATCAGCTCGTCGAGGACGTCGCCCAGTACCGCCATCACTCTCCTTACAGTCGTGTAACTCGACCGGTCGATGTCCAGCATAATGTCGCTCGACCGTCTAGCGAACATCATGAGAGCGTGTGCGTCCCGAGAATGCCGTCTGACCCGTTGAGTAGGATGTTCCTTCGGAGGACGTCTCGCTCCGCCTTGGAAGCGCGGCGGATTGCGGCGACGGTGAGACGACCGCTCCTACCCAGGCTCAGTCGATACCTAGCGATGGTGCTACCGTTTGCTCGGATTGAGCGAAAGCCCCAGCTCAACAGCTTGATCGAATATTCGGCACCCACAGGTTCCGTCCAGCGGGCTGAACAGTGCAGTGCATCCGCATGCCCTATGCACGCAGGAGCAAGCGCACCTCGGTTGGCACCGCCCATGGGCCAACCGCTGTAAAGTCGCAGCTCAGCGGTCACGTGCGCCGCGCACACCCTGCGCAGGCATGCGTAGGGCACGCTGAGCAAATCCCGAGAAACAGCCCGCTGCTCGTTCGGGTCGTGCGATGCGCCGCAGCGCATCCATGCGGGCCACGGTCACCGGCTCGCCGCCCACCTTGCTCACAGTGGCCGAACGGGCGTGTCGGTGATCGGGCGGCGGATCTCGTCGATCTCGACACTGACGGCGCGGCCGGTGCGGGTGTGCTCGTTCGGCTCGCCGATCTGGAGGGTCGCGGTCCCGGTGATCTGTAGGTGCCGCCCGTCGGGGTCGGGGATCACCAACCCGACCGAGGGGTTGACGAGCAGGTTCCCGAGCGTGTTGTACATGTTGTTGCCCGGGTAGTCAGGGAAGGAGAGGCTGGTCGGGCTCGTGACCTGCACGAACCCCGCCGGGCCGCCTCGATGTGAGCAGTCCGCGCCACGGTCGGGGTGCGCGGAGCCGATGAAGAAGGTGGTGGTGCTCGCGACGAGCACGGCGTCCTCGCGTGACAGCGAGGACCGCTCCAGCGACTCAGCCGAGGCCGTTGGCCCGATCATCCGCTCGGTGTCGATGTACTTGCGGCAGTTGCCATACGCCTCTCGTACCTCGACGGTCAGGCACGTGGCGCTGGCGGCGATCACGATGCCGTTGACCCGCAGCCGCTGGCGAGCTGGCATGTCGATCGCGACCATCCCGACCTGGTCACCTGGTGCAAGCTCGCCGAGCGGGTCGCTCCCACCAGGAGCGCCGAGCGCGACCGCCGTGCTGGTCGCGATCACCGATCCGCTCAGCCCGCCCAGGAGCGTCGCCCAGCACCGCCCTCGCCTGTCGATCCCGGCCAGCGCGACCACGTCGACGCTGCCCAGGAACGCCTGCGCACCGGCCGAGATAGCCGGCACGACCATCTCGGCGAGCAGATCGGCGGCATGGTGGACGCCCCCTGCGTCTTGGATCTGGCGTTCGCCCTCGTGGTACTCGTACCCGAAGATGTCCACACCGAAGATAGTACCGAGCGGTACCCACTTCGGTCAAGGTAACGAACGGTACTATCCTGGCCGGGATGGGTCCGTCGCCAGGCGGGAACCCGCACGCAACACGCGAGGCCAGCCCAGCGACGAAGGGATGCGCCCGATGCCGGTCAAACCAGGAGCGGAGATCGACCCCGCCGCCACCCGTAGCCGCATCATGGAGATCTCCGAGCGGATCTTCTCCCAGCGCGGGATCGCTGCGGTCGGCGTCGCTGACATCGCCGTGGAGGCGCGCGCCTCGAAGGCGTCGATCTACAAGAACTTCGGCTCCAAGGACGGCCTGGTCGAGGCGACCCTGGCCTACCGCAGCGAGCACGTCCACCGCTGGCTGACCGAGGGCACCGCTCAGCTCCCGCCGGGACGAGAACGCATCCTCGGCGTGTTCGACCTGCTCCTCGAGTGGTACGCCCAAGACGACTTTCGCGGCTGCGCGATCCTCAACGCGGCAGCCGAGCAGCGGGCCTCGAACCCGACCGTCACGCGGCTGGCTCGCCAGCATCTCCAGGCATACCGGGACTTCCTCACCGCCTCGCTCACCGAGGCGGCGTTCCCCGACCCACAACACCTCGCCGCCCAGCTGCTCATCCTGATCGAGGGGGCCACGGTCATCAGCGCCATCGACGGCGCCCCGACCGCCGGCCAGCAGGCCCGAGCACTTGCCGACAGGCTGCTCACCGCGGAAGCGAAGCGAACGCCCACGCGACGACGATCAGCACCTCAGCGGTAGATGGCGCTGCACGGGCTCCGTAGCTTCGTGGTCCGTCGAGACCGCCAGGACGCCCCTGAAACAGAGGGCCCCTTCCTGGTCGGACCGGCTGGTCCACCTGGCACCAGGCGTGGTGTTCGTGGCGTCACCCAGTCTCCGATCGAGAAAACGATGGCCGTTCACCGTCCGTCGGCCTTGACATCAAAGTCGCGGCCGAGCGAGGGGAAGACGAAGAGGACCCAGGTGGGATGTCCGACGGCCCGGACGAGGCGAGCGTAGCCGTCGAGCTTTCCGGCGAGGCAGGCGAGGGTCCCGGTGCCGGTCTCGTACTCGAAGCAGAACGGAAGCCGCACGCTCGCCTCGACCCAGACGGCATAGGCGTCGGGGCGGACGAACTCGCCCCACACCGCCGCGCAGCGCCGGGCGACCACCACTCGGCCAGCTGGCAGCCGGGCCGGGTGCGCGCCGAGCGGATGAGGCGGGTGAAGACGCCGTTGCAGCCGACGAGGTGGGCGAGCTGGCGGTTGGTCGAGAGCGCGGTGGCGGTCTGTTTGTGCCAGCCGAGCTCGGCCACGGTGACGCCCCGTTGGGTGGCGATGACCGCGGCGCCGGCCGCACCAAGGGTGAAGTGGTAGGGGCTGGTGCCCGAGCAGGAGGACCTGGTGCGCCTGAGCGGCGCGAGCGTGCACATCGCGACCCCTCGACCCCACCGGCGAGCAAGTGAAGTCCTGTGAAGACGAGCCCGCTCGCTACACCGAGCTGTCGCAGTGCCGGCTCGGCTACCAGCCTCGCGTGTGAGCACTCTCGGGATCGACCTCCAAGCGGAGGGTTGTCGCCAAGGTCTGCGAGGACGGTGAAGGTGGCACCAATGGCTTCGACGAACGCGGAGGGCTCCACTCGGCGCGCGGCCATGAGCGCGAGTGCTCTCTGCCGAGCGGGCGCGACCGATGCTCGGCCAGTCCGGGAGCGACCTGTTCTCCAACAACTGCGAGCCGAAGAGCGCCAGGCTCGCTGCGTCGGTCGCAACGGTGCGATGAGGGGGTCGCCGTCCCCGGCGGAGACCGATCATCTGTTCGACGTGAGCGCATCTTGCCCGGAGGAGCCTGCCCTGCGCGAGGGTCAGCCGCCCCCTGCACGCCGGGCGCGTCGGAGGGCGTCGAGCGCGTCCAGCCGGCCGGTTCTGGCTCCACTTGGCCTTGGCCTCGAAGCGGGTGATCACCACCTCGACGCCGACGATCGAGCGGACCTGGCCGGCGACGAATGGCCCGGGCGCGTCGTCGACGGACCACGGGCTCGGCCGGCCCGCCTCGTGACGCTCGGTCAGACGGCGGACGAGCAGCTCCACCCAGACCGTCTCGTCGTGGACGACGAGGCGGCCGTAGACGTGGAAGGTGGTGTAGTTCCAGGTCGGCACGACCTTGCCGTGCTCGGCCTTCGACGGGTACCACGACGGCGACACGTAGGCGTCGGGGCCGTGGACGATGACCATCGCCTCGCCGATCGCCGGGGTGGACCACTGCGGGTTCGCGCGGGCCACGTGGCCGAGGAGCGCCCCGCCGATGCGGCTCGGCTCGGCGACCGTGGCGTCGGCGGGAGCAGAGGCGCCGGCCGCGACCCCCCTGCAGGCAGCGGCCGTGGTGGCGCCCCGCGCTCGGGGGACCGCAGGTGCCGCGGAAGCGTCGCCGGGGTCGTAGAGAAGGGGAAGGAAGGTGGCGAGGAGTCCGGCCTCGGTCACCGTCACGAGATCGGCCGTACCGATCCCTGCGAGCAGAGCCCGCACGTCGTCGTCCCCAGCACGGAAGTGCTTCGGCAGGTACATCAACCGGCTCCAGGTGCCCGCATCTCCCCATGCATAGCCGCTCGCGGGGTACCTCGGGGGCGACCCGGCCATCGTGCTCCAGGCGTGGCGCACATCCCTCGTCGCCAAGCACGACACCGAGCAAGAGCCACGGCCCGCTCGTTGAGCGGCGTTGGCGGCCCTCGCACGAGGGTGCAATCGCTCCCCGCTTCCCCGCAAGCACCCAGCCGAGCCGTTCCAAGGCCTCCCAGCTCGCCTCCTCACCGGCGGCAGTGGTGGAGGGGATAGATCCGGCCACCAGGCGCCGGTGCCAATGCAGAAGGGCCTCGGGTCGCGCTCCAAGGGCTGACCGGCGCTCGTTCGGCAGCACCCGGCAACGCCACGGCGAACCAGGCCAGACCGGCGGGCTCGAGGCGGCACGGCGGCCGGTTGCGGCGAGGGACCTTGCGGCGAAGGACCTTGCGGCGACACCACCTCTGCGTGTGGATGTGACGGCCAGCGGAGCTGGCATCATCGAACCGTGGATGCGGAGATCAAGCACATCGGGATCGTGTTGTTCGCCGACGTCGAGGAGCTCGACGCCATCGGTCCCTGGGAGGTGCTCGCCTACTGGACCCGGAGCTTCCCAGAAGACCGCCACAGGGTCTCGACCCTCTCCGCGTCGGGAGGCCCGGTGCGCTGCGCCAAAGGCCTCGTCGTCCAGGCCGACCACTCCTATGCCGACGCACCCGCCTACGAGGTGCTGGTGTACCCAGGAGGCCAGGGCACCCGACCACAGCTGCACGACCAAGCGCAGCTCGACTGGGTACGCCGCCAGCGCCAGGATGTCCCCCTGATGGCCAGCGTGTGCACGGGATCGCTGGTTTACGCCGCTGCCGGTCTCCTCGCGGGCCGTCCCGCCACGACCCACTGGCGCTCTGTCGACCTGCTCGCCGAGCTCGACCCGACCATCGACGTCCGAGCCGGCGAGCGCTTCGTCGACGACGGCGACATCATCACCTCGGCTGGCATCTCCGCTGGGATCGACATGGCCCTCCACCTCGTCACGCGCCTTGCCGGCACCGAACGAGCCCAAGAGGTGCGCCGAGGCATCGAGTACGACCCGGCACCACCTCCGCCCGAGACGAGGCGAAGATGATGCGTACGCGCTCCGCGGGCGGACATGGCATGTTGTTGGCCAGTGCCAGAATGCAACACGGACCCCGATACCGGACGACACGTAGCCAGATGAAGAAGACCAACGACAGCTACTGCATCACGTTCAACGGCGAGCGGACGACCGAGCGCTACTACCGCGACGCGTACGGCTGGCTGAAGGTGGGCGATTTCAGGCGGTGGCAGCGTCACCGTGTTCCAATAGTAGCATGTTCAGCTTCTCGGATGGTTTCAGGAATCCGAGGGTTTCGCGGGGCCGGTTGTTGAGCAGGAATGCGACGTTGTCGAGGT
>JAKAQB010000142.1 GCA_021811865.1 Actinomycetes bacterium | reverse complement strand
GGCGCCGTGGACCCCCGGTGGGGACGCGCCGGGCGCGTTGCCGTCGCCACCGTGGAGGACGGCGAGATCCGCGAGTGGCGCGAGCTCGACGTCGGCTGGGACGCACTTCACGACGAGGGGAGCGAGGCCGCCCATCACGCGAGAGTGGTGCGCGTGCTCCGCCAGAACCGGGTCGACGTCGTGGTCGTCCACCACATGGGGGAGGCCATGAGCAGGATGCTCGCGACCATGGGCCTCGGCGTCGTGGCCGGGGCCGAGGGGGACGCCCGGGCCGCCGTGGCTGCAGCAAGCCATGGCGGACCCGGTGAGTGAAACTCCCCTCGCCGTCTGGTCGCCCGAGCAGCCCGGCCTGTCGTGTCGTCTCGCCCTCGACGCCTACCCCGTGGCCGGGTGCACCGGCCCGAACCGATGGGGCGGGTGGGTCGTGATCTCTCTCGGCCAGGTCAGCACCTCGTACCCGCCGACCCGGTACTCGTGGCTCGGGACTCCCCAGGTGGCGAGGGCGGAGCTGTAATAGGAGCTCGACCAGGGCCGGCCGACGTCGAAGGCGAAGAACTGGAAGCGGACACCCCGGTACCAGTCACGGTTGACCTGGCGTTCCATCTCTGCCAGGACGCCGTAGTCGGTGTGCACCGGACGGACGAGCACCTTTCCGTCTGCTTCCACGGTCGTGATGTTCGAGCTCCAGTAGTCGGCGAGGCCCACCTTGAAGTGGTGGGCGACGAGCCAGTGGGCGAGGACGGCGGCCGGCTGGGCTGGCACCTTCCACTGGAGGGTGTAGCCGACCCCGGCGGCCATGCAGGCGGCGACGGCGAGGCCGACGACCCCGAGGGCGGCTCTGGCCAGTCGGGGTCGGAGCCAGTCGTAGAGACGGCCTGCGAATCGTCCAGCGAGGACGGCGGCGAAGATGAACGAGGCGGTGAGGTAGCGCCCCCACGCCGTGCTGGCGTTGAGGGCGAGGATGACGAAGGTGACGGCCGGCCCGACCGTGGCGATGAGCAGCATGTCGTCGAGCCGCCACGGCTGCGGCGATGCCGAGCCGCCGACCGAGCGGGCTCCCCGCACGAGACCGACGAACAGGCCGACGAGGCCTGCGACGAAGCCGAGCACGAGCACCGCGGCCGTCACGGCCCGGACGTCCTGCAGGCCAGTCGGCACCCCGCCGGCGCCGTAGAGCGAGCTGAGCGGACCTACGAGGCGGGCGGCGAGGCCGAAGACTCGGTGGAGGTTCAGGGCGATCTGGTGTCCCTTCGCACTCGGGTTGGCGGGGGCGATCGAGAAACCGGAGAGTCCCTTCAGCAGCAGGTGGACGGCGAGGGCGAGCACCACCGAGGCGAGAGCCGCCGCCGAGACCACCCCCCCGTTGCGGAGCCGACGCTCGCGGACCATGGAGACGAAGCCGGCGAGCAGGACCGGGACGACGCCGTAGGCCACCTCCATCAGGTCGCCGAGCATCCCGGCGGCGAGCAGGAGGACTGCCACGACCCAGGCGGCTCCGAGGCGTGCCCGGCGTAGGCAGATGAAGGCGACGAGGGCGAACAGCGCCGTGCCGACGTGGTAGGGGCCCTTCAGGTAGTACAGGGCGAGCGCATGGCTCGGCAGCGCCAGGATCGCCACGACCGTGCCGGCGCCGACGAGGCCTGCCATGCCCCTGCGGCCCTCGCGCGCCGCCAGGGCGCCGGCAACCACGGCGCAGGCGGCGATGACCGCCGGAATCAGGTACATGAGCACCGGCCGGAGCCCGATCAGGAGGTACCCGAGGGTGTAGAAGGGGACGTCGACGCTCCAGAACGAGTCGAGAGAGAGCTGCCAGTCGTGCAGGATGGGATTGTGGGTGAGGCTGGCACCCTCGAGCGCGACCGTCGCCCCGTCCGAGCTGGCCGCGTTGGCGTGCAGAGAGGCGAGGTAGAGCACCATCGTCACCCCGCAGAAGAGCGCCACCAGTACGGCCACCCCCGAGAGCCGACTCCAGTCACCCCGGCGCTCTCGCCGCCGGGGTGCCGCGTGGACGCGGACCGCCACGCGGGGCTCGACGACGGCCTGTGACACCGGGGCGAGATTACCGTCCGCGGGCTGCGCCGGGCGGGACCGCCTCGGTCGGCGGTCGGTACCGGCTCCGGCTCGGGTCCCGGACACGCCCGAAACGCCGGGGGTTCTAGCGCCCGACGGCATAGGCCTGGCCCGAGCGGGCGTCGGCCGCGGCCTGGAGCGTGCCGTCGCCCTGCCGGCAGACCGCCGTCACCCTGCCGAGGCTCCACGGTGCCACGGCGACGAGGCGGTGGCCGCGGCGCCCGAGCGCCTCCAGGGTCGCCTCGGGGAAGGAGGTCTCGATCTCGAGCTCGCCGGGGCGGGCACGGCGGGGATGGAACGACGACGGCGCGTGCTCGATGTGCCAGCTGGCGGTGTCGATGGCCTGCTGGAGCGGGAGCCCGAGCTCGGCGTGGTAGAGGAAGACCCGGAGCGGCCACTGGTCCTGCTGGTCGCCTCCAGGGGTCCCGAAGGCCATGTACGGCCGGCCGTCACGGAAGGCGAGCGAGGGGCTGAGCGTCGTGCGCGGGCGCGAGCCCGGGCGGAGGCTCGAGGCGAGGCCGTCCTCCAGCCAGAACATCTGGGCCCTCGTGCTGAGGCAGAAGCCGAGGCCCGGAACGGCCGGTGAGCTCTGGAGCCAGCCGCCGCTCGGCGTCGCCGAGACGAGGTTGCCGAAGCGGTCGGCCACGTCGAGGTGGCAGGTGTCGTGGGCCGGGCCCGCCGCGCCGACGCCCGTCGCGGCGGAGGGGAGCCGGGGGGCGCGCCCTCCGGGTGTCCCGGGGCGGAGCTCGTGGCTCGCCTGGTCGCCGACGAGGCGCCGCCGTTCGTCGTTGTAGGCCTTGGAGAGCAGGTCCCCGAGGGGCACCTCGACGAGACGGGGGTCCCCGTAGAAGGCCTCCCGGTCGGCGAAGGCGAGCTTGGCGCACTCGGCGACGACGTGGACGAGCTCGGGACTGCCTTCGCCGAGAGCGGCGAGGTCGAAGCCGGAGAGGAGGGCGAGCTGCTGCAGCATGACCGGGCCCTGGCCCCACGGCCCGGTCTTGAAGACCTCGAAGTCCCGGTAGGCGAGGTGGGCCGGCGTCTCGAGCGCGGCTCGAAAGCCGGCGAGGTCGTCGGCCGAGAGCAGTCCGGGATGGGTGCCGGCCGGGGAGGGCGAGGGGCGGCGGGCGAAGCTCACGATGGCATCGGCCACGAAGCCCTCGTAGAAGGCGCGGCGGGCCGCCTCGAGCTGGGCAGGCCGGCGCGGCCCTGCGGACTCCGCCTCTCCGAGCAGCCGCGCCAGGGTGCGGGCGAGAGCCGGGTTACGCATCCGCGCCCCGGGGGCGGGGATGCCGTCGGTCAGCCAGAGCTCCGCCGAGCTTGGCCAGTCCCGGCGGAAGGTCGGCTCGACCGCCCGCAGCTCGTCGGCGAGGCGCGGGAGGGCGGGAAAGCCGTCGCGGGCGTAGCCGATGGCAGGGGAGAGCACCTCGCGAAGCGGCAGCCTCCCGAAGCGCTCGAGCAGCAGGATCCAGCCGGCGAAGGCTCCCGGGACGCAGGCCGCCAGCAGGCCGGAGCCGGGCACGAGGTCGAGACCGAGCTCGGTGAAGGCCTCGCGGGTGGCGGCCGCCGGAGCGACGCCCTGGCCGTTCACGACGAAGACGGCGTCGTCGTCGGCCGAGTACACCAGGATCGGCACCTCGCCGCCGAGTCCGTTCTGGTGGGGCTCGACCACCTCGAGGACGAAGCCGGCTGCCGCCGCAGCGTCGAACGCGGTGCCGCCGCACTCGAGCATGTGCATACCGGCCGCGGCCGCCAGCCAGTGCGTGGCCGCGACCATCCCGAAGGTGCCGGCAAGCTCGGGTCGGGTGGTGAAGCGGCCAGCCACGGCCGCATCCTAGGAACCGGCGGTGCCGCGAGGGTGGCTTCAGGCCACGACCGGCACGAGGTCCCGGTGTGCCCGGTGGGCCATGGAGGAGGCCGCCCGCTCTTGCAGGGGGTGGGCGAGCTCGTCCGCCCGAGGCTGGTCGGCGACCGGGATGGCGAGCACCACGTGACCCGCCGCGAGGTCGGCCCCGAGGATCTCGAGGCATTTGGACGTCGTTCACCGTCGCCATCTGGAGATGCCTCACCACACGGCCCCGCATGCCGTGGCGGGTGCCTGCCGCGTCAGGCGCTGACACGCCGTCCTCGCCGGCGAGAACCCGGACCTCGGCTCGGGCGGAGCTGCTCGGCGCGCACCCGCCGCAAGCCGCTTGGGCGACCTATCGAAGACGGCGAAGAGCCGGTGCGGGCGGGGCGAGCAGAAGCCCATGAGGCTCGCCGTGCTGCTGTGCTCGTGCGCTCGTCATGGCTCCTCTTCCCCGCCCCGCTCGAGAAGGGCTGGCGGTGCCCAGCCCACCTCGCCAGAGCCCTTCGACCGAGCGCGGGGGGTCGGACTCGCCACCGGACCGGGTGCGTGGGAGGCTCCCGGGGTGAGCGTCTTCGCGGACACGACGTACCGCTCCTACTGGCTCGACGACCCGAAGGCACCCGCCGCCCGTCCTCCGCTGCTGAAGGACGTACGCTGCGATCTTGCCGTCGTGGGGGCGGGCTTCACCGGGCTGTGGTCGGCCCTGCTCGCCGCCGAGCGCTTCCCCGGCAGGGAGATCGTGATCGTCGAGCAGCGGTCGGCCGGATGGGCGGCGAGCGGTCGCAACGGGGGCTTCCTCGAGGCGAGCCTCACCCACGGGATCGCCAACGGTGCCGCCCGCTTTCCCGGCGAGCTCCCCCGCCTCGAGGCCCTCGGGCTCGAGAACCTGCAGGAGATCGCGGAGACCGTGGAGAAGGAGGGGATCGACTGCCAGCTCGAGCGGAACGGCACGATCTCGGTGGCGACGGCGGAGTGGCAGATCGCCGAGCTCGAGGAGATCGCCGGGCTGAGCCGGCGCTACGGCCACGAGGTGGAGCTGCTCGACGCCGACGCCCTCGCCGGCCTCGTCCGCTCGCCGACGTATCTTGCGGGCCTTCTCGCAAAGGGGCACACCGCGCTCGTCAACCCGGCACGGCTCGCCTGGGGGCTCGCCGAGGCATGTGAGCGCCGCGGCGTCCGTCTGTTCGAGCAGACGAAGGTCGTGTCGGTCTCCCGCTCGGGATCGGGTTTGCGGCTCGAGACCCCTCATGGCGCGATCCAGGCGGACAAGGCCGTGCTGGCGACGAACGCCTTCCGGCCGCTCGTGCGAAGAGTCCGGCCCTACATCCTTCCGGTGTACGACTACGTCCTTGTCACCGAACCGCTCTCCGCGGACCAGAAGGACGCCATCGGCTGGAGGGGCCGCCAAGGGCTCTCGGACTCGGGCAACCAGTTCCACTACTACCGGCTCACGGCGGACGACCGGATCCTCTTCGGCGGCTACGACGCCGTCTACCACTACGCCAACGGGCTCCGCGACGAGCTCGACCGCCGGCCGGCCACCTTCGACAAGCTGGCGGACCATCTCGTCGAGACCTTCCCGGTCCTCGATGGCATCGGCTTCACCCATGCCTGGGGGGGTGCGATCGACACCTGCAGCCGCTTTTTCGCCTTCTACGGGACCGCGTTCGCAC
>JAKAQB010000007.1:31816-89117 GCA_021811865.1 Actinomycetes bacterium | reverse complement strand
GGCGTTCTACTTCGGGTTCCTCGAGCAGATCGCGCCGCTCGTCGCTCCCGCAGCCGAGGCGGAGCGAGAGGGCATGCACCCCTGCCCGGGCTGCGGTTCGCCGACCGTGGCCGACGTCTGCGCCTTCTGCCGGCTCGTCCAGGCGGCCCGCCGGTGAACCGAGGGCCGCTCCGCCCGGGGGAGCGGGTCCTGCTCGTCGACGCCAAGGGTCGCCGCTACCTGGTCACCCTCTCGGCGGGTGCCGAGTTCCACACCCACGCCGGGCCGGTCGCGCACGACTCGATCATCGGCGGGGAGGAGGGTCGCGTCGTGCGCTCGGCGCGCGGCTCCCGCTACACGGTCTTCCGGCCGACCCTGTCGGACGTGGTGCTCAAGATGCCCCGCGGCGCCCAGGTCATCTATCCCAAGGACCTCGGCCCGCTCCTGCTGCTCGCTGACGTGTTCCCCGGGGCGCGGATCTTGGAGTCCGGGCTCGGTTCGGGGGCGCTGTCGATGGCGTTGCTGCGTGCCGGCGCCGAGATCACCGGCTACGAGCTGCGCCCCGACTTCGCCCAGCGAGCCCGTTCCAACGTCGCCGGCTTCCTCGGCGCGGCGGCCCTGGAGCGCTACCACGTCGAGGTGCGCGACGTCTATGAGGGCGTCGACGCCGCCGGCCTCGACCGGGTGGTGCTCGACCTCCCCGAGCCGTGGCGGGTGGTGAGCCACGCCGAGGCTGCCCTCCGACCGGGCGGGATCCTCGTCGCCTACCTGCCGACGATCCTGCAGGTGGCGGCGTTGCGGGCGGCGCTCGAGCGCTCGGCGTTCGCCCTGGCCGGCACCGTGGAGGTGCTCCAGCGCGGCTGGCACGTGGAAGGCCCGTCGGTGCGCCCCGACCACCGCATGGTCGCCCACACCGGTTTCCTCACCTCCGCCCGCCTCCTTGAGGAGCCGGCGGCGCCGCCTGTGGGTGACGCCGGCGAGCCGGTGGCACCGGGCGACGAGCCCGCCGGCGAGGACGACGGCGACGCCGGCCCCGGCGACCCCGACGGCGGGGCGGGGTGCGATGGACGTCTTTGACGGCGTCGTCATCCTGGCCGCCATCGTCGCCGGCGTAGGCGGGTACCGCCTCGGATTCCTCGCCCGGGCGCTGTCGTGGGTAGGCCTGGCGGCCGGCGTCTACCTTGCCGCCCGCTACCTGCCACGGGTCATCGCGGCCGTCTCGGTGTCGAGCGCCGGGGCCAGGCTCGCGGTGGCCGCCGCCGTGCTGATCGGGGCGGCGTTCGCCGGCCAAGCCGTCGGGATGATCCTCGGCTCCCGGCTGCACGGCGTGCTGCCGCTCGGACCGCTGCGCACCCTCGACCGGGTGGTCGGGGGTGCCGTCGGGGTCCTCGGGGTCGTCGTCGCCCTGTGGCTGCTGCTGCCGTCGATGGCGTCGGTCGCCGGCTGGCCTGCCTCGGTCACGCGCGGCTCCGCCATCGCCCGGTGGGTGAGTGGCGCCTTGCCCCCCCCGCCCAACACCGTCGAAGCCCTCCGCCGCCTCGTCGCCGGCGACGGGCTGCCGCAGGTGTTCTCGTCCCTGCACGCAGGCGGCCGGGTGACGCCCCCCCCGGCGGCCAGCCCGCTCCCGCCGGCGGTCCTCGCCCGGGTGGAGGCGTCGACCGTGAAGGTCGAAGGGCAGGCGTGCAACCGGATCCAGGACGGCAGCGGCTTCGCCGTCGGCACCGACCTGGTGCTCACCAACGCCCACGTCGTCGCCGGTGAACCCCCGGGCGAGACGGAGGTCATCCTGCCCTCGGGCCGCGTCCTGGCGGCGCGGGTGGTGCTCTACGACCCGAGGCGGGACGTGGCGCTGCTCAGCGTCCCCGGCCTCGGCGAGCGGCCACTGCCCCTCGCGCGCACCGCCGTCGGGCGGGACGGCGACGTCCTCGGCCATCCGGGCGGTCAGGCCGCCATGGCCGTCCAGCCGTACTCGGTGGCCCAGGAGATCACGGCCGTCGGGGAGGACCTCTACGACACGCACCGGACCAGCCGGGACGTCTACGTCCTGGGCGCCTACCTGGCCCCCGGCGACTCTGGCGGGCCGCTCGTCGATCCGGCCGGGCAGGTCGTCGGTGTCGCCTTCGCCATCGCCGTCGGCCAGTCTGGCACCGCCTACGCCCTCACCACCGCCGAGGTCACCCCCGACCTCAGCGCCCCCCGTGGCGGGGCCGTGTCGACCCGCGCCTGCCTGACGGGCTGATGCCCGCCTGCGGGCTCACTCCTCGATGAAGATGCACTCCCCGGGGCACTCCTCGACGGCCTCCCGGACGGCGTCCTCCATGCCGTCGGGCACGGCGGCCAGCCCGTCGTGGCCACCGGGGTCGTCGAACACCTTGTCGCCCTCCTTGACGTAGGAGAGCCCGTCGTCGAGCAGCGTGAAGACCGCTGGCGCGATCTCCTCGCAGAGACCGTCGCCGGTGCAGAGATCCTGATCGATCCAGACCTTCATGGGTTCCTTCGCTTGTCGAGACCGGCCGGCGGGCGCGGTGGGTCGGGCACGATCCTCCATCCTAGTGGCACCGCCCAATAGACGCGGCCAACGCTGGAGAAACCTGGCCGAGCCTCACGCTGTTGGGGGAGCGGCGGGAGTAGGGTCCGCTCATGAGCGACCGGTGCGGCGCGATAGGCGGGTATCACCCCGCCGGGCGCGCGGCGAGCGCTCCGACGAAGGAGAGGAGGCGGTGTCCGTGACCCAGTCCGACGGGTACGACCCCCCCACCCGGGACCTCGAGCTGAGCGAGCTGCGCGACTACGCCCGCACGCTCGAGGAAGAGGTCGAGACCCTGCGGCGGAGGATGCAGGACGCGCCCAAGCGCGTCCGGACCCTCGAGGAGAAGCTCCTCGAGACCAAGGGCCAGCTCCAGCAGGCCATCTCCCAGAACGAGCGGCTGACCTTCACCCTGAGGGAGGCGCGCGAGCACATAGCCGCCCTCCGGGAGGAGGTCGACAAGCTGACGCAGCCGCCGTCGGCGTACGGGACGTTCCTCGGCCACAACGACGACGGCACCGTCGACGTGTTCTCCGGGGGCCGCAAGATGCGCGTTGCCGTGCATCCCGAGCTGGTCGACGGCGACGGCGCCACGCCGCTGCGCCGGGGCCAGGAGGTGGTCCTAAACGAGTCGCTCAACGTGGTGCTCGCCCGCTCGGCGGAGGTCTCGGGGGAGGTTGTCACGCTGAAGGAGCGCCTCGACGACGGCAGGGCCATGATCGTCGGACGCGCCGACGAGGAGCGAGTCGTCGAGCTGTGCGAGGACCTGCGCGCCGTCCGTCTCCGCGCCGGCGACTCGGTGCTCATGGACTCCCGCACCGGGCTGCTGCTCGAGAAGCTGCCCCGCCCGGAGGTGGAGGACCTGATCCTGGAGGAGGTGCCCGACATCTCCTACGAGGACGTCGGCGGCCTCGACACCCAGATCGAGGCGATCACCGACGCGGTGGAGCTGCCGTTCCTGCATCGTGACCTCTTCGTCGAGCACAAGCTGCCGGCGCCCAAGGGCATCCTGCTCTACGGCCCGCCCGGGTGCGGCAAGACGCTGATCGCCAAGGCGGTCGCCAACTCCCTGGCCAAGAAGGTGGCCGAGGCGTCCGGGGACCGCAACGCCTGCTCCTACTTCCTCAACATCAAGGGCCCGGAGCTGCTCAACAAGTACGTGGGGGAGACGGAGCGCCAGATCCGCCTCGTGTTCCAGCGGGCCCGGGAGAAGAGCGAGGAAGGGGTGCCGGTCATCGTCTTCTTCGACGAGATGGACTCGCTGTTCCGCACCCGCGGCACGGGCATCTCCTCGGACATGGAGTCGACGATCGTGCCGCAGCTGCTCGCCGAGATCGACGGGGTGGAGACCCTCAAGAACGTGATCGTGATCGGCGCCTCCAACCGGGAGGACCTGATCGACCCTGCCATCCTGCGGCCCGGCCGGCTCGACGTGAAGATCAAGATCGAGCGGCCCGACGCCGAGGCGGCCGCCTCCATCTTCGCCCGCTACCTCACCGCCGACCTCCCCCTCGCCGACGAGGAGGTCGCCGCCCTCGGCGGCGATGACCGCGACAAGGCCGTCCGGGCGATGATCGAGCGGACGGTGAGCGAGATGTACCGCGACGACGAGGACAACCAGTTCCTCGAGGTCACCTACCAGAACGGCGACAAGGAGACGATGTACTACAAGGACTTCGCCTCCGGCGCCATGATCGAGAACATCGTCCGGCGCGCCAAGAAGCTGGCGATCAAGCGGACGATCGCCGGTGGGGACCGGGGCATCCGGACCCAGGACCTGATCGACTCAATCAAGCAGGAGTACAAGGAGCACGAGGACCTCCCGAACACCACCAACCCCGACGACTGGGCGAAGATCTCCGGCAAGAAAGGGGAGCGGATCGTCTACATCCGCACCGTCACCTCCCAGGGCGACGAGACCACCGGCGGCAGGGCCATCGAGCGGGTCACCACCGGTCAGTACCTCTGACCGGCCGCCCGCAGGCTCCGCTCTCACCCTCATCGCTCCCGGCGTTCGGTAACGTCGACCCGTGGCGCTCGCCAAGGTCCTCGGCCTGGAGACCGAGTACGGGATCATCATCCGGGGCTCGGCCGAGCCCAACCCCATCGCGGCGTCCTCCGCACTCATCAACGCGTACGTCGCCGAGCTCTCCCGCCAGGTCAAGTGGGACTTCGAGGACGAGACCCCCGGACGCGACGCCCGCGGCTTCGCCCGGGAGGGGGCGGCGCCCCCCGAGGTCGAGACCCACCTCGTCAACGCCGTGCTCACCAACGGCGCCCGGTACTACGTCGACCACGCCCACCCCGAGTACTCGACGCCCGAGTGCTCCACGGTGAGGGAGATCGTGCTGTACGACAAGGCCGGCGAGGCGATCCTCGCCCGCTCGGTCCAGGCCGCCGGCCGCCTGCTGCCCCCCGGTCAGAGCGTCGTGGTCCTGAAGAACAACTCCGACGGCAAGGGCAACTCCTACGGCACCCACGAGAACTACCTGATGGACCGGGCCGCCCCGTTCGCCCGGGTCGTCCAGCACGTGATGCCCCACTTCGTCACCAGGCAGATCTACACCGGCGCCGGGAAGGTGGGCTGCGAGGCGACCGGATCGATGAGCCGGGAGGTCGGCTTCCAGCTGACCCAGCGGGCCGACTTCTTCGAGGAGGAGGTCGGCCTCGAGACGACGCTCAAGCGGCCGATCGTCAACACCAGGGACGAGCCGCACTGCAACGCCCAGAAGTACAGGCGGCTCCACGTGATCACCGGCGACGCCAACCTCTCCGAGGTCGCCACCTTCCTGAAGGTCGGCACGACGGCGCTCGTGCTCTGCATGATCGAAGACGACTGGCACGCCCGGGCGGGCGCCCGGGACCTGACGCTCAACGCCCCGGTCAACGCTATGCGACGGGTGTCCTACGACCTCGGCCTGTCCGAGCCGCTCACCCTCGCCGACGGCCGCTCGATGACGGCCCTCGACATCCAGTGGGAGATCCTCGACCTGGCGCGCAAGTACGCCGAGGACAGGGGCACGGAGGCCGTCGGCGACGCCGGGGCGGGCGAGGAGATCCTGCGGCGCTGGGAGGACGTCCTCACCCGGCTGGAGTCCGACCCCATGTCCCTCGCCACCCAGCTTGACTGGGTGGCGAAGTACCGGGTGGTCGACGGCTACAGGCAGCGCCACGGCCTGGGCTGGGACGACCCCAAGCTGGCACTGATGGACCTGCAGTACCACGACGTCCGCCCGGAGAGGTCCCTCTACGCCCGGGTGGGCATGGAGCACCTGGTGGAGGGGCCCGAGGTGGAGCGGGCGATGACAGAGCCGCCCGAGACGACCCGCGCCTACTTCCGGGGTCGCTGCCTGCAGCGGTGGGCGTCGTCGATCGCCGCTGCCAACTGGGACTCGATGGTCTTCGACCTCGGTGGTGACCCGCTCCGGCGGGTACCGATGATGGAACCGCTCAGAGGGACCAAGGCCCACGTAGATGAATTGCTCAACAGCGTCTCCAGCCCCGCTGAGCTGCTGGAGCGGTTGGGCTCTTGAGGAGAGCACGCACCATGGCAGAACGAGAGCAGATCAAGCGCCAGGCGCCTTCCCGGACCGACGAGGAGAGCGTCGAGGACGTCCCCGCGTCCAACAAGAAGGGCGACGAGCTGAAGGCGGAGCTCGACGACCTCCTCGACGAGATCGACGAGGTCCTCGAGGAGAACGCCGAGGAGTTCGTGCGCAGCTACGTCCAGAAGGGCGGCGAGTAGCAGGCTGCGCCGTGCGCCTCGCCGGCCGGTAGGGTGCGGGGCGCTATGGGCCTACCGATGTTCCGGCCGGAGGACGACCCGGGCCCCGACTTCGCGTCGGTGCTGCGCAGGCTCGGTCTCGGGCCCTCCGCCCCCGCCGCCGGCGACGGGCCGCCGTTGCAGGTACAGCACGGGACCACCATCGCCGCGATCCGCTACGCCGACGGCGTGGTCATGGCCGGCGACCGCCGGGCGACGGCGGGTTCGTCGATCGCCCACCGGGCGATGGAGAAGGTGCACCCCGCCGACCGCCACAGCGGGATCGCCATCGCCGGCGCCGCCGGGTTCGCGATGGAGATGGTGCGCATCTTCCAGTTGCAGCTCGAGCACTACGAGAAGGTGGAGGGCCAGGCACTCAGCTTGGAGGGGAAGGCCAACCAGCTGGCGCAGATGGTCCGCGGGCAGCTGGCCATGGCGATGCAGGGATTCGTCGTCGTGCCGCTCTTCGCCGGCTACGACCTGCGCCGTGGCGTCGGGCGCATCTACACCTACGACCCGACCGGCGGCCGCTACGAGGAGACCGACTTCCACGCCGAGGGGTCGGGGGGTCGGGACGCCCGCACGACGATCAAGCTCGGCTGGCGGGCGGACATGGACCGGGCGGCGGCGATCGAGCTGGCCGTGCGGGCCTTGTGGCAGGCGGCCGACGAGGATTCGGCGACGGGCGGACCCGACGCCGTGCGAGGCATCTACCCCACCGTGGCGACCATCACCGCTCTGGGGTACGCCGCCGTGGCGGAGGCGGAGGTGGCCGAGCGCTTCACAGCGGTGCTGACCGCCGAGCACGGAGGTGCGCCGACGTGAGCATGCCGTGGTACGTCGCCCCGGAGCAGTTCATGAAGGACAAGGCCGACTTCGCCCGCAAGAACATCGCTCGCGGCCGCCCCCTCGTCGCCGTGGTCTACGACGACGGCATCCTCATCTGCGCCGAGAACCAGTCGGCGTCGCTCCACAAGGTGAGCGAGATCTACGACCGGATCGCCTTCGCCGGCGTGGGCCGCTACAACGAGTTCGACGCGCTCCGCCGCGCCGGCGTCCAGCACGCCGACATCAAGGGCTACCAGTTCTCCCGTGAGGACGTCGACGCCCAGTCCCTCGCCAACCTGTACGCCCAGTACATGGGCAACGTCTTCACCCACGAGATGAAGCCCCTCGAGGTGGAGATCCTCGTGGCCGAGGTCGGTCACCGGTCCGGCGACGACCAGCTGTTCCACATCCTCTACGACGGCTCCGTCGTAGACGAGGACCGCTCCACGGTCCTAGGTGGCGAGGCCGACACCATCGCCACTCGCCTCGAGCGCTCCTTCCGTGAGGACTGGAGCCTGGCCGAGGCGTTCGCCGGCGCCACCGGGGCCCTCGCCGGGCCCGACCGGTCCTTCGTGCCCCGCGACCTCGAGGTGGCGGTGCTGGGGCGCTCCGACGGCCGGCGGGCGTTCCGCCGGGTCCTCGGCAGCGAGCTCACCGAATTGCTGGAGGCCGCCGGCGCCGGCAGGGTCGGCGCTCTCGACGCCGGGGCTGGGCGCTCCGAGGAGGCCGAGCCAGGCTGAGGCGGCGTCTTTCGGCCCCGGCGCGACCGGTGCCTACAGACCCAGGTGGGCCGCGACGGCACCCATCGCGATGGCTATCATGCCGGCTCCCGCCGCCACCCGCCGTGCCCGCCGCGCCCGTGCGTCCGCCTCCGCCCCGCCCCCCGCCGGTGCCTCCAGCTCGTCGGCGAGCAGCAGGGCCCGGGCCGTGTCGGCCTCGCCGGCTGGCACCCACACGGAGGTCTCGCCGATGGGGTACGGGCCGCCGACGTTGCCCCGCAGCTCGGTCAGGACGCCGTCGGCCCCGAGGCGGGCGGCGATGAGCTGGGCGTGGAAGCTGCTCCGCACGGTCCGCACGTGCACCATGCGAGCTGGCTGCTGGTGTTCACCGGACACAACAACGGCACGGTAGCGTGCCCGGACGGAGTCGGGTTGTGGAGGCCCGTTCCCGGGCCGGCCCGGCGAGGGCAGGAGTGCCATGGATCGCCGGATCTTCGGCTTGGAGAACGAGTACGGCGTCACCTGCACCCTGCGCGGCCAGCGGCGCCTCAGCCCCGACGAGGTGGCCCGCTACCTGTTCCGGCGCGTGGTCAGCTGGGGCCGGTCGTCCAACGTGTTCCTGGAGAACGGCGCCCGGCTCTACCTCGACGTCGGCAGCCACCCCGAGTACGCCACGCCGGAGTGCGACTCGATCTCCGACCTCGTGGTCCACGACAAGGCAGGCGAGCGGATCCTCGAGCACCTCGTCGTCTCCGCCGAGGCCCGCCTCCGCGAGGAGGGCATCCGGGGCGTCATCTTCCTCTTCAAGAACAACACCGACTCGGCTGGCAACTCCTACGGCTGCCACGAGAACTACCTCACCAGCCGCCGCGACGACTTCAGCCACTACGCCGAGGTGCTCATCCCCTTCCTGGTGTCCCGCCAGATCTACGCCGGCTCGGGCAAGGTGCTGCAGACCGCCCGCGGTGCCATGTACTGCATCAGCCAGCGCGCCGAGCACATATGGGAGGGGGTCTCCTCTGCCACGACCCGCAGCCGGCCGATCATCAACACCCGCGACGAGCCTCACGCCGACGCCGAGCGGTTCCGGCGGCTGCACGTGATCGTCGGCGACTCCAACATGAGCGAGTACGCCACATTCCTCAAGGTCGGGGCGACCAGCATCCTGCTGCGCATGTTGGAGGACCCGTCGGTGGTCCTGCGGGACATGACCCTCGAGAACCCGATCCGGGCCATCCGGGAGATCAGCCACGACACGACGTGCCGCCGCCGCGTCCGCCTCGCCAACGGCCGCGAGGTGAGCGCCCTCGACATCCAACAGGAGTACCTGGCCCGCGCCAGGCGCTACCAGGAGAGCCGCGGCCTGTCCCCCTTGGAGGACAAGGCGCTGGCGATGTGGGAGCACTGCCTGGAGGGGCTGGAGAAGGACCCCTGGTCCCTCGACCGGGAGTGCGACTGGGTGATCAAGCACCGGCTGATCGAGCGCTACCGCGAGCGGGAGGGGCTGGCCCTCACCCACCCCCGGGTGGCGCTCGTGGACCTTCAGTACCACGACGTGAGCCGCGAACGGGGCCTGTTCTACCGGATGCAGAACCGCGGCCTGGTCGAGCGCACCTGCACCGACGAGGAGATCGACCGGGCCGTCGACGAGCCACCGCAGACCACCCGTGCCCGCTTGCGGGGCGAGTTCATCCGCCGGGCCAAGGAGCGCCGCCGGGACTTCACCGTCGACTGGGTCCACCTGAAGCTCAACGACCAGGCCCAGCGCACCGTCTTGTGCAAGGACCCGTTCAAGTACAAGGACGAACGGGTCGAGCGGCTCATCGCCTCGCTGTGAGCGCGCCGTGGATCGTCTGGAGCGCCTCGTCAACCTGGTGGCAGCCCTCCTCGAGGCCGAGCGCCCGCTGACCCGGGCCGAGCTGCGCACCCGGGTCGGGGGGTACGCGGCCGACGACGACGCCTTCCGCAGGAACTTCGAGCGGGACAAGGACACGCTGCGCCAGATGGGCCTCCCGCTCGAGACCGTGGCCCTCGATCCCGATCGCGCCGAGGAGCCCAACGGCTATCGCATCCCCCGGGAGCGCTACGAGCTGCCCGACCCCGGCCTCTCCGAGGAGGAGCTGACCGCCCTGCGCATCGCCGCCTCGGCGGTCCACCTCGTCGGGCCGTGGTCGGACGGCGCGTCCCGAAGGGCGCTGCGCAAGCTGGCTGCCGCGGCTGGGCCCGGCGCCGGCGCTGGCGGTGGCGCCCCGGCTACCGGCGCCCCGCCCGCCGTCACGCCCCGCCTCACCGAGCTGGCCGGCAGCGACGCCGTGGCGACCGCGTTCGGGGCGGTGGCCGAGCGGCGGCGGCTTCGCTTCGGCTACCACGGCCAGGAGCGGCTGGTGGACCCGTGGGGCCTGTCCTACCGCAGCGGCCACTGGTACCTCTCGGGCTTGGACCACGGCCGGCGCGCCGAGCGGCTCTTCCGCCTCGACCGGGTGGAAGGGGCGCTGCGCGCCGACGGCGACGCCTCCGCCTTCGAGCGCCCGCCGGGCCGAGCGGCGGCGCCGATCCCGGCGTGGCGGCTCGGCGACGACCCAGAGGTGGCGGTGCGTGTCCTCGTCGACGCCGGTCAGGTGCCGTGGGCGGTCGCCTCCGCCGGCGACGAGTCCGTCGTCGAGCGCCGCCCCGACGGGGCCGCCGTCGTCGAGCTGGCGGTCACCAACCGGGCGGCGCTGCGCTCCTGGCTCCTCGGCTTCCTCGACCACGCCGAGCTGATCGCCCCCCCGGAGCTGCGGGCCGACGTCGAGGCGTGGCTGGAGGGCATCGCCGGCGGGGGCCGGCGGCGGTGAGCCGGGCGCCGGCAGGCGAGCGGCTCGCCCGGCTGCTCACCATCGTCCCGTGGGTGGCGAGCCGCGACGGGCCGCCCGTCACCGAGGTCTGCGCCCGCTTCGGCGTGGCCGAGGACGAGCTGCTGGCGGACCTCGACCTGCTCTTCCTCTGCGGCGTCCACCCCTTCACCCCCGACTCGCTGATCGAGGTGGACGTGGCGGGCGGCCGGGTGTGGATCCGGTTCGCCGACTACTTCCGCCGCCCGCTGCGCCCGAGCGCACCGGAGGGTCTGGCCCTCCTGAGCGCCGGCTCTGCCCTGCTCACCGTGCCCGGTGCCGACCCCGACGGGGCCCTGGGACGTGCCGTGGCCAAGCTCAGGGCGGTGCTCGGCGTCGGCGAGGACGGCGGCATTGACGTAGCGCTGGCGCCCGTCGACGAGCCGACGCTGCTAGCCCTGCGCGCCGCCGAGAGCCAGCGGCGGAAGGTGGAGCTCGAGTACTACTCGTTCGGCCGGGACACCACGACGACCAGGGTCGTGCACCCCTGGCGGGTCTTCAACGCCGAAGGGGAGTGGTACCTCACGGGTTGGTGCGAGCGAGCGGACGGAGAGCGGCTCTTCCGGGTCGATCGGATCCTCGCCGCCCGGGTGCTGGAGGAGCGCTTCCGCCCGCCGGCCCGGCCCTCGTCCACGGCGCTGTTCCACCCCGACCCGGCTGCACCGACGATCGTCGTCGACCTGCAGCCGGCGGTGCACTGGATCGCCGAGCGCTACCCCAACGAGGGCGTCGAGCGGCGCGCCGGAGGTGTGCTGCGCGTGCGGCTGCGCGTCGGCGAGCGGGCCTGGCTCGAGCGCCTGCTGCTGCGGGCCGGCCCGGCGGCGACGGTGGTGGAGGGGGACGGGTCGCCGGGCCCGCAGGCAGCCGCTCGGATCCTCGCCCGCTACCGCCCCTAGAGGAAGGATCGGCGCCGGCAGCGGCGGCCGCCCCCATGCCGGGGCGAGCATTCTGTAGCTTCGGTGCGATGTACGAGTCGTCCGAGGCCACCGACACCGCCGGCGCCCCGGGCGGCGGCGGCAGCCCGGCTGGGGGCGAAGGCGGCGTGGTGGGCGACCGAAGCGCCGGTGCTCCAACCCGCCGGGGCTCCCGGCGGGGGCTGATCGAGTGGGTGGTGATCATCGCCATCGCCCTGCTCGCCGCCTTCGTCATGAAGACGTGGGTGCTGCAGGCGTTCGTCATCCCGTCGGGGTCGATGGAGCCCACCATCAAACCCCACGACCGGGTGCTCGTGAACAAGCTGGCGTACGACTTCCACCCGGTGCAGCGCGGGGACATCATCGTGTTCCGCAAGCCGCCCGCCGACACGCAGCCCGGCAACATCAACGACCTCATCAAGCGGGTCATCGGCCTGCCCGGCGAGACGCTGCAGTCCGGGCCGCACGGCGAGATCCTCGTCAACGGCAAGCCCATCCGCCAGCCGTGGATCGCGCCGTCGGTCCTCCGGGCGCCCCAGCCGACGATCTGCGACCCGAGCCTGTCGCGCGTCGACTGCCGGGGCAGCGTGCTGCACCTGCCCAAGGGCGAGTACTACGTGCTGGGCGACAACCGGACCAACTCGGACGACTCCCGCTACTGGGGCCCGGTGCCCGCCCGGCTCATCATCGGTCAGGCCTTCTTGCGGATCTGGCCGCTTTCGCGCTTGCACTGGTTCTGACCGCAGCGGCGACCTCCGGCGCCGGTGACACTAAGGCCGGCGCACGCTGCGCCGATAGCTCCTGTGCCGGCCGACGGCGGCCGGCACACGAAGGAGCGATCCGTGGCCACTGTCCGTGCCAGCTGCCCGAGCTGCGGCGACGTCGAGACGACGACGCGATCGGTGCAGGTGCTGCGCTGCTCCACGACTGGATCGGCGTCCTACGCCTTCGTGTGCCCCGCCTGCCGGTTGCGGGTCGCCAAGGAGGCGAACGAGCACGTGGTGTGCCTGCTCGTCGACGCCGGCGTGGCGGTCGTCGACTGGGAGCTGCCGGCCGAGCTCGACGAGCCCAAGTACGGCCTTCCCGTCACCCACGACGACCTGCTCGCCTTCCACTTCTCGCTCCACGAGCCGGGGTGGCTCGAGGAGCAGGTCAACGTGCTGCGCGCCGGCGAGCGGGGCCGCTGACAGGCAGTCCGCTGGCGGCGGGCAGGCGGGCAGGCGGGCGGCTGAGGGAGGCGGGCAGGCGGGCGGCGCGGCCGCCGGCGGGGACCTGGAGCGGTTACGCCGGCCCGCGGGGTTGAGACCGGGCCGGGACTTGTAGGCTCGCACCGTGTTCGACCTGAGCCCCGAGAAGCTCCTGCTCCTCGGTGTGATCGCTTTGGTGGTCCTCGGGCCGGAGCGGCTGCCGAAGGCGGCCCGCCGGGCCGGGCAACTCCTCACGCAGCTCCGCCAGGCCAGCGGGACCTTCCAGCGGGAGCTGCACGGGGCGCTGGCCGAACCGCGCCAGGTGCTCGAGGAGGCCAAGCAGGAGCTCGGCCTGGCGAGCATCCCCCGCGTGCCGAGCGTGCGCCGAGCGGTGGTCGACACCTTGACCGGCGTCGTCGACACGCCGAGGCTGGTGTCGCCCCCTGCTGACCCGGCCGTCGCCGACGGCCCGCCGCCCCCGGCGCCGGACGACCCCGCCCTCAACTAGACCCGTGACCCTCGCCGACCAGCGTGAGCTGCGCAACGGCTCCGGCGGCGCCGACGGCACCGCCGAGCCGGGCACGATGACGGTTTTCGAGCACCTCGCCGAGCTGCGCAACCGGATCATCGTCTGCGCTGCCGCCGTCGTCGTCACCACCGTCGTCGCCTGGTTCTTCTACGCCCAGGCTGTCGTCTTCATGCGCCAACCGTACTGCCAGTTCGTGCGGGCCTACCCCGGGCACGCCTTCTCCGGCCGCTGCAACCTGTACTTCACCGGTCCCCTCGAGGGCTTCACGACCCGGCTCAAGGTGAGCCTGTACGCCGGCATCGCCTTGGCTGCGCCCGTTTGGATCTGGGAGATGTGGCGCTTCATCACCCCCGGGCTGAAGAAGAACGAGAAGCGCTACATCATCCCCTTCGTTGCTGCCGCCACGGTCCTGTTCGCCATGGGCGTCGCCGTCGCCATCCTGGTGTTCCCCAAAGCCCTGCGCTGGCTCATCCTCGTGAGCGGCCCCGGGATCGAGCCGCTGTTCACGCCGACCAAGTACTTCACGCTGTACGTGCTCATGTGCCTCGTGTTCGGGGCGGTGTTCATCTACCCGCTGGTGCTCGTGGCACTGGAGCTGACCGGTGTCGTGCCGAGCGCCCGGTGGCGCAAGTGGCGCCGCCCGGCAATCGTCGCGATCGCCGCGGCCGCCGCCGTGTCTACGCCGAGCAACGACCCCTTCTCCTTCCTGGCCCTGGCCATCCCCATGTACATCTTCTACGAGCTGGCGATCATCGCCGGCCGGCTGATGCACAAGTAGGCGAGCGGACCGTCGCCCCCCGAGCCGGCGCCGCAGGGTAGAAAGCAGGGGTGGTGCCTGCCACCCGCGCCAGTCCTGCCGGTACCGACCTGTTTGGTCGGCCCAGTCCCGACTTCCGGGCCCGGTTCGAGCTGGACCTGGGATTCGGGCTCGACTCCTTCCAACGCGAGGCGCTCGATGCCGTCGACGCCGGCCGCAGCGTCGTGGTGGCCGCCCCCACCGGGTCGGGCAAGACGGTCGTGGCCGAGTACGCCGTCGCCCTGGCCCTCCGCGAGGGTGCCAAGGCGTTTTACACCACCCCTCTCAAGGCGCTGTCCAACCAGAAGTACGGTCAGCTCGTCCGGTGGCACGGCGCCGGCCGTGTCGGCCTGCTCACCGGCGACAACGCCGTGAACGGCGACGCCGACGTGGTCGTCATGACCACCGAGGTGCTGCGCAACATGATCTACGCCGCCTCGCCAGCACTCGAGCGGCTGCGTTGGGTGGTGCTCGACGAGGTCCACTACCTCCAGAACGCCTACCGCGGGCCGGTGTGGGAGGAGGTGATCGTCCACGCCCCGCCCCAGGTGGACCTGGTCTGCCTGTCGGCGACGGTCTCCAACGCCGAGGAGCTCGCCGACTGGATCGGCACCGTGCGAGGCGACACCGCCACGGTCATCGAGCGCCGGCGCCCGGTTGCCCTCAACGACCTGTACCTGGTGGGGGACCGGGCCGCGGCCGACCCGCTGCTGCTGCCGGTCCTCGTCGACGGGCACCCCAACCCGGAGGCCGTCGCCGTCGACGCGAAGAGCGAGCGGGTCCCGATGGGAGGCGGCCGCCGGCGGCGGAGCCGCCTCTACACCCCGCACCGCAGCGAGGTGGTCGAGGTGCTCCAGGAAAGGGCGATGCTCCCCGCCATCTACTTCATCTTCAGCCGGAAGGCGTGCGACGACGCCGTCCTCCAGTGCACCCGTGAGGGGCGGCGGCTCACGACCCCCGAGGAGCGGCGCCTCATCCGCCAGTTGGTAGAGGCGCACGTCGAGGGGCTCACTGACGACGACTTGCGGCTGCTCGGCTACGGAGAGTGGTTCACCGGGCTGGAGGCCGGCTTCGCCTCCCACCACGCCGGCCTCGTGCCGCCGTTCAAGGAGGCGGTGGAAGCCTGCTTCGCCGCCGGGGCGGTCAAGGTCGTCTTCGCCACCGAGACCCTGTCGCTCGGCATCAACATGCCTGCCCGGTCCGTGGTGATCGAGAGGCTCACCAAGTTCACCGGCGAGCGCCACGAGCTCCTCACGGCCGGGGAGTATGCCCAGCTGACCGGCCGGGCCGGACGGCGGGGGATGGACGACGTCGGCCATGCCGTCGTCCCCTGGTCGCCCTTCGTGGCCTTCGACCAGGTCGCCGCCCTGGCCGGGGCGCAGAGCTACCCGCTCACGAGCAGCTTCCGACCCACTTACAACATGGCCGTCAACCTGGTTCACCGCTACTCGGCGGGCGAGGCCCACCACCTCCTCAACTTGTCGTTTGCCCAGTACAGGGCGGACGTGGACGTCGTCCGCCTCGAGGCGCAGCTGGAGCGGGCGCGCCAGACCCTCGCCGAGGCCGCCGCCCAGGCGGTGTGCGACCGGGGCGACGTGGCGCAGTACCGGAACCTCACCCGCTTCGGCGAGCAGGTGCGCCCCGGCCCCTCCCGGCTGGCGGAGGTCGCCGGCGCCCTCCAGCGAGTCCAACCCGGTGACGTGCTGGTCGTGGCCGGCCGGCGCGGCGGGCGCGTCGCCGTGCTGTCGACCAGCCACCGGCGGGGTGGCGACATCCGCGTCCGGGCGATCACGCCGGAGCGGCGGTTGGTGTCACTACGCCCCGCTGACTTCCCGGTCCCCCCGGCAGTGGTGGGCCGCGTCGCCCTGCCCGTGCCCTACGCCCCTCACAACGCCGGCTTCCAGCGGCGGGTGGCGTCGTCGCTCGACGCCGCACGGCTCGACGACACCCCCCGGGGGGGGCGGCGGCCGCGAGGCGGGGCCGAGCCGGCCGCTGCGCTGCTGGCGGCGCACCCCGTCGGGGGTTGCCCCGATCTCCGCACCCACCTGCGGGCCCTGGAGCGCGCCGAGCGCCTCGCCCGGGAGGCCCAACGCATCGAGCGGAGGGTGAAGGGGCGCTCCGAGTCGCTGGCCCGCCAGTTCGACCGGGTGCTCGGGGTACTCGAAGCGTGGGGGTACGTGGAAGGGTGGTCGCTGACCCCGCCGGGGACGCGCCTGTCGCGCATCTACCACGAAGCGGACCTGCTCGTGGCCGAGACGCTCGAGCGGGGGCTGTTCGACGGCCTGGCACCCGAGGAGCTGGCCGCTTTGGTGTCGGTGTTCACCTTCGAGGCTCGGCGCGCGGGGGAGGCGGCCGCCGCCGTGCCGACCGCCCTCCTGCGGGAGCGCTGGGCGGCCGTCGAGCGCCTCGGAGCCGAGCTCAACGCCGCCGAGGACGGGGCGGCGCTGCCGCTCACCCGCCGACCCGACGCAGGCTTCGCAGCCACGGCCCACCGGTGGGCGGCGGGAGGGGAGCTGTCCGCCATCCTCGAGGACGATGAGATCTCCGGCGGGGACTTCGTGCGCAACGTCAAGCAGCTCATCGACCTGCTCCGCCAGCTCGGCGACCAGGCTCCCGACCCCCGCACGGCGGCAGCCGCCCGCCGCGCTGCTGGTGCCATGTTCCGAGGCGTGGTCGCGTCGTCGTCGGCGCTGGGCGGATGATGGCATCCGCCACCACGCCCGGTGGCCCACCGTAGGCTCTGGCGCTGCCATGCCCTACCCCGACGCCGGGTCGTATGTCACCGAGGTCTGGACCGAGGCGGAGGCCGCCGTCCTCCGCCGTTACTTCACGAACCTCGACGGTCCGGTGTTCGCGCTCGTCAACCTCCCGGAGGTCGTGAAAGGGGCGCTGTTCGCCCGGTACTCGCGCTCGGCGAAGAGCCTGCGGCGGTTGTTCCTCGACGAGTTCGTTGGTGACCTCGACGTGAGCGGCGACCACGGCATCGACGCCACCGTCGGCCTGGCGCGGGCAGAGGAGCTGTACGAGCGGGTGTTCTTCGAGTACGGCGACGACTCCGTCGCCCAGCTCGGCGGGGTCCACCTCGCCTGCGAGCAGGCGTCCAACCTTCTCACCAAGGCGATCGAGTGGAGCCGGCTCATGTCCTACCAGGAGAAGTCGACGCGCTACGTGGCCTACGACGCCCGGCTCCCCAACGGCCGCTACCGCTACCACCGCGACCCCACTGTCCTCGCCTCCCCGCTCGGGGCGCGCTACGTGGGAGACATGGACCGGCTCTTCGACGCCTACGCCCAGCTGTTGCCGGTCCTGCAGGCCCACTTCGCCGGGCTGCACCCCAAGCTCCCCGCCGACTCGGACTTCGTGTGGAGGCAATCCGTGCGGGCCAAGGCGTACGACGCCCTGCGGGGCGTCCTGCCCGCCGCCGCCACCGCCAACCTCGGGATCTACGCCAGCGGCCAGGCCTACGAGGCGCTGCTCGTGCGGCTCGCAGCCCACCCCCTCCCCGAGGCCCGCAGCTACGCCCGGCTCATGCTCCACGAGCTGCGGAAGGTGATCCCGTCCTGGGTCCGCCGCGTCGACGTCGAGGACCGGGGACGGGAGTGGTCGGGCTACCTGAAGGCGACCAGGGGGTCGATGGAGGAGCTGGCGGCGTCCCTGTTCGGCCCGCCTGCGGCCGCGGCTCCGGCGACCGCCGGGGGCGAGCCCGAGGTGACCCTCGTCGACTGGGACCCCGACGGGGAGGTCAAGGTCGTCGCCGCCATGCTCTACCCCTACACCAACCTTCCCGAGACGGCGGTCGAGGCGCGGGTGGCGGCGATGTCCGAGGCGGAGCGGGTCGCCGTCGTGGAGCGCTACGCCGGCGAACGGAGCAATCGCCGCCACAAGCCGGGGCGGGCACTCGAGCGCTGCAGCTACCGATTCGACGTCGTCTCCGACTACGGCGCCTTCCGCGACCTGCAGCGGCACCGGCTCCTCACGATCGAGTGGCAGGAGCTGACCCCCGCGCACGGCTACACCTTGCCCGAGGCTGTCGTCCACGCCGGAGGCGAGATCCTCTACCACTCCGCCATGGAGCGCTCCGCCGCCCTGCACGCGGCCCTGCTCGGTCGCTTCGGACCGACGCGGGCGGCCTATGCCGTGGCGTTGGCGTACCGCATCCGCTACGCCATGCAGCTCAACGCCCGGGAGGCGGTGCACGTCCTCGAGTTGCGGACCGGGCCGGCCGGCCACCCGGAGTACCGCAAGGTGGGCCAGCAGATGCACCGGCTGATCGGCGAACGGGCCGGTCACCGGGCGATAGCGGCGCTGATGCGGTTCGTGGACCACGCCGACTACGAGCGGGGGGGGTTGGAGCGGCTCCCAGGCGAGCGGCGGGCCGAGGCGCGTCGGTCAGCGGCGCCGGGAGGCTGACGAGCGCACAAATTTTCTTGCACCTGCCTGACCAGCGGGTTCGCGCGTCGTCGCTGCTCAGAGGGGGCGGACGGTCGCTTGAGCCGCCCGCCGCCGTGCGCCATGATCATCGCCGCCAACAGCGGTCCGAACCTCTCGGACGTTGCCGGGGCAGCCCGGGCGACCAAGTAGACAACGTCGACGCGTGGAGGGTGCCGGTGGGCCGGCGCTGCGCTGACGGCACCAACGGTCGCCTGGGCGGCTGCCCAGCGGTGATCGGCGTGCGGGGGAATAGGTAGCGCACCGCGCTCGTTGAAGGCGCGGCGAGCAGCCCGGAGGTGGCATCATTCCCGCCCCGGACGGCCCGAGCGACCGCACGCTGACGAGGGACCTGCGCATGCCCGACGAAGACCTGGATGACGAATTGGACGTCGACCTCGGCGCCGACGACCTCGACGAGGAGGACCTGGAGGACCTCGACGTCGACGACGAGGAGGACGTCGACGCCGACGTCGACGCCGACGATGAGAACGAGGATGACGACGTGACGGAGGATGGCACCGTCGGTGCCGTGGCGGTGCGCGACCGCGACGCGGACGAGGAGGAGGACGAGGAGGAGGAGGACGACGACGACGAGGTCGAGGCGAGCCTGGACGTGATCCTGAAGGAGCGGCTGGTCGTCGACGACGACGACGAGGACGACGACGACGAGCCGGTCGACACCGACGACCGCTCCGACAGCCCTCTCAAGGTGCTGCCCAAGCAGCCCGGCGAGTTCGTCTGCCAGTCGTGCTTCCTCGTCAAGCACCCGAGCCAGCTCGCCGACCCCGAGCGCCACGTCTGCCTGGACTGCGTGTGAGCCTCCGGGAGCTCACCGGAGCGCCCGCCGGTGAGTTGTCCTCTCCCGCCCGTCGCGGGAGGATCGACGGATGAGCCAGTCGTCCTCGCCGCTCGAGACCGCTCTCGACCTGTTCGTCTTCCTGCCTGTCGGGCTGGCCCTGACCGTAGGAGAGGAGGTCCCCAAGCTCGCAGCCAAGGGACGCGCCCGCGTCGGGGCCCAGGTGGCGTCGGCCCGCATGATCGGGCAGCTCGCCGTCGGTGAGGGCCGCCGGCGGATGTCCGTCACCCGGCCGGGCGACCCCTCGGCGACACCGACCGGCGCTGGGACCCACCGCCGGTCGGACCACCGCCCCGACGATGTCGGTGCGCCACGCTCCCAGCCCGCGACGGTGTTCCCGGGGGGGCGCACCGGACCGAGACCGCCTGGCCCGGCGGCCACTTCGGCCCGCAGCGCTCCTCCGCTGCACGGTGCCGGGGAGGCGCCCGCCCCGGGTGCATCCGCCGGCGGTCCGGGGTCGCTCACCGTCACGCCGCCCGCCGGTGGTCCGGGGTCGCTCACCGTCACGCCGCCCGCCGGTGGGAACGGGACCCGCCCACCGGTGGTGTCAGCCGACCTGGCCATCCCGGGCTACGACTCGCTGTCGGCGTCGCAGGTGGTGCAACGGCTGGCCGGTCTGTTGCCCGACGAGCTCGATGCCGTGGCCCGCTACGAAGCGGGGCATCGGGGCCGGCGCACCGTCCTCGCCCGGGTCATGCAACTGCAGCAGCGCTGAGCGCCGTGGCAGCCGCCGGGTGCGGGGAGTGGGCCCGTCGTGCCGACGGGGCCGACGCGCCACGGGTGGGCGAGCTGTGGGAGGCGGCCGCCGCCGAGCTGCGCGGCCAGCGCGGCGGGGACCGCCTCGTCGACGAGGTCACCTTTCCGGCGGGGCTCGCCGGAGATGGTGGGGGAGTGGTCCCCCCCATCGGCGCAGAGGACCGCCTGGCGGTGGTGGCGGGGATCGACCAGGTGACCCTCGGGTTCTCAGCGGCCGACATCGACCGCAGAGGGCCGGCGCCACTCGTGGTGGTCCGGGCCGTCTACGTCGAGGCGGAGGCGCGTGGGGTGGGCCTCGGTGAGGCGATGCTCCACCTGGTCATCGCCTGGGCCGAGGCGGAGGGCTGCGCCGGCGTCGACGCCTACGCCCTGCCAGGCAACCGCCCCGCCAAGGCCTTCTTCGAGGACCTTGGCTTCACCGCCCGGCTCCTCACCATGCACCGGCGCCTCCGGTGACAGCCCGCCCCGAGGTCTGCGTCGGAGCCGTAGCCGTCGACGCCGGCAGGATCCTGCTAGTCCGGCGGGGCCACGGCCCCGGCGCCGGCAGCTGGTCCGTCCCCGGCGGGCGGGTCGAGCACGGCGAGACGCTCGCGGAGGCCACCCTGCGGGAGCTGCGGGAGGAGACCGGCCTCGAGGCGGTGTGCGGGTCGTTCGTCGGCTGGGTGGAGCGCTTCGCGGCGGACGATCACTTCGTCATCCTCGACTTCTGGGTCACCGTGGCCGGCGACGCCGAACCCGTCGCCGGCGACGACGCCGCCGAGGCGGCGTGGGTGCCGCTCGCCGAGGTGTGCGACCTGGCGCTGGTGGATGGGCTGGCGGAGTTTCTCCACGACCACGGGATCGTCGCTACCCTCACCTGACCCTCGCCGGGCCTGCACCGCTCAGGGCTGCGGTGCTCCGCGGGGCCCGACGTCGGCTGGTGCCGGCTCACCCCCAGGCTCGTGGTGGCCCCCGGTGGCGATCCCGTTGCCGGCCGGGCTGGATCCGATCCCACCGCCGGCGGGACGGGTGGGGTCCGATGCCGCCGCCGCCGCCGCCTCCTCCTCCGGTGCTGTCCCGGCTGGCCCGGGCGGGGCCCGGCGGGGGCGGCATGCTGATGCCGAGCAGCCCGGCGAGCGCTGGGACCCGCCCGACCTGCTGGCGGGCGGCGCCGAGCAGCAGCTCACCCGGGTCGGCGGGGAGGCCCGCTGGCTTGACGTTCCTGCGGATGGGGGAGGCGACGACCGCCTCGAGCAGTGCGGCCCAGCGGTCCGGGGCCGTGTCCGGTGCCATCGCCGCGCCGGCGGCCTCGGTCAGGCGGGAAGCCAGGTCAGCGTCGAGACGGGTGGTCGGCTCGGGGGGGCGGCCGGACAGGCGAAGGGCCCGCACGACCCGATGCTCGTCGAGGTGCCGGGCGATCTCGCCCGCCCACTCCGCGCGCAGCCGGTCCAAGCGCGCCTCGAGCCGGTCCCGGAGGCCGGCGGCCAGCGCCCGAGCGCCGTCGTCGCGAGCCACGTCGGCGCCGGTGACCACAGAGCGAAGGTCCCGCAGGCTGATGTCGTCGCCGGCGGCGGCGGCGGCCTCGGCCCGGTCACGCCACTCGGCCGCTTTGAGGCGTGGCAGCAGCGACTCGGCGAGGGCGATGAGCGACTCTGCGTGCGGGGCGGGCCGGCCCTCGGCGGTCGCCTTCTCCCGCTCGAGGTGGATGGCGGTGCGCACCGCCGGGATCCCGCCCCGCAGGACCTGTTCGGCGACCGGCTGCACCTCGGGGGCCAGCGACTCGAGGACCGCACGGCGATGGGCGTTGCCCGGGCTCAGGCGCCGGGCGCCCCGGCCAGCGCCGCCTACACCGGCGGTGGTGTTGCCCTCCGGCCGGCTCCGCTCCCGGCCAGGACCGGTGTGGTCCGCGCCGGCGGGGCGGGGGCGGCGCGCCTCGGCCGGTGACCGCCGGGGGCGTTCCCCCTCTGTGCCACCGCCCGGCCGGGGCTCCGCCAGCCCGCTGGGTCCGCGCCGTTGCGCTGCGTCAGCGCTGCCACCACCGCTGGGGCCACCACCGCTGGGGCCACCACTGCTGGGGCCACCACTGCTGGGGCCACCACTGCTGGGGCCACCACCACTGGGGCCACCACCGCCCGATCGGTCAGCACTGCGGTTGGCCGGTTGCGGGCGCCCACCGCTGCGATCGCCCCGGTCGGGGCGGCGATCTGCCCGCTCGGGGCGCCCGCCGGCCCGTTCCGGCCGGGGTCCCCGCCGTTCCTCGCGTCCCGGGCCGCGCCGGTCACCCCCGCCGGCCAGTTGGGTGGTCACGCCCGGAGTGGCGCGGGTGGGGGCGAGCAGCTCGATCCGCTGAGCCTCGCTGCGGTGCTTCTCGCGTGGCGCCAGGACGGCGATGATCGAGATGCCGTCGATCTCGAACTCGGCGTCGGCCTTTACGACGTCGCCCGGCTTGGCCCCCTCGTGGAGCAGCGAGGCGTCGAGGATGCCGCGCGGCTGCAGGGCGCCGGCGGCGCGCCAGGTCCAGCTGCCGTCGGGACGCGCGCTTGTCAGCTCGATGTCGATCCTGCGAGCCACGGGTTGCCAACCTACCGCTTCCCGCCCGGGCGCACCGTCCGGAGAGGGCCTACGGTGGTCCCGTGCCACCGCCCGTGCTACTCGTACACGGCTTCGCCTCCTCCTACGAACGCAACTGGCGGGAGCCGGGCTGGGTGGACCTGCTCGAGGAGTCGGGCCGGGACGTCATCGGCGTCGACCTGCCCGGCCACGGCGACGCCGCCAAGCCTCACGAGCCGGCGGCCTACACGCGGATGGACCTGGTCGTCGAGCAGCACCTGCCGGAACGCCCCGTCGACGCCATCGCCTTCTCCCTCGGGGCGTGGCTGACCCTCGTCCTCGCGTCACGCGCCCCGCAGCGGTTCTCTCGCATCGTCGTCGGTGGCGTCGGCGCCAACCTCTTCCGGGAGGAGAGCCCCGAGGCCCTGGCGGTGGCGGTCGAGACGGGTGACGCGCCCGACGGCGCGCCCGAGGCGGCCGGCGCCTTCGCCCGCTTCGCCCGGGCGCCGGGCAACGACCCGGTGGCCCTCGCCGCGTGCCTGCGCGGAGCGGTGGAGCGCATCGAGCCGGCGTCGCTGGCCGCGGTCACCTGCCCGGTGCTGGTGGTTCTCGGCGACCGGGACTTCGCCGGGCCGGCGGAGCCGCTGGTGGCGGCGCTGCCGGACCCGACGTTCGTGGGGGTCGCCGGCCTGGACCACTTCGCCACGCCCAAGGACTTCCGCTTCGTGGACGCCGCCCTCCGGTTCCTCGGTTGCCTGTAGGCTCCTGGGATGGGCCGAGGAGCGCGTTCGACGGTGCGGTGGAAGCACGACAGGATCCGCCGGAAGAAGCGGCGCGACGCACGGGTGCGGGCGGGGAAGGCCGCCGCCCGCAAGCCGACGGACTGACCTCAGTACCGGCCGTCGCTGTTCATAGGGCCGTGATGGGCAGGGCGATGACAGTCGAGGATCCGGTGAGCATCCACCCTGGGATGACGCCGCCGCCCTATATTCGTCACCGTGACGCAAAGCTGGGAGGGGGATGGCAGGGGGGGTGAGATGGCCCGCGAGGCGCGCTGTGCGTGGTGCGGGCGGCCGTTCCCTGTGAGCAGCGGGCCGGGGAGGCCGCGGCGGTACTGCCGGCGGTCGTGCCGCCAGCGGGACTTCGAGGCCCGCCGGCGGGCGGCTGAGCACGGCCTTGCCGACCACGAGCTCATCGTTACCCGCGACGTGCTGCGCCAGGTCGACGACCTCGTCTACGTACTGGCGTGCGCCGTGGAGGACGTGCGGCGCGACCTCGCCGGCGACCACGACGAGGCGGACGCCGCCCGGGCTCTGCATGGCTCCTGGAGGCCGCCACGCCGCTGGCGGACCTGTGCCGCCGTGGCGGCCTAGCCGCCAGGGTCTGACCCGCTCCGACCGCTCTGGCACAGATAACGATGATTATCCGGAATACTTGGGCTTCCCCAACGCGCCCGGCCCAACGCCGCCGGCGTCCCTGCGCCGGCGGGTCGGTGCATTCGGTGGTCCTCGGGAGGTTGAGGACCGAAAGCGCCGACCTCTGCACCGACCTCCCGCCGGCGCGCACCCCTGCACCGACCTCTCGCCGGCGCGCACCTCTGCACCGACCTCCCGCCGGCGCGCTGGACGTCCGCGAGTGCCGGCTGCCGGCCTGGCAGCCTGGAGGGGTGCCCCGGTCGCGCCTCACCGCCACCAGCCCCCTCCCCGACGCCGTGGGAGCGTGGCTCACGGACCTGGGCGCCAAGAAGCCGTCGCCCCACACCCTGGCCGGCTACCGGCGGGACCTGGAGGGTGTGGCGGCGCGCCTGAGCCAGCTCGACGGCCTCGATGTGGTCACCGTCGCCGACCTGGACCGCTCGGCGCTGCGGGCGGCGTTCGCCTCCTGGGCAGCGGACCACGCCGCCGCCTCGGTCCGCCGGGCACACTCGGCGTGGAGCAGCTTCTTCGACTTCCTCGTGGCCGAGGGGGTCCTCGACGGCAGCCCCATGGCCGCCGTCCCCAAGCCCAAGACACCGACCAGCCTCCCCCGCGCCATCCGCGCCCGCGACGCCGTCGCCCGCCTGCTGGCGACGGCCGCTGTCGCCGACCCCCGGGGGCGTGACCCCTGGCCGGCGAGGGACCTGGCGGTGGTGGCGACGTTCTGCGTGACCGGCGTGCGGGAGGCGGAGGCCGCCGCCCTCGACGTCGGGTCGCTCGACGGGGAGCCAGGCGCCCGGCGGCTCGAGGTCATCGGCAAGGGTCGCAAGGCGCGGGCAGTGCCCATAGACGCCGCCCTCGAGGTCGTGCTCACCGCCTACCTCGAGGAGCGGGCCCGCCGCCTGCCCGGCGAGGACCTCGACCACCCCTCGACGCCGCTGTTCGTCGACGTGCGCGGGCGGCGGCTCAGCGTCGACCAGATCCGCTACCTCATAGAGCGGCTGTACGTGAGGGCCGGCATCAGAGCCCACGTCCCCACCGGCGCCCTCGTGCACGCCCTGCGGCACACGTTCGCGACCGCCGCCTTGGAGGCGGGCGCCGACGTCGTGGAGCTGCAGGAGCTGCTCGGCCACGCCTCCCTCGAGACGACCCGGCGGTACCTGTCGGCAACCGCCCAGGGGTTGCGTCACGTCATCCAGGCCCACCCCTCGCAGGCGGCGTTGCGCGCCACCGTCGACCCACCCATCCGGTCAGGGACGGCACCCTGAAGCGGCCGGTGATCCGCGGCTTTGGACAGCCTCACTCCCACCACCAGGCCATCCCGACCAGCAGCGGGCCGGTGTGGGCGACCATGACGGGGCTGAAGCCCCCGACGAAGGCGCTGGAGGGGGCGTAGCGCGCCCGTACACGGTCCAAGACGGTGGCAGCCGCTCCCTCGTCGCCGGCGTGGAGGACCGCGGCGTGCAGGCGGCCGGCCCGCCGCCCCACGGAGGGGGCGGCGACGAGGCGCCGCAGGGCCTGGTCGCCGCCTCGCGCCGGGCGCAGCGCGCGGACCCTGCCCTGGCGCAGCTCGAACAGCGGTCGCACCCCGAGGGCCAACCCCGCCCGGGCTGCCGTGGCGGGCACGCGCCCGCTGCGGGCGAGGTGTCCGAGGTCGGCGACGGCGGCGACGAGGCTCACCCGGGTGGCGGCCTCCTGCGCTGCGGCCGTCACCTGCCCCAGGTCCCCACCGGCGCCGGCGCGGCGGGCGGCGGCCAGGGCCACGAGGGCCTCACCCCCCGCCGCGCTGCGAGAGTCGACGACCCGCACCCGCCCGGCGGGAGCCGTCCCGGCGGCGAGGCAGGCGGCGTCGAAGGTGGCGCTCATCTCGCGTGCCAGGGTCACGATCAGCACCCCCTCCCCGGCGTCCGCCTCCCCGGCGGCGGTGGCCAGCTCGCCGGGCGTCGGCCCCGACGTCGAGAACGGCTCTGCACCGGCACGGGCGGCGACGTCGGCGAGGGCGAGCACCCCGTCCCGGGTGGTGACCCCGCCGAGAGTCAACCACATGGGGACGACCCTGACGCCGGCCTGTGCGGCCAGCTGCGGTGGCAGGGCCGCGGCGCTGTCGACGACGACGCCGACGGTCAGGGCCGGGCTCCGACGGGCTGCGCCGCCCGGCGGAGCACCAGGTGCGGACCAGCTACGCCTTTGTCCCGGACATCCCTGTCGAGGACCAGGCGCCACACATACGTGCTCGGCCGGCGGCGGGCTGGAGGGCCGTTGCCCGCCAGGCGCTTGGCGAGGATGGGCACGAGCACGCCAGCAGCACAAAGCGCCCCGTCCCTGCCGTGCGCCCGGGCGGACACCGGCACGACGGCGGCGTCGGACACGAGGGACCCGACGGCCGTCTTGCCCGCCACCCGGCCCCCTGCCAGGCCCGCCAGGAGCGTCGCCGCCCCCACCGGCGCCGCAGGCAGCAGCGCCCCGATCGCAGGGCTGATGCCCCGGCCGCCCGCTCCCGACAGCCACGGCGACCAGTTGTGGCCGCTGACGCCCGCCGCCGCGGCCAAGGCCCGGCGGACAGGGTCGTCCCCGCCGGCGAGCAGCGGTCCGACGGCGCCCTTGGCCACGTCCAGGATGCCTGCGAGCATCAACGGCCCGAGCCCGGCCACCGCGAACAGCCCGGTCCCCGACACCGTCCCAGTCCCCACGCGGCGCAGGTCCACGCCGCGGAGCCGGCGGGCGGCGATGTTGCTGAACGGGATGGCGCCGAGCAGGTAGGCGGTGGGGACCGCCAGCCAGCGGAGCCGTTCGGGGACGCCGCCACCCGCCGGGCGGCCGGAGGCGGCGCTCTCGCGGTGAAGGCCGGTGGAGAGGATCGCCTGCACGGGCGAGAGGCTACCGGTGCCACCCGGGACGGCTCGTGGCGAGGCGCCGGGGCCGCGCCCACTTTCCGCCGCGGGCTCGTAGCTTGAGAGCTACCCCAGTGAAGGTAGCGACCGCAGCGATCCGGTGGAGTGAGATGCAGCAGTCCACAACAAGCAGGTCGGGGTCGACCGGCAGCGGTTCCGCCCGTCGACCCTCTCCGGCGCGGCCGGGATGGTGTGAGGCGGTGGTGAGACGGTGGTGAGCCCTCTCGTTCTCGCTGCCCTGGTGGCGCTGGCCACCGGCGCGTCCGGCGCGTGGGCCGGGCGGCGCGGCCACGGCGCCCGCCTCGCCCGCCGGCAGCGGCGTGCCCTCGACACACTCGGGGCCATCAGCAGCCGTTCGGTCGCTGCCCCACCCGGGTCCGACGACGGATCTGCCCCCCAGGCCCACGTTCGCGTTGTCGCGGAGGGCGACGCACCGCCGGCCGTGACGCCCAGACCGCTGACCGGGGGCTGGCGGCCGACGAGGGCGACGGGCGCGGCGCCGTTCCGCACCCCCAACCCGTGGCGGGATCCTCGTGTCACCGGTGGCTCGAGCGCACTGCCGGAGGTGGCCGACCTCGGGGACATCGACGAGGGGTCCGTCCGGGTCCTGCGACCAGCTCCGCCAGCGATCCCCTCTCCGGGAGCGTCCTCCGCTCCCCCGCCGGATGCGCCCAAGCTGGCGCCTCCCGCCGCTCCCCCGCCGGGCGCGTCGGCGCCGGCTCCCCCCACACCCGGTCCGCCTCCGCCAGCGCTGCCTGCGCCCCGGCTGCCCGAGGCGTCCGAGCCGGCGCTGCCTGCGCCCCGGCTGCCCGGGGCGTCCGAGCCAGCGCTGCTGCCACCCGTCGCTCCGCCGCCGCCGCCGGCCATATTGCACTTCGACGACCTCGACCCTGCCGACCCGGTTCCACGGCCAGCGACGGATCCGGCCGGGGCGACCCCCGGCCGTGCCACCCCCCGCCGTTCCGCTGCCCGCCGGGCCGCCCCCCGCCGCGCCGTCCCCCCCCGTGCCGCTACCGGCCGTTCCGCTTCCCGCCGGGTCACCCCCCGCCGCGCCGCCGGCCGAGCCGTGGTGGTGGCGGGGGTGGTGGCGATCGTGGGCGGAGGAGCGGCGGGAGCGTGGTCCCTCGCCCACCCGTCCCGCCGGCACCCGCCGGCGGCGGTGCCCACCACGCCGTCGGCTCGGCCGCACACCGTCGCGGCGCGGCCGAGGGACGTGCCGACCCCCCGGGCGACCGAGGCCGTGAAGCTGCTGTCCCGCACTTCTGGGGCGTCCGTGTACCGCATCTCCCGGTCGGCGTCCATCAGCCTGCGGGCGTCCGGTCCATGCTGGGTCGAGGTCCGCTCCGGGACCGAGAGCGGCAACGTTGTGTACGAGGCGACCATGTCGGCCGGGTCGACCAAGACGGTGGCGGGACCGGTGTGGGTGCGCCTCGGGAACCCGCCGGCGGTGGCCGTCTCCGTAGACGGGGCCCGGGTGTCGCCACCGGTGGCCGCCGGCACCCCCTACGACCTGCAGTTCCAGGCCGCCCAGTAGCGCCGGTCTCCGGGTCCCCGTCCGCCGGCCGGACCGAGCGTCAGGACGGGGTGCTTGCGACCCCTCGGATCCTCCGGTGGCCATCTGCCGGTCGTGCACCGGGCGGCACCGCTGCTCAGGTGCCGCTGGCCTGCTTCGGGAGGGTCGCGCCGGCCCCGGTGCCCGGTCCCGGCGGGCGGTCGAAGTCGGTGATCGCCGCCTCCAGCTCCGACACGACGCCGGCGAGCGGCACGATGTTGAGCACTCCCTGACCCCCCTGGAGGAGGTCGATGATCTCCTCGCCGGAGTGCGCTAGCACCGAGCGGCCCTCGCCGATCACCAGGTTTGCGGTGGCAACGTCCTCGCCGGTGGCCCGCAGGCAGTCGATCGCCCGGCGGGCCTGGGCGAGCGAGATGCCGGCGTCGAGCAGCCGCTTGATCACCTTGAGCCGGACCAGGTCGCCGTAGGAGTAGCGCCGCTGGGAGCCGCTGCCCCGGGCCTCGCTGATAGAAGGGCGCAGCAGGTTGGTGCGTGCCCAGTAGTCCAGCTGGCGGTAGGTGATCCCGACGATGGCGCAGACCTGGGGACCCCGGTACCCGACCTCGGTGCTTCCGTCGGTCACAGCACGCTCCAGTGGTGCAGGGCCCACGCCAGCGTGGACCACACGGGGGTAGTTACGAAGGTGTCACCCCAGTGTGCTGCACCGTGTCGCCAACCGCAAGCGGTGCGCCGACGGAATGTCGGTGCGTACGTATTCGCCGAACCCGTCTTCCTCTGTTGGGAGGTCAGCGCTGACCGGGCGGAGGTCGGTGCAAAGGATGGCGTTCCTTGCCCCCAACTCCCCGAGAACTGTCGAATGCACCGAGCTGACGCTCAGCCCTCGAAGTCCTCCGGTCGGATCCCCTCGATGAACGCCTTGAACTCCGACACCAGCTCGTCGGCGTCAACGGTCTCCTCGGCCTCCTCCGCCTCCAGCACGACCCCCTCGGCGTCGACGAGGGCGTCGTCGGCGTAGATCGTGGCGGAGGTCCGCACGGCGAGGGCGATGGCGTCGGACGGCCTGGCGGAGACGGTGTGGTGGTGACCGTCGGCGGTGAGGCGGATCTCGGCGAAGAAGGTCCGGTCCCGCAACTCGGTGATGACCACGCAGTCGACCACCGCCCCCAGGTCGTTGAGGAGGTCCCGCATGAGGTCGTGGGTCATCGGGCGCGGGGCGACGACGCCTTGCAGCGCCTGGGCGATCGCCTGCGCCTCCGCGGGCCCGATGTAGATCGGCAACGTCCGGTTCCCCCCGTCCGCCTCTTGCAGCAGGAGGATCGGTGTCCGGGTTGACACCTCCACCCGGACGGATGCGAGCCGCATCTCCACCATGCCGGCACGTTACCCGCTGCCTGCCGGCCGAAGGACTCATCGGCGACGCCGCAGGGCGCTACCGGATCTGGCGGATCGCCTCGTTCACCAGCCCCGACCGCAGCTCGCCGCCGAGGGAGGCGAGTCGCTCCAAGAGCTCGGCCGCCTGCCGCCGCGCCTGGGGGTTGCGCTGCCGGAGGAGGGGCATCACCAGCTGCTCGTAGAGGCTGGCCTCCCGGTCGGCGGCGTTGCGCCAGGCACGCAGGTGGCGAGGCTCCACGCCGACGGTCGCGAACCCGGCGCCGGTGCGCACGAGGCCGAGTGAGTCGGGGTCGAAGTAGGCGACGCCGCCCACGGTGGCGTTGGCCGAGATGAGCCCGTACTGCTGCAGGTCCCGGACCAGTTGGGCGTCGCATCCCGCCGCCGCCGCCAACTCCTCCGCCGTGTACACGTCCGGCTGCCCAGCCGGGCGCGCTGCGCCGGCGTCAGGTCGGGATGTGGTCGTGGGCGCCGGCCGCGTCCCCGTGGCCGGCGCCGTCCCGCGGCTCACCGGGCTATCCGGCGGTAGCGGTTCGGCCCGTGCTGCGATCACGCCGGCGGTCGCAGCCGGCGATGGGTCCGGCTTCGCCGGCGCCGCCCCCGGCGATGGGTCCGCCCCCGCCGCCGCGCCCCCCGCCGCTGCGCCCCCCGCCGCTGCGCCCCCCGCCGCTGCCGGCGGCGGGGGATCGGTCCTGCCGGGCAGCGGACGTGCCCCGCCGTTGGCCGCTCCCCCGTCGCCAACGTCTCCCCCGTCGCCAACGTCTCCCCCGTCGCCAACGTCGGGCGGCGTCTCGGCGAGAGCAACAGCCCCCTCGGGCCCCGAGACGGCACGGTACGGACCGGCCCGCTCCTGCTCGTCGAGCCGGCCCCGGATGACCTTGAGCGGCAGGAAGTGCTCCCTCTGCTGCCGGAGGATCCACCGGAGCCGCTCCACGTCGTGGTCGTAGAACTTCCGGTATCCCGACGGGGTTCGCTCCGGGTCGACGAGTCCCTGGCTCTCCAAGAAGCGGATCTTGGAGATGCTCACGTCCGGGAACTCCTCCCTCAGCAGTGCCAGGACCTCCCCGATGGTCAGGTGCGACCGTCCGGCCATCGTCAGCTCCCTGTGCTCTCGGCCAGGAACACGAGACGGAACAAACCCACCTGCAGCTCGTTGCCGCTGTGGAGGGTGACGGTGTCGTCGATGCGTTCCCGGTTGACGTACGTGCCGTTGAGCGATCCGGCGTCGCGCACCCGATAGCCGGTTCCCGGTTCGTGGGCGACCTCGGCGTGGCGCCGGGAGACGGTGATGTCGTCGAGGAAGATGTCGGAGTCCGGGTGCCGGCCGATGCTGGTCACCCCGCCGCGCAACAGGTAGCGCGACCCGAGGTTGGGTCCTCGCTTCACCACCAGCAGGCCGGCGTCGGGTGGGAGGTCGCTCAGGTTGACGACCACCTCCTCCTCGCTGGCCTCACCGGTGCCCTCGAGTGGAACCAGGGTGACGGTCACCGGGCCGGCGTCACCGGGATGGTCGAGCACGGCGCCGCACACCGAGCAGAAGTTGGACCCTTCGGGGTTGCGGTGCCCGCACTGGTTGCAGTACATCCCGCCGGCGACCCGGTCAGTCCTCGATCAGGGCCCGGTAGCCGGCGGCGTCGAGCAGGCCGCCGAAGGCGGCACCGTCGTCGGGCTCGATCACACAGAGCCAGCCCTCGCCGTAGGGATCCTGGTTGAGGAGCTCTGGCGCGTCGACGAGCTCGCCGTTGACCGCGACGACCCTTCCCGCGGCGGGCGCGTAGATGTCGGACACGGACTTGGTCGACTCCACCTCGCTGAAGGACTGACCGGCGTCGAAGCGGGTGCCCGGCTCGGGTAGCTGCACGAACACCACGTCGCCCAAGGCGTCTTGGGCGTAGTCGGTGATGCCGATGCGCAAGCTGCCCCCCTCCTGGCGCACCCACTCGTGGTCGGAGGTGTACCGGAGGTCATCGGGCACGTTCATGCGGTCGAAGATACCGGAATCCCCTCCCGCCAGGACGGCCCGGCACCTGCCGAGGGAATCGCTGGAGCCTGCCGCCCGGCATGACCGCCTGGCCCCCCGCCTGGTGCTGCCAGAGGACCTACCGCCCGACCCTGCCGGCGACCGGTGCCGAGCCGGCCACGCGCCGTACGATCCCGGCGTACTCGGCGACTCGAGCCGCCACGGCGGCGGCATCGTCTGCCTCGGCCCACACGTGGGTCACCGGCTGGTCCGGGTCGGGGGCGACGAGCACCCAACCGTCCACGAAGCGCGCCTTGATGCCCTCGACCAGCTGCACGTCACGGTCCCGGCAGGACTCGAGCAGCGCCCGCATGACGGTGCCGGTCCGCTCGAAGGGCGTGGGCACCGCCTCGTGGGCGACGGCACCGACCGGCGTCGTGCGGCGCAGGTCCGAGAGGCGCTCAGCTCGGGCGGCGAGCAGGGCTACGAGCACGACGAGCGCGGCGATGGCGTCGAACGCCGGCAGGAAGCCGGGGAAGGCGTAGCCACCTTGGACGCCGGCGGCGAGCACGGCCCCCGACTCGGTGGCGGCGCCGAGCACGTCCGCCTCGGACAGCCCCGTCCAGACAAGCCGGCCGCCGTGCGCCGCGACCACGGACTCGGCCGCTCGCGGCGCCGACACGGGGAGCACGACGGGGGATCCCACGCCGGCGACCGGGAGGTGGAGCTGCAGGAGGGCGACGAGGGCCTCCGCATCGTCGAGGCGGTGCCCGGCGTCGTCGACGACCGTGAGCCGTTCGCCGTCGGAGTCGATGACGGCACCGAGCTCGGCCCCGGAGGCAACGACGAGGCGGGCGACCTCGGCGGCGTGCTCGGCGCGGTCGAAACCGAGAGCCTGGCGCGTCGAAGCGTAAGGGTTGAGCGACAGGACGTCCGCCCCCAGCTTGGCCAGCACGTTGGGCATGACGAAGCTGGCGGCTCCGTAGGCGTAGTCGAGGACCACTTTCACCCGCCGCGCCCGGACCTGCTGCAGGTCCACCAGGCCGGCGGGCGGCGGGGCGGTGAGGGCGGCGGTGTAGGACTCGGCGAGGCGTTCCGGAACGACGATGTCGCCGATCTCACCGGCGAGGCTGCGGCGCACGTCCTGGCGGGCGAGGATCCGCTCGAGCGGCTTGCGGGCGGTGGCCGACAGGTCGATGCCCCGCTCGTCGAGCAGGCGCAGGCTCACGGCCTGGGCGTCGCCCCGCACCAGGCGCACGCTGATGCCGCCGTCGCCGCCGAGGGCCCGCACGGCGAAGCGCGTCACGGGGAGGGTGGTGACGTCCAGGTCGACGACGTCGACGCCGGCGGCGTTGAGACCGGCGCTGACGGCCCGCTTGAGGACGCGCCCGACGCGGCTGGTGTCGCGCGAGACCATCACCTGCCCGCCCCGGTGGATGGTGGTGGCGAAGGCCATTGCCAGCCGCACGGCGAGCTCGGGGGTGACGTCCACATTGGCCAGGCCGGTAACACCCGTCGTTCCGAGCACGGTGCGGGAGCGGTGCGACTCCCAGATGATGGAGGTGTCGACCGATGCCCCAGGGTCGACCGTCTTGGCGGGGTACACGGCGACGCCGGGTTGGATGACGGCGTCCTCGCCGATGACGGCGTCGTCGGCCACGACGCTTCCCTCCTCCAGGCGGGCACCCCGCCGGATGCGGGCGGCACGGCCGACCACGCTTCCTCGCAGGTGGGTGCCGGGCCCGAGGTAGGCGTGGTCGTGCACCACGCTGCGCTCGACGCAGGTCTCAGCCGAGACGCGGACGTCGGCTCCGAGCACGCCATACGGCCCGATCTCCGCTCCGGGCTCGACGTGGGAGAGGGCGCCGATGACGGCTGGCGCCGCCACCCTCGCTGCCGGGTGGAGCTCGGCTCCCTCTCCGAGCCAGATGCCTGCGGCTATCTCGAAGCCGTCGATGGTGCTCCGGACCCGGCCGTCGAGCAGGTCCTCGTGGGCGCGCAGGTAGGCGTGCAGGGTGCCGACATCCTCCCAGTAGCCGTCCACGACGCATGCACACACACGCCGTCCCTGCTCGAGGAGTCGGGGAAAGACCTCCCCCGCAAAGTCCACGGCTCGATCTGGGGGCACGGCGTCGAAGGCGGAGGGGTCGAGCACGTAGATCCCCGTGTTGACCGTGTCACTGAACACCCGGCCACGCGCCGGCTTCTCGATGAACCGCTCGACCCGGCCGTCGGTCCCGGTGACGACCACCCCGAAGTCCTGGGGGTCGTCGCGGACCTGCACGGCCACGGTCACCTCGGCGCGCTGGGCGTGGTGGAACGCGACCAGCGCGCCGAGGTCTACGTCGGTGAGCACGTCCCCCGACAGCACCACGAACGGCTCCCGGGCACCTTCCATGGCGTGGCGAACGGACCCGGCCGTGCCGAGGGGGACGTCCTCCGCTGCGTAGGAGAGGCGTACACCCAGCTCGGCGCCGTCGCCGAAGTGGGCACGGATCGCCTCCGCCCGGGCGCCGACGGTGATCACCTGGTCGGCGAAACCGTGCCGGCGCAGCAGGGATATCACGTGCTCGAGCAGGGGCCGGTTGCCGAGCGGGAGCATCGGCTTGGGCAGCGTCGAGGTGAGCGGCCGCAGCCGCGTGCCCTCCCCGCCGGCCATGATGACGGCCTTCATGCCGCCCGGCCGTGCTCGAGGCGGCCATCGGCGATCGCCCGGCGTGCCGCCGGGGCGTAGACGAACACCGACCACCACGCGAGGACGAGGCCGGGCCCGGCACAGACCCATGCCAGCGCTTCAGCCGCCGCATGCCATCCGACCGACGAGTGGCCGGCAACGAACAGGGGCAGGGCGCACATCAATCCGAACGCCCCCGCCTTGCCCACCATCCGCACCTCCATCCGCCGACCCCCTGCTGCGGCGACGACGAGGAAGCCGGCCGCTACCACCGCCTCGCGGGAGAGGGCGAGCACTGCGACGGCGACGGGCACCGCCCCGACCACCACCGTCGAGATCCCGGCGGTGGCCAGCAGCAGGCGGTCAGCCAGCGGGTCGAGGACCTTGCCGACGGTGGACACCTGCCCGAGGCGGCGGGCGAGGAACCCGTCGACCCAGTCGGTCGCCCCGAGGGTGCCGAGCAGGATGGCGGCGGCGAACCAGTCGCGGTGACCGGGCTGCAGTAGCACGACCACGAACACGGGGATGCAGGCGAGACGGGCGGCACTGAACGCGTTGGGGATCGTCAGGACCCGACGCTGCGCCGGGCCGGCGGCCGGCATGAGCTGAGCATATGACCCTCGTGGGCGTCGGCCGGGTGCAAGTCGTTGTGCCGCGTGCCTGGATCGGCTATCCAATGGCCTGGGGGCAGCCGAGGGTCGGCACGCCCTCCCGGGAGATCCCATGATGGCGTGTCCCACCTGTGGCAGCGAACAGCCGGACTGGGCGGTGCAGTGCAGCAACTGCGGCGCCCAACTCCCGTCCCAGGCGACGCAGTCGGCGCCGCCCGGTGCCCATCCCCCGCCCGCCGGCTCCTACCCGCCCCCGGGTGGCTATCCCCCGCCCGCCGGCTCCTACCCGCCCCCGGGTGGCTATCCCCCGCCGGGTGCCTATCCCCCCTCCGGCGGCTACGCCTGGCAGGGGCCGCCCGCCTCGATGACGGGAGGCAGCGGCTCCTACGCCGGCTGGTGGTACCGGGTCGGCGCCACGATCATCGACGGCCTCCTCGTCGGAGTGGTCACCGGCATCATCACCGGCGTCATCGGGTTCGGCCTCACCTCCACCGCCTTCAACGGGCGGTTCTTCGGGAGGTACGGCCTGGAACTGGTGGTCGAGGTGCTCTACGTCGCCGCCATGCTCTCGGCGCGGGGCCAGACGCTCGGCATGATGGCGGTCGGGACCCGCATCGCCGACGCCGGCAGCGGCCAGGCTGTCGGCTTCGGCCGGGCGGCCGGGCGTACGGTCCTGTTCATCGTCGCCTGGTGGCTGCTGCTCATCCCCGGCCTGGTCGACGTCCTGTGGCCGCTGTGGGACGGCCGCAACCAGACCCTGCACGACAAGCTCGTCAACACGGTCATCGTCCGTACCCGCTGATATCTGACGTTTACGTCAGGTGTCAGGTAGCCTCCTGCTGGTGAGTGGAACGGTCGGCGACACCCGGAGCAGGCACTACAAGTGGATCGCGCTGTCCAACACGACCCTGGGCGTGTTGATGGTGATGATCAACCAGTCGATCCTGCTGATCTCCCTCCCGGACATCTTCCGGGGCATCCGCCTCAACCCCCTGGCGCCGGGCAACGGCTCCTACTTCCTCTGGGTGCTCATGGGCTTCATGCTCGTCACAGCTGTGCTCGTCGTGAGCTTGGGGCGCATCGGCGACATGTACGGCCGGGTCCGCATGTACAACCTCGGGTTCGCCGTCTTCACGCTGTTCTCCGTCCTGCTGTCGGTCACGTTCCTCGACGGGCACGCCGGGGCGCTGTGGATCATCGTCATGCGGCTCCTGCAGGGCGTCGGTGGCGCTCTGCTGTTCGCCAACTCCAGCGCGATCCTCACCGACGCCTTTCCCGCCGACGAGCGGGGCAAGGCCCTCGGCATCAACGGGGTCGCCGCTGTCGGCGGCTCGTTCATCGGCCTGGTGCTCGGCGGGCTCCTCGCCCCCATCGCCTGGCGCCTGGTCTTCTTGGTGTCCGTGCCCTTCGGCCTGTTCGGCACCGTGTGGGCCTATGTCATGCTCCGCGACAACGGGATCCGCTCCCGGGCCCGGATCGACTGGGCCGGCAACCTCACCTTCGCCGCCGGCCTCGTCTCGCTGCTCACGGGGATCGTCTACGGCATCGAGCCCTACGGCGGCAGCACCATGGGCTGGACCAACCCCTTCGTCCTCGGGACGATCTTCGGTGGCCTGGCGGTGCTCGTCCTGTTCGTCTGGATCGAGCTGCGCGTGCCCGACCCGATGTTCCGCCTGCCGCTGTTCCGGATCCGCGCCTTTACCGCCGGCAACGTCGCCGCCCTCCTCGGTGCCGTCGGGCGGGGCGGCTTGCAGTTCATGCTGATCATCTGGCTCCAGGGTGTCTGGCTCCCCCGGCACGGCTACAGCTTCGCCACCACGCCCCTGTGGGCGGGGATCTACATGCTGCCGCTCACCTTGGGCTTCCTCCTCACCGGGCCGCTCTCCGGCATCCTGTCGGACCGCTTCGGCGCTCGGCCGTTCGCCACCGCCGGCCTGCTCATCGCCACGGCGTCGTTCCTCCTGCTCGACCTGCTGCCCATGAACTTCAGCTACGTGTGGTTCGCCGTGATGATCTTCCTGTTCGCCGTCGGCTCGGGCATGTTCTTCTCGCCCAACCAGTCCGCCGTCATGAACAGCCTTCCCCCCGACCAGCGCGGCGCCGGCGCGGGCATGCTGGCCACGTTCCAGAACTCGGCGTCGGTGCTGTCGATCGGGGCGTTCTTCACCGTGATCACCATCGGGCTGGCCGCCCGCCTGCCGGGCTCGCTGTACCACGGGCTGGTCGCCGAGGGCGTCCCGCCGGCTGCGGCCCACAAGGTGGCGGCCCTGCCCCCCATCGGGAGCCTCTTCTCGGCCTTCCTCGGATTCAACCCCATCGCCCAGCTGCTCGGCTCCAAGGCGACGCTCGTGCAGACGATGCACCTCACGCCGAGCCACGCCAGCTACCTGCTCGGCCGGTCGTTCTTCCCGCGCCTCATCTCCTCCGCCTTCGGCCACGGGCTGCACCTCGCCTTCGACTTCGCCGCCGGGGCGTCGTTGGTGGCGGCGGTGGCGTCGGTGCTGCGGGGCGGCCGGTACGTCCACCCCGCGCCCGAGTCCTTGGGCACCGAGGTCGGCGAGGGCATCGCCGGGGCGGCCGCCGCCGCGGCCACCGGGATCGGGGCCTCAGACGTGCTCGATGAGCTGGCGACGCTTCGGCGGGAGGACTGACGGTGGGCGAAGGGCTGCTCGGCATCGGCGAGGCCGCTGCGCGCGCCGGCGTGTCGGAGCGTGCCCTGCGCTACTACCAGCAGCTCGGGCTCATCACGCCCACGGCTTCCACGCCGGGGGGCCTGCGCCGCTACTCCGACGCCGACATCGCCCGGGTCGGCCGCCTGCGCGAGCTGCAGGAGTTGCTGGGCTTCAACCTGGAGGAGATCCGCGGTGTCTTCGAGATCGAGGACCGCATCGAGGCCCTGCGGGCCGAGTACCACGCCGAGGGCACCGACCCCGTGAGGCGCCGGGAGGTGATCGTCGCCCTGCTCGACGCCCGCTCGCGCCTGCGGGAGTCCGTCGTCGCCAAGATCGCCGCGCTGCAGACCTTCCTCGACGACCTCGACGCCCGCCGGGCGCGCCTGCAGCAGATGCTCGACGAGGGCGAGGGGGCCGCCGCTCAGCCGACCGGCAGGAGCCGGTAGCGGAAGCGGAGCGGCGTCGTCTCGGTCACCTCGATCGTCCGGGTGGCGCGCCCGTGGCGCAGGAGGGTGCAGTCGAACACGACACCGGGCCGGCGGGGCTCGGCCGGCGGGCAGCGCACCGTGGGCGGGAGGGCGCCGACCTGCAGGTCCTCCGACAGCGACTGGGCGACCTCGGGGCCGTGCAGGACGCGAGGGTCGTAGCTGCGCAGCGCGGTGAGGGCGAAGACCACCGAGGTCCCCACCAGCACCACCAGGGCGATGACCCCGGGCAGGTAGCAGCCGCGCCCGCGCGGCGCCAGCTCGGCGGTGCTCACCCGGCCAGCCTACGGCGGTCGCCGCTCGCGGGGCGCCAGCTGGCAGAATGGCTGCGTGGCCGACGCGATCAACGACCAGGAGCGGGCTGGACGCCTGCAGGACCTCTACGAGCTCATCGACTTGATCCGCCCGGCGGTGCAAGCCGACGGCGGCGACCTGGTGTTGAAGGGCGTCGACCCCGACGGCGGGACCGTCGAGGTGGAGCTCCAGGGCGCGTGCAGCTCGTGCGCCATCAGCGCCACGACCCTGCAAGCGGGCGTCGAGCGCATCCTGAGGGACCGCCTGCCCTGGATCACCGAGGTGCGGGGCGGCGTCGACGAGAGCCTCGACTGGGAGACCAGCGCCGCCATGGGCCGGGGCGGTTACACCCCCGGTTGGTGAGCCACTGCCGCCGTGGAGCTCTTCGTCCCTCCCACCATCGAGTGGCGCGACGGCGCGATCCGGATGATCGACCAGCGCCGCCTCCCCGGGGCGCTCGAGTACCTCGACATCGCCACCGTCGAGGAGCTCTGCGACGCCATCCGCTCGCTCGCCATCCGGGGCGCCCCGGCCCTGGGGGTGGCCGGGGCGATGGGTGTGGCCCTCGCCGCCCACCGCGGCGAGGACCGCCAGGACGCCGCCCGGCGTCTGGTGGCGACCCGGCCGACGGCGGTCAACCTGCGATTGGGCGTCGAGCGGGCCCTGGCCTCGCCCGATCCGCTCGCCGAGGCGCTGGCCGTCGCCGCGGAGGACGCGGCGTGCAACCGGGCGATCGGTCGCCACGGCGCCGCCCTCGTCGGGGACCGGGCGAGGGTGCTCACGCACTGCAACGCCGGTGCCCTGGCCTGCGCCGAGTACGGGACGGCCATCGGTGTGATCCGCGCCGCCCACGAGGGCGGCAAGAGGCCGTCGGTCTGGGTGGACGAGACACGACCCGTCCTGCAGGGCGCGCGCCTCACCGCGTGGGAGCTGCAGCGCCTCGGCATCCCGGCGACGGTCCTCGTCGACGGCGCGGCGGCGTCAATGATGGCACGGGGAGAGGTCGACTGCGTGGTCGTCGGTGCCGACCGGGTTGCCGCCAACGGTGACGTGGCCAACAAGATCGGCACCTACAGCCTCGCCGTGCTCGCCCGCCACCACGGCATCCCGTTCTACGTGGCAGCGCCTCGCTCGACGGTTGACCTGGCCTGCCCGACCGGCGCCGACATACCGGTCGAGCAGCGCTCCGCCGAGGAGGTCGCCGTCGTCAACCGCCAGCGGGTCGTCCCCGAGGGGGTGGCGGTGGCCAACCCGGCCTTCGACGTGACACCCGCCGGCCTGATCACCGCCATCATCACCGACGCCGGTGTCGCCGAGCCGCCCTACCCGGACAGCCTGCACCGGCTCGCCTAGGTGCTGATCTCCTCGTCGGCGGCGAGAACCGGCGCGACCGTACCGGGCGGCGGTCAGCGCCGCCTTCGCCACCAGCCGACGAGGAGGCGGTAGAGCAGGCCGCGTCGCGGCGGTTGGTCGTCGCCGAGGTAGAACCGCTGGAAGGCCCGGGTCTCGTCGCCGACCGGTTCGTCGGGGGTCGCCATGGGCACTCGAGGCTAGCGGCCCCGAGCGCCGGCGGCTAGGACCCTCGGCCGGGTGGCACCCCGGCCGGCTGGCACCCCGGCCGGGTGGGTCCCGGCCGGGCCGTCCATGTCGGGCGAGCGGGACTTGAACCCGCGACCCCCAGACCCCCAGTCTGGTGCGCTACCAAACTGCGCCACCGCCCGGTGCGCACCGAGCCTACTCGATCACGCCGAGCTCACCGCCGGAGGCAGGCCGTGACAGCCGCCCGACGGCTCCTCGGTGAACACCGCACGGTAACGCAAGTGACCCCTGCTTAGGACAAGCTATGCTAGCGGCCCATGGGATGGAAGCGTGCAGTCGGCATACGCCGGGCGCTGCGCCGAGGTGCCGGGCTGGGGGTAGTCGTGGCCGGCCTCGGCCTGGCTGGCGCCGCGTGTGGATCCAACCCGGCCACGGCCAACCCGCCGGCGGTGTCGGGGGCGGCCAGCGTCGCCTACGCCGGCTCGCTCCAACTCCTGGACGAGAAGGTGATCGGGCCCGCGTTCTCCAAGGCGACCGGCTACGGCTACCAGGGTCGTGGCGGCGGCTCCTTCGGGGTGGCGCAGCAGATCCAGTCGAACGAGATCTCACCGAATGTCTTCGAGAGCATCGGCGCCGCACCCATCACCCTCCTGGAGCCGAAGTTCACCTCGTGGTACGTGCAGGTGGCGGCGAGCCCAATCGTCGTCGCGTACAGCCCAAAGAGCCCGTTCGCTCCGCAGTTGAGGGCCATCGCCGAGGGTCACGAGCCGCTGTCCGACCTCTTCACGCTGATGGAACAGCCGGGCTTCCACCTCGGCCGCACCAACCCCGACACCGACCCCCAGGGCCAAGCGTTCTGCGAGATGGTCCAGCTCGCCGGGGCCCGCTACCACCTGCCCCCGGGGACGGCCGCCAAGATCCTCGGTCCGTTGGACAACCCCTCTCAGGTGTTCGCCGAGACGGCACTCGAAGCCCGGCTCCAGGCCGGACAGCTGGACGCGGCGAGCGCATTCTTGTCCCAGGCGATCCAGCTCCACCTCCCCTACATCGCGCTACCCTCCGCGATCGACTTCGGCGACCCGTTGCTGGCGTCCACCTACGCCAGGGCCGCCCTGACGCTCACAGGCGGCAAGAGCGTCCACGGCGTCCCCCTCGTGGTGGACGTCACGGTGATCGGCGCTCACGACCGTGCGGCAGCCGCGGCCTTCGTCGCCTACCTCCTCTCCAGCTCAGGGCGAGGCGAGTTGCGCCGCGGCGGCTACAGCCTCGTGACGCCATGGCTTGTCGGCCGGGCCTCCGCCGCGCCAAAGGCAGTTCGCCACGCTCTCGCCGGCTCGTAGCGACCCCGGACCTGCATTCGTCCTCGCCGCCCCCCTCCGGCGCGCCTCGACGGCTGTCTCCCTCCTCGTGGCGGGCGCCGTGTGGGTGGCGCTGCTCGGCCCGGTGATCGTGCTCCTCGCCCACCTCACCCCCCGGGCGATCTTGGCCTCCCTTTCGGCGCCCGGATCCCTCGGACCCCTCGCCGTCTCCATCGAGGCCAGCGCGGTCGCGCTCGGAGTGCTGGTCGTGATCGGGACGCCGCTCGCCTACCTCCTCGCCCGCGAGCGTCTGCCCGCTCCGCGGCTGTGGGAGGCGGGCCTGCTCGTGAGCCTCCTCCTGCCCCCTCTCGTCATCGGCCTGTTGCTCGTGTTCATGGTCGGCCCGGCGACGCCCATCGGCGAGGCGCTGTCCAAGATCCACCTTTCGGCTACCAACACCTTCCTCGCCCTGGTCATCGCCGAGATCTACGAGGCGGCCCCCTACTACGTGCTCGGCGCCCAGGCTGCCTTCGCTGCGGTTGACCGCCGCCTCGAAGAGCAGGCCGGCATGCTCGGTGACCCGCCCGGGCGGGTGCTGCGACGGGTGAGCCTCCCCCTTGCCGCCCCGGGTCTGGCCATGGCCCTCGCCACCGGTTGGGCCCGGGCGATCGGGGCGTTCGGAGCCGTGATCATCATCGCCTACCACCCTTACGGGCTCCCCATGCAGATCTGGGTCACCCTCGACGAGACCGGTCTCGCCTCCGCGCTACCGTTCGCCCTGGTGCTCCTGGTCGTCGCCTTGCCGTTGCCTCTCCTCGCCTACGGCTGGAGCACCCGTGCTCGAGCTCGACATTGAAGTCCCGCGGCGGCGCTTCAGCGTCGCTGTGGCCTTCAGTGTCGGCGTTGGTGAGCGGTTCGCCCTCTTCGGGCCTTCAGGAGCGGGGAAGACCACCGTGCTCGAAGCGGTGGCGGGCCTCGTCGGCCCGCAGAGGGGCTCGGTCAGCCTGGCCGGTCAGCTCCTGTGGGCGAAGGCAGATGGCCGCCGATCGAGCACCCAGGTGCCGTCCTGGCGGCGAGGCGTGGCCCTGCTGCGACAGGAACCGAGCCTGTTCCCCCACCTGAGCGTGCAGGCCAACCTGACCTACTCCCGGCGGCGGTCGGGCACAGCGGACCTGGGCCGCTTGGTGAACCTGCTCGACCTGGAGGGTCTGCTCGATGCCCGGCCGAGCGACCTCTCGGGCGGGCAGGCCCAGCGTGCAGCGCTCGCTCGTGCGCTGGCCAGCGACTGCCGGGCGTTGCTCCTCGACGAGCCCTACGCCGGGCTCGACGCCGCCCTCCGACGACAGGTGACGGCGCTGGTGCGCGACGAGGTCGACCGGCGTGCGATACCGGCCGTGCTGGTCTCCCACGAGCTGGCAGAAGCACAGGCGTTCGCCGACACCCTGGGCGTCATCGACGAGGGGCGACTTCTCCAGGTGGGCACGCCCCATGAGGTGGTCCTCCACCCCACCAGCCGGCGGGTGGCCGAAGTGGTCGGCTACCAAGGCTTCGTGGCGATCGACGGGGCGATCGTCGGTGTGCACCCCGAGCGCGTTCGCCTCGGCGCCCATCCTCGGATGGGGCCGGTGCTCAGTGGCCGGGTGGTACGTGCCCGCCCAGCGGGAACCGGTTTCGAAGCGGACCTGTCCGTGGGAGGTGCCGAGCTCACATGCCGGCTCGAAGCTGGCATCGGCTCCCCCGGGGCCACGGTGGAGATCACCGTCATCGACCCTCCGATGTTCCGCCCCGACGGCAGCGTCGTGTCGCAGCACCGGGAGGTGCTCGCGTGAGCCGGCACGAGCACACGCCGCGAGCTGCACCCGACGACCGAACGAGGGACGGGGCCCGCCTCCGCCTCGCCCGGCTCGCCCACGGCCTGTCCCAGCAGGACGTCGCCGCGGCCGCCGGGGTGACCCGACAGGCGGTGGCAGGGTTCGAGGCCGGTCAGTGGGACCCGTCGCTGCGCGTTGCCATGGCACTCGCCCGAGCCCTCGACACGACCGTCGAGGACCTCTTCGGGCCGCCATCCACGTTGCCGCCCGTCGACGCCGTCCCGCTCGGCCCTCTGCGGGCCGAGCCAACGCGTGTAGAGCTCGGCCAGGTCGGGACCACCGCAGTGGCCCTGCCTCTCACAGGCAGCGGCGGGTTGCGAGCCGGCTTCGTCCCATCCGACGGTACTGCCACCAGCACCGGCGGCTCGGAGCGCTGCGAGGTCCGCCCGGTCGCCCCGCCCCGGCCCTCGCTCCTCGTGGCTGGCTGCGATCCGGCCCTCCCGCTCCTGCGTGGCCCTCTCAGCCGCCTCGACCGGCCAGTCAACCTCCAGTGGTGGCCCTGCGGCAGCGACGAGGCCCTTCGCCTGGCCACGGCGGGCTTGGTCCACGTCGCCGGCTTCCACGTCAGTACCCGACCCGGCGACGACCGAGCACGTGTGACCCTGGAGCACCTCTACTCGGCCGGCACTGAAGTCATGCAGTTCGCCTCGTGGATGGAAGGACTGGCAACGAGACCGGAGCTGGCAACGGCGGTCGCCGACCTGACCGACGTCGCCCGCCACGGGCTGCGCTTCGTCAACCGTGAGCCAGGCGCAGAAGCTCGTGACCTCATCGAGAGGGAACGTCAGCGGCTCGGTGTCGACACGGAGGACATCGACGGCTACGACAGCGCGGTCGAAGGTCACCTCCTGGCCGCCTCCGCGCTCGCGGCGCGAGCCGGCGACGTGGGGGTGACCATCGAGCCAGCCGCTCTCGCCTACGGTCTCGCATTCGTTCCGTTGGCAATGGAGCAGTCGCTGCTCGCTGTCCCCCAGCGGTTCCTCTCGAGCCCAGAGGTGCAGGCCCTTCTCCGTGTCCTCGCCACTTCGGCAGTCCGGAACCAGCTCGCCAGCCTGCCCGGCTACCAAGACACCAAGTCCTGCGGAGCCCGACTCATCGCCCGTTGACCGCGCCGCAGGATAGGATGCCGGTTGCCGGATGAGGCCCCGGCGGGAACCCCCTCCCGAACCGCTTTGCTGATGGCTTCTGCCTACGGTCCACGACGGGAGCGTGAGGGAGCCACGGCATGGTGAGCGCGAACCACCTCGTCCCGCCGACAGGCGAGCTGCCTTGCTTCGACGGGCTGCTCCCCGGCGTTGACGACCACACACCCCCGGCTGTGCCCGACACCCTGGCCGACCTCCGCCTCGAGGCGGTGATCGAGGCGGTGGCCGGCCGGGGCGAGGAGCCTGGGTACCTCGCCGGCGTCGCGAGGCGGCCGGTCCGGGAGGTCGACGCGATCCACTTCCGCCAGGAGATCTTCGCCGACCTCCACGACGGCAAGGTGCACGAGGTGCTCGAGCGCTTCACGCTCCAGATGCGGCGCATCCGGGGGCGCCTCGCCACGGTGGCCAAGACGGCTGACCGCAACACCCGGGAAGCCGCCTTCCTCGCCGCCGCCCGGGCCTACTGCAGCGCCGTCCGGGAGCTGGCGGAGGGGGCGGCAGCTGTGACGACGCGCATCCACTCCCGCGGTCTGCGAGCGTTCCTGGCCTTCGTCGAGAGGTACACCGAGCAGGCAGAGTTCCTCCGTCTCGACGCCGACAGTGCGCATGCGAGGGCGGCGCTGGACTCGATCGACTACTGCGTCCACGTCCAGGGATTGCGCGTGACCGTCAGCCGCTACCAGGGCGAGGAGGACTACAGGTGGAGTCGGTGTTCGAGCGCTTCGAGCAATCCGAGGCGCCACCGGCATCGTGGCGGCTCGACGCCGACGGGCTGTGCGACGCCGCCCTGGCGCTCCGGTCCGAAGCAGAGGTGGTAGGCAACCGGCTCGACGCCGACGGACGCCCCCTCGTGGTCGTGACCGGTGCCAACTCCGGTGGGAAGTCGACCTTCCTGCGCAGCGTCGGACTGGCCCAGCTGATGATGCAGTCCGGGATGTTCGTGACGGCGCGCTCGTTCAGCAGCGCGGTGTGCGACGGGCTCTACACCCACTTCATCCGCGAGGAGGACGAATCGATGGAGAGCGGGCGCTTCGACGAGGAGCTGGCCCGCCTGAGCGTCATCGTCGATCGGCTCCGTCCTGGGAGCGTGGTGCTCTTCAACGAGACTTTCGCCGGCACCAACGAGCACGAGGGATCGGAGATCGCCAGGCAGGTCGTTGCCGCCCTGCTCGAGGCCGGCGTGCGTGTCCTGTTCGTAACGCACCAGTTCGACTTCGCCGACAGTTGCGGCCGGGTGTGGCCCGACACGCTCTTCCTGCGAGCCCAGCGGGGACGGGACGGGAGACCCGACTACCGGCTGCGGGTCGCGCCACCCGCGCCGACCAGCTTCGGGGAGGACCTCTACCAGAGGGTCGGGCGATGGCTGGGCGAGGAGGGGCCCCCGCCCGCCTCCGGCCGTTCACTCCCCGAGGCTCCGTGAGCCTCGGGGACGGCCAACCGGAGGCGACGTGCGCGTCCTCGAGCGTGCCCGGCGGCTGACCCTGTCGGAGCTCGACGCTGCGCCGGGGCCGGCGAGCAGGTGCTGCCTACCCGAGCAGGGCCGTGCCGTATGCAGCTCCTGCCGCCAGGACCATCCACGCCGCGGCGTAGACAAAGCCCGCGGTGTAGGACACGGTCGTGAACAACACGCCGACCACGACCGTCGAGACCAGGTCACCGGCTGCTTGGATGGCTCCCAGCGCGCCGAACCCACTGCCACGGAGCCGGTCGGGCAGCAGCTGGGCGAGGAAGGCCGACTCGGCCGTCTCGGCCAAGCCGATCCCGCTGCCGGCCAGCGAGAAGGCGATCAGGATCGCCCACCACTGGTGCGGCCCCAGCGCGAAGCAGGCGTACCCGGCGACGTAGACGACGGCGCCCGCACCGAAGACGGTCCGGGCGGACGAGCGATCCACCCAGTGACCCCCTCCGAGGGCTACCAGCGCGGCGACGACGTTGTGGCCGGCGTAGAGCAGGATCGCGAGCGACGCAGCAGCCGCTTCGCCTCGCCCGCCTGCGTGGAGGAGTTGGGTGGCACGGAGGATGAGCAAGGCGGTGGCAACGTTGCCGAACTCGAAGAGGGTGATCGGGAGCAGGGTCCTCATGGCCCCTGTGCCGGCCATGGCGCTCCACTGGCCGCGGACCCTCGCCTTCGCTGCGCCGACCGTTGCGCCTGCGTGGCGCGCGGCGAGAGTTATGGCCACGGCGGCGCACACCCCCGGGACGACGGCGAACAGCATGGCGTGACGGACCCCGACCCAGCCGACCAGCCCCGCCGCGAGCAGCGGGCCGGCTACCGCCCCCAGGTTGTCACCTGCTCGCTCCAACCCGTAGGCGCGTCCGAAGCTCTTGTCGTCGGCCAGGCTGGCGAGAAGGGCGTCGCGAGCAGGAGACCGCACCCCGCGAGCCGTCCACGCGATGGCTCGCAGGACACCCGCCTGCCACACCGTGGCGGCGAGGCCGATCGCCCCGGTGGCCACCGCCGTCCCGAGGTACCCGCTCGACGCCATCCGCCGGCGAAGGGCGGCGTCGTTGGCGGCCGGTCCAGCGAGGAGCTTCGCAATCCCCATCAGGGCGTCCGAGACGCCCTCTATGAGGCCGAGGGCGGCAGCCGTGCCTCGCAGGATGCTGGTGATGAACGCCGGGAGGAGGGCGGTGGTGATCTCGTGACCCGCGTCGGAGAAGAAGCTCGTGAGGCCGACGCCCGAGACGCCGATCGACAACCACCCGTCCCGCTCCTCCGACCTGCTCGTGCGACCCGACCGTCTCACTCCCGACCCTCCCTGCGAGGGCACCGGGTGATCACAGGCCGGCCCGGTGCGTGCGGCAGAGGTCCGTGGCCACATCGATCGCCTCCCGCAGGCGAACCTCGGCCGCACGGTGCGCTGCAAGCTGCTCGACGTTCATCTGCCAGAGCTGCTCGGCTCGGTCAGCGGCCAGCGAGATCGTCCCGACCGTCGCCTCGATCTCGGCCGCCATGGCATCGACGAAGCGGTTGCAGGCCGCTTCGAGGCGCCGGGTGAGGTCGTACCGGGCCCGCCCGGCGTGCTTGTCGAACTCGTCATCGAGCTGCCGCCTGGCTCGGCCGAGGGCCAGCCTGCGCACCAGCGCTGCCGGCAGGAGGTGGTGGGCCACACGCCCGAGAGCCTCGGTGGAGCTGCCGACGTGGAGGAAGAGGTAGAAGAACCCCTCCTGCTCTGCGGTCACCTGAGGAACGGTGACCTCGGGAAGGCGGATCTCGAACAGGTCCGATGCCTCCGCTCGCAGGCGGTCCACTCGTTGTTGCACGCGGGTCCGCATGCGGCTCGCCATCTCCTGCCATGAGGCCTCGGCGAAGCCCTCCTCCTGGAGGCGGAAGGAGTCGAACCCGCTCCGGACGGCGTCCTCGACGGCACGCCGCAGGGTGGAGTCGAGGTCGACGCTGGAAGCGCCGTCCACCGCCGAACGCACCGTGGCCTCCCAATCCTCCGGCGCACGCCTGGCGAAGCCAGCCAGATTGGTGGCAAGGCGGCGCTCGAGCACGGCGACGTCCCGGCGGAGCAGGGCGGCGTCGTCCCGGAAGGCGGCGCTCTGCGCGGTGGCGGCCGCCGTGAACCGGACCAGCCGAGCGGAGAGGGCCTCCCTGTCGATCCGTGCGGCAGCCGACGAGAGCTCGACTGCCGTCTCGAGGCGATCACTGACATCCTGGAGCGCCCGCGTCGCCGCCTCGACCCGCTCGTGCACCAGCTCGATCTCCGTGAAGCGTCGCAGTGCCGCTTCGAACGCGGCGAACTCCTGTGCCTCCGGTCCCGGCGGCCGGCCGGCCTGCTTGGCGTGCAGGGCGGGCCCGGCGGCAACGCACCACAGCGGGAGGTCGCCGGAAGGCTGGCCTAGGCCCTCGGCGACATACCCGCGCACCGTGGCCGTGTCGGCTGCGTCGAGGTGGTCGGCCTTGTTGAGGACGAAGAAGCAACGCACGCCGCGGTCGCGCAGCAGCTCGACCATCGCCCGTTCCCGTTGCGAGAGCGGCGCGTCGACGGAGAGGACCACGATGGCTGCGTCGCAGCCCTCCACCGCGGCGGCCGCGGAGAGATCGTTGTGGGCGTGGGCGGAGTTGGCGCCAGGCGTGTCGACGAGGACGAGCCCGTCCCGGAGGATGTCACTCTCCACGCGGACTTCCACGCTCTGGACCCCGAGACGGTTGCCGGGGTTGCCGCTCTCGGTGACCAGGTGGGCGATGTCGACATGGCCAACGCGGTCCTCCCGCCGACCGTCGGCGAACCACGCCGTGACGCCTGAGGCTCCGTAGGACACCTCCGTGGATACCGTCGTCACCGGGACGACCCCGGTCGGCAGCACGGCGGTACCGACGAGGGCGTTGACAAGAGTGGACTTGCCCCGCTTGAACTCACCTACGACGGACACGTGGAATCGACCTCTCTCCAGGCGGTCGGCCAGCTGGTCGGCCCGTTCGGCGACGGCTGGGTCCCAGCCGCGACCGGCTCGGGCGAGGGTCCTCGCCGCTCGCCCCATCGCTCCGACATCCGACATGGCACGTCTCCGGTCGCGTCGTAACAGCTTCCGTAGGAGCCATCAGCCATGAGGGGGCGTGAGGCGAGCTCCATCGCCACCGACGATCGTAGCGGCGGAGGCCGCGGCCGGCGGCGGCCGGCGTCAGCTGGCCGGCGGTTTGCGGTCGACGTCGGTCGGCGCCCAGCCTCCCCCCGGTGTCCGTTCGAGCCGGTTCCAGCATCCGGTGCGCTGGCTCCAGCCGCCCGGTGGCTCCCCGCCCGTCACCGCTGTCAAGATCGCCCGGTTGACAGCGTCGTGGGCTACGAGGGCAACAGAGGCCCCGCCGGCGACGGCACGGGCGGCCGAGCGGTCGAACGCGGCCATCACCCGTCGGACGAAGTCCGGGCGGCCCTCGACATCGGGAGCTTGGTCGGCGTCGCCGTAGCGGGCGAGCAGGTCCTACCGTGCCGGAAGATCAGGATCGTGGGTCGGGTGCCGGTGCCGCTCATCGCTGCGTGCGGTCGTAGGTGCGCGGGCGGCACAGGTGTCTATTATGCGACCCGGCCCCAGCTGGGGCCGCTGTCCTCGAGGGTGATCGATGAGCACTACCCGCCGGCCCCCACGTTCGGCGATCATCGTCGGCGCCGGGATGGTGGGCCTGTCCGCCGCCTGGTTCCTGCAGGACGCCGGCGTGGACGTGACCGTCGTCGAGCGCCACGAGCCGGCCGCCGGCTCGTCATGGGGCAACGCCGGGTGGCTCTTCCCAGGCCTTGCGGTCCCGCTCCCCGAGCCAGCCATCCTGCGCTACGGGCTGCGGTCGCTCACCGACGGCACCAGCGCCCTGTACATCCCTCCGAACTTCGATCCCGGGCTCTGGGCCTTCCTCGCCCGCTTCGCCCGCCACTGCACCCGCCGGCGCTGGCACGCGGCCATGTGCGCCTACGTGGGCGTCAACGAAGCGGCCTTCGACGCGTTCGACCGGCTGGCCGACGGCGGTGTGGCGGCCGAGACCGTTCGGTCGCCGATCCTGGCCGCTTTCAACGACCGCGAGGAGGGCGGCGAGCTGCGCCGGGAGCTCGAGATGGTGGCGTCGGCGGGCCAGCACCTGGAGGTCGCCGCGCTCGACGCCGAGGCAGCCCGGGCAGCAGTCCCCCAGCTGTCATGGCGGGTCGGCTACGCCCTCGAGGTGCGCGGCCAGCGGTACATCGACCCGGGACGATTCGTGCTCGCTCTCGCCCGGTCCGTCGGTGAGCGGGGTGGGGTCGTGCGATCCGGCTGGGAGGTCGCCGGGATCGGGCCCGCTCCGGGTGGTGCGGTCCGGGTGCGAAGCGCCGCCGGCGAGCACCTCGACGCCGACGTGGCGGTGGTGGCCACCGGCGCCTGGCTCGACCAGCTCGTGGCCGGCCTCGGGGTGCGCACCCCCGTGAGGGCCGGGCGCGGCTACTCATTCAGCGTCCGCACCGCCGCAGCCGTGCCCTGTCCGGTCTACTTCCCGCGCCCCCGGGTCGCCTGCACCCCCTACCGGGGGGGTCTCCGCATCGGCGGCACCATGGAGCTCCGGTCACCCGACGCCCCGCTGCGGCGCGACCGGCTCGAGGCGCTCCTGGCGTCCGCCCGCCCGCTGCTCGCCGGCGTCGATTGGGACAGCGTCACCGACACCTGGGTCGGCCCCCGCCCGATCACGCCCGACGGCCTGGCACTGGTCGGCGCCACCAACGATCCTGCGGTTTTCGTGGCCGGAGGGCACGGGATGTGGGGGATCACCCTCGGACCCGCCAGCGGCAGGCTCCTCGCCGAGCAGATCGTCACGGGCCGGATGCCGGGCGCCCTCGCTCCCTTCGACCCGCGCCGGTGAGGGCCGCCGAGCGGTTGGGCGCGAGCGGGCGCGCCGGGGCCCGTAGCCGGGGGTCTCAGACGTGCTTGGGCAGCCAGGTCGCGAGCCAGTACACCCGGTAGATCAGGTAGCCGATCAGCCCGACGAGCATGACCTTGAAGTGCCACGGCGCCCCCTTCGACGGGGTGGCGATGACCGTCCCGCACGTCGGGCACTCGCCGTGCTCGCCCAGGCTCGGGGGGTTCCAGAACTTGCTGCAGTCGTCGCACCAGGGCACCGGGGCCTCCAACGCGGCGCCCGGGTTCCCGTCGGCGCCGTCCCGCCGCGGCCGGCGAGGACTTTCTCCCGGCAACGCTACCGCCGTGACGCTCAGTTCCGCCGCACGACCAGGATGGCGACGTCGTCGGTCAGCCGCCCGGACGCGAAGTCCCGGGCGGCGGCGAGGACCGACTTGGCGATCGTGTCCGCGCCCTGGCCCGGGTCCCGACGCACGATCGCCGCGATCCGCTCCTCCCCGAAGAGCTGTCCCCCCGAGCGGGCCTCGGCAAGGCCGTCGGTGTAGAGCAGGAGCAGGTCGCCCGGCAGCAACGGCAGCTCCCTCGACACGTAGGACGCCTCGGGGTCGAGGGTCAGCAGCGGTCCGGTGGCCCGCAGGGGGCGCATCCCCCCGTCGTGCCACAGCCACGCCGCCGGGTGCCCCGCCGAGGCGTGGCGCAACGTACCGGCCTCGGTGTCGAACACGACCACGCACACCGACACGAGATCCTCCGGGCGACCGGTCACCGACAGGACCTTGTTGAGCTCCTCGAGCGCCTGGGCGGGGTCCCGGTACTGAAGCAGGAAGTTGCGGAGCAGGTACTTCACCTGGAAGGCGGTGATCGACGGCTCCACCCCGTGGCCGGCGACGTCGCCGATCAGGCAGGCGATGCGGCGGGGACCGGTCTGGTACACATCGTAGAAGTCGCCGGCCATGAGCCCCGAGCCGGGCTCGTAGACGCGGCCCAGCTCGAAGCCCTCGATGGGAGGCAGCTCCTCGGGGGCGAGGCGTTCGCTCCACCGGCGCGGGGCGAGGTCCTGCTGCACGAGCACCTCCTCGGCTCGCCTCTCGAGCGTGGACCGGTTCTCGGCGTGGCGGGCCTCGTCGGCGACGCGAGGGGCGAACCTGAGCGTTACCGCGACCGGGATGCCGACGGCCAGCAGGGGGATCTCGAACCAGGGTGAGCGGGATACCGCTGCGACCCCCAAGCCGACTGTGAGCACCAGGTAGAGGACGGCGTTGTGCAGGTCCTTCTCGTAGGCGATGCGGGCCAGCTCGGCGGCCTCGTCTCCGGTCGTCCCCCCGGCGGTCTCGGCCTCGATGCGGCGGGCGGCGCGGGCCATTCGGGACGACGCCCGACCCCAGAGGATCGCGGCGATCAGGCACAGCACCGCTGCCGCGGCCAGCCAGGGCTGGGCGACCATGCCCACGAAGCTACCAAGAGGCGGACCCCCGGCCGGTAGTTGCCCCCGTGCAGGGGCCCGGCGGCGGCCCGGCGGTCAGCCGACCGCGGCCGTCGAGCTAGCCAGCCGGCGCCCTGTGTGGAGCTCGGTCACGCGCCGCGTCAGTCGGCCCGGGGCCGCACCCGCAGCTTGATCGGCGTCGGGCCGAGGTCGAAGTGCTCCCGGATCCGCCGCTCCAGGTAGCGCAGGTAGGTGGCGGGCAGCTTGGCGGTGGCGAACAGCGTGAACGTCGGCGGATCGGTGGCACCCTGGGTGGCGTAGAGGACCCGGCCGTGAGGTGAGCGGTGAGCGACCTGAGCCCCCGCCAGCAGCCGGTTGAGCTCGGCGGTCGGCACCCGTCGGCTGTAGGCCTCCAGCGCGGTGCGCAGCGCCGGGAGCAGCCTGTGGACCCCGAGGCCGGTCTTGGCGCTGACCTTCAGCACCGGTGCGTACGCGAGGAACGCCAGGCGGTCCTCGACGTCGGCAAGCACCGTCTGACGGGCCTCGGGTTCGAGGGACTCCCACTTGTTGAGCAGGATGACGACGGGGTTGCCTGCCGCGTCGAGCCGCTCCGCCAGGCGCTGGTCCTGGCGGGTGATGCCGGCCGAGGCGTCGATCACGAGGAGGGCGGCGTCGGCCCGGTCGATGGCTTGGAGGGCACGCACGAGCGAGTAGTACTCGGCGCCCTCCGCCTCCTTCGCCCGGCGGCGCATGCCGGCGGTGTCGACGAAGCGCAGGGCGCCCCCCTCCGTGGACACCACCGTGTCGACTGTGTCCCGGGTGGTGCCCGGCAGGTCGTGGACGACGGAGCGCTCGTCGCCGACGAGCCGGTTGAACAGTGTTGACTTCCCGACGTTGGGGCGCCCGACGATCGCAACCGACGGCACCCGGAGGTGTGGGGCGGTGGTGGCGGGGGTAGCGGGGGTAGCGGGGGTAGCGGGGGTAGCGGGGGCGGCGGGGGTGGCGGGGGCGGCGGGGGCGGGCAGGACCGCCACCAGTTCATCGAGGAGGTCGCCTGTCCCCCGACCGTGCAAGGCGCTGACCGCATGGGGGTCACCGAGCCCCAGTCGGGTGAATGCCCAGGCGTCGGGCTCCCGGTTGTCCCCGTCGACCTTGTTGGCGACGAGCAGCACCGGTGCCGATGACGCCCGAAGCATCCGGGCGACCTGTGCGTCCTCATCGGTGATCCCGACGGTGGCATCGACGACGAAGAGCACGGCGGAGGCCTCCGCGACGGCGCGCTGGGATTGAGCGCTCACCGCGCGCTCGAGGCGGTCGCCTCCCGCCAGCCAACCCCCGGTGTCGACGATCGTGAACTCCAGCCCTGCCCACTCGGCATCGAGAGGCTTGCGGTCGCGGGTGACCCCGGGCCGTTGCTCGACGACCGCCTCGCGCCGGCCGATGATGCGGTTGACCAGCGTCGACTTCCCGACGTTTGGCCTGCCTACGACGGCCACGGTGGGCCGGCCGGCCCCCTGTACCGCCACATCGGCGGCGCCTGCGTTCACGCGACGGAGGCGATGTTGCCGGCCAGCAACGCCTTGCGGAGTGCGGCGCCGTCGGCGGCGACGACCTCGACCGGCCGGGGCAGATCCCCCAGAGCGGCTCCATCGAGGAACCTGCCGCCCGAGAGGCACGCGTCGGGGAGCAGGTAGCGGCGGCCGGACGGCAGGCCTGCGAGGGTGCGGGCGACGTCGTCCCCGGTGAGGAGCCCGGCGACGGCGATGTTGCCGCCGAAGTACGCGTTGTCGACGGCAACGACCTCCGTGTCCGGCCGTAGGCCGCGGGCGAGGCGGTCGATCCACGGGGCGGCGTAGCGGCCCGTGATGACCGTGACCGGGGCCGTCGGGCGGGGCCGGAGCGTCACCGCGCCGACAGTACGAGCAGCCCGGTAGCCGGTGGCGGGCGCGCCGTCGACCGAATGGAAAAAGCCGCTCGGACCGCCTTGCGGTGCAGCTGCCCGCCCCCCGAAGCGGGCCTCGAAGGCCCGCAGCATGCCGACGCCGTTGTCGTGCTGGGCGACCTCCCCGTAGTGCTCCAGTGGGGGTGGCTCCCGCTCGGCCAGGAGGTAGTACTCGTCGGAGGCGTACACGAGCGATCGACCCAGGGCCTGGTCGAAGATCTCCTGCCAGCGCTCCACCGTCGCCACCACCCGGGCTGCCTCGCCAGAGGTGTGGGGCCGCAACGCCGGGCTGGTGTTGAACCGGCTCACGCCGAGCGGCACGCACGCTGCGCTGGCGAGCTCCGGGAAGCGATCGAGCACACCGGTGAGGGTGTCGGCGAGGATGGGCCCGTCGTTCACGCCGGGGCAGACCACGACCTGCCCGTGGACCTCGATGCCGTGGTCGAGCAGCGCCCGCAGCCACCGCAGGCTCGTCGCGCCTCGCCGGTTGCGGAGCATCCGAGCCCGCACGTCCGGGTCGGTGGCGTGGATCGAGACCCAGAGCGGTGACAGCCCCTCGGTGACGACCCGCTCGAGGTCTGCCTCCGTGAAGCGGGTGAGGGTGGTGAAGTTGCCGTACAGGAAGGACAACCGGTAGTCGTCGTCGCGGGTGTAGAGGCTCTTGCGCAGTCCCTTCGGGAGCTGGTGGATGAAGCAGAACTCGCAGTGGTTGTCGCAGGTCCTGACCCGATCGAACAGCGCCGCGTCGACTTCCAGACCGAGGGGAGCGCCGGCGTCGCGCACCACGGTGGCGGTGAGCTCCAGGTTGCCGCGGCGTAGCTCCACCTCGAGCACGTCACGGTCGGCGAGCAGGTGGTACTGGATGATGTCTCGGGGGAGCTGGCCGTCCAGGGCGAGGATCTCGTCGCCTGGTTGGAGACCGGCCCGGGCGGCGGGCGACCCGGGGGTGACCGCCACCACGCGCGGGAAGGACATGGCCATACCAGGATAGGGGCTGATCGGGCGGGAGGCCGGCGGTGGGCGTCGGGGGAGGGGGTCCGGGGGTGCGGTCGGGGTGCGGTCGGGCGGTAGGTACCCTTGGGCGGTGGAAGTGGACCAGGTCCTACTCGCCTCCCCACGGGGCTTCTGCGCCGGGGTGGAGATGGCCATCAAGGCGCTGGCTTGGATGGTTCGGGTCTTCGAGCCGCCCGTGTACTGCTACCACGAGATCGTTCACAACCAGGTCGTCGTCGAACGCTTCCGGGCTCTCGGCGTCGTCTTCGTCGAGGACGTCCAGGATGTCCCGCCGGGTGCGCCCCTCATGCTCTCGGCCCACGGATCGCCTCCTCAGGTAGTCGCTGCCGCCCGCGACGCCGGCGGTGCGGTCGTCAACGCCGTGTGCCCTCTCGTGAAGAAGGTGCACCACGAGGTCAAAGTCCGCGCCGGCAAGGGCTACACGATCGTCTACGTCGGCCACGAAGGCCACCAGGAGGCGATCGGGACGATGGCGGTCGCGCCCGGCGCCATCCACCGCGTGGAGTCAGCTGAGGAGATCGACGCCCTGCCCGACCCCGAAGGCCCAGTCGCCTTCCTGGCCCAGACCACCCTCGCGCTGGACGAGTGGAAGGCCCTGCTCGATCACGCGCAGCAGCGGTGGCCGGACATCTGGGTCCCCGGCCACTCCGACCTCTGCTTCGCCACCACCAACCGCCAGACCGCTCTGAAGGCGATCGCGCCCCGATGTGACGAAGTCGTCGTGATCGGCTCCGCCAACTCCTCAAACACGCTCGCCCTCGAGCGCACGGCGATCGCCGCCGGCTGCCCACGCACCTTGCGGGTCAACGGCCCCGAGGAGCTGCCCGACGACCTCGCTGGTGTGGTCGGCGTCATCGCCGGCGCCTCCGCACCGGAGGAGCTCGTCCGCGCTGTCGTCGCGCGCCTCTCCCCCGCCGGCGGGGTCGAGGAGGTTCACGCCATTGACGAGGATCAGTACTTCGGCCCGCCCCCAGAGCTGCGGGAGCTGTTGCGAGCCGTGGCGACCGTCGCTGCTGTCGCCATGCTCGCACCCGGGGGTGATCCGGCGGCCGGTGCGGAGGCACTCGAGGACCGGGACGTTGACGCGGCGGAGGCGCTGGCGGCGCTGGCGGCACTGGCGGAGCTGGGAGGGCTAGCTGGTGCTGGCCGGAGCCTGACCGGAGCCTGACCGGAGCTTGACCGGCGTGCTCGCCGGGCTGGCCGGGCTGGCCGCGTCGCCAGAAGGTCGGTGCACAGCGGACCGTTACCGCTCCCGGATCCCCCGAGGTGCAGTGGATGCACCGAGCTGGGACGTCTTTCTCTCGCGAGGCGTCGTCCGGCCCAGTGAGCATCCTTCCCGCGTGGCTGGGCGTCCTCCCGCGTGGCCGGCCGGCGTCGTGCCTGGCTCGGCACAGTTCGCGCTTGGCTCGGTCCCATCCGGGTGGCAAACGACGGCTCGGGATCCTCTACAGCCCGGGGCTGTTGTCGGCCGGCAGCATCGTCGCCGGCTGGTGGGTGTTGGTGTCGGTCGGGCGCAGGGCCGGGCGCGCGGTCGGGCGCGCGGTCGCCCCGACGCCGCGGCCCCGGGCAGGCGCTACCAAGGACGAGCATCGCCACGGCGACTATACGAGACACCCTTCTGAAGGTGCTGCTGGGTTCGAGGCTGGCTGAAGATCGGCCGCACCGGAGCGTGGGTGGCGTTCTTGTGTGTCGAGCCGTGTCAATAGCCAAGTGGGGGCACGCTGCGCCGGTTCCTCGGTGAGTGTGGCCATAGGTCGGTGCACAGCGGTCAGAAACCGCTCCTCAACCCCCCGGGGTGCACTGGATGCACCGAGCTGGTGATGTGATGCGCCTCCATCTCGGACCTGGTTCGCGTCCACCCGGGCGCCGTTGACACCGAGCATCGACTTCACCGAGGCGAGAAGCTATGACATACTATGGAAATGGCTAGGATACTTCTGAGAGAGGTTCGTGATCTCTTCCGCCGGCAGCATGGCGTCGCCGGCAGGCATCAACTCGTCCGCCTCGGAGTCACGGCCGGTCAGGTTCGCGCTCGGCTGCGCAGTGGCGAGTGGGAGGCGGTGGGACGCAAGGTCGTGCGTGCGGGTGCCGCGCCGCTCAGCCCTCCGCAGGCTCTCTGGATCGCCATCCTGGCGGGGGGTCCCGAGGCGGTGTCTCCTCACG
>JAKAQB010000007.1:0-31806 GCA_021811865.1 Actinomycetes bacterium | reverse complement strand
CGCCTCCGCTGCATGGCTCTGGGGGCTGGCGGCCGCACCATCTCGTCCCGTCATCACCGTCCCACGTGACGGTCCGACGCGCGCTCCCGGGGCTGTCGTGCGCCGGCCCAGCTTGCCGGTGGACCGCGTATCGACCCGGTGGGGCCTGCCATGCACCGATCCCCTCCGGACCATCGTCGACCTGGCCGTCGACCTCGATCCCGCGGACCTCGACGAGCCCGTCGATCGAGCGATCGTGTCAAGGCTCGTCTCTGTCGAGGGTCTGTTCGCCGAGATCGACCGCTCGGCCCGCCCGGGCCGGCGTGGACCGGCGGCCCTACGTGAGACGCTTGACCGGCGCGGGTTCGGCGGCAAGCCGCCGGAGAGCGTTCTCGAGAGCCGCTTCTTGCGCCTCTGTGCATGGGCACGTCTCGCGCCCGTCGTGACCCAGGTGGCGGCAGGACCGGCAGGGTGCTACCGGATCGATGCGCAGTTGGGCCGCACGGTGTTCGTCGAGCTCGACGGGTACGCCTTCCACGCATCGCCCGAACAGAAGACCGCCGACGAGCGCCGTCGCAACCGACTTCGCCTGGAGGGGCGCATCGTATTGGTCTACACCTGGACCGACATCGTCCACGACGGCCGCCGAGTCGTGGCGGAGATCCGGGAAGCGCTGGCGCATGAGCGAGCAGCGGTGACGGTGACGTGATCAGGTCGGATCGGGGAGGCGCACCGTGCCGGTCAGGTGACGCGAGACCTGCTGGACCGAGGTGAAGCCGACACGACGAAGAGACCCTGCCAGGGGGTTGCCGCCGCCGGCCCGAGGCGCCGCCGGCCCGAGAGGCCGCCGGCCCGAGGCGCCGCCGGCCCGAGAGGCCGCCGGCCCGAGGCGCCGCCGGCCCGAGGCGCCGCCGGCGCTACCGCTGTCCGGCGGATCTCCGGACGATCTCCTCGGGTGCCTCTCCGAGGGTTACCTCCGCCCGCTCGTCGGTCCAGCGGTCCCGGACCTCCACCACGCCCTGAGCCAGCCCCCGCCCCACGGTGACGATGAGGGGGACACCGAGCAGTTCCGCATCGCCGAACTTCACCCCAGGCGAGGTGCCACGCCGGTCGTCGTAGAGCACCCGTACCCCTCGGCTGACGAGCTTGCCGGCGAGCTCCTCGGCGACATCGAAGGGTTGCTCGCCCTTTCCGGTGGCGATCAGGTGCACCTCGGCGGGTGCCACCTCGCGTGGCCACCGCAGGCCGAGGTCGTCGAGCGTCTGCTCGGCCAGGGCGGCGACCGCCCGGGTGATGCCGACGCCGTACGATCCCATGGTCACGGTGACGGGTTTGCCGTCGGGGCCGGTCACCTCGAGGCCGAACACCTCGGCGTACTTGCGCCCGAGTTGGAACACGTGGCCGAGCTCGATTCCCCGGGAAACCTCCAGTTGATGCCCGCAGCGGGGGCAACGGTCGCCGTCGCGGACCTCGACGGCACCGATCTCGCCGGCAGGCTGGAAGTCCCTTCCCCGCACCACGTTGATGGCGTGCCTGTCCGCCTCGTTGGCTCCAGTCACCCACGCCGAGCCCTCGGTGACGAGGGGGTCGACGAGGAAGTGGATACCGAGCGCGGCGAGCTGTTGCGGTCCGATGTAGCCCTTGACGAGCCCGGGGTGGTTGGCAAGGTCCTCCGGCCCGGCCGGCGCCACCTGCGTGGGCTCGAGCTGGCCACCGAGGCGCTTCATGTCCACGTCGCGGTCGCCCGGCACGCCGACGACGAGGAGCTCCCAGTGGCCGGCGCCGGGGGCGCGGGTCTTCACGACGAGGTTCTTCAACGTGTCGGCAGCCGTCCAGCTACGGCCCAACCCCATGGCGTTCAGCCGGTCGACCAGCGACGCGATCGTCGGCGTGTCGGGCGTGTCGAGTACCTCCGTGGCCGGGATGGGGCCGCCGCCCGGAGCGGGGCGTTCGGGCGGTGCGATCTCGACCGCTTCGGCGTTGGCGGCGTAGTCGCAGGTGTCGCACTGCACGAACGTGTCTTCGCCCGACGGGGTCGGCGCGATGAACTCCTCCGAAGCGGACCCTCCCATCGCGCCAGACACGGCGAAGACGATCCGGTAGTCGAACCCGAGCCGGTCGAAGATGCGCTGGTACGCCCTGCGGTGCGCCTGGTAGGAGCGGTCGAGCCCTTCGTCGTCGACGTCGAACGAGTAGGAGTCCTTCATCACGAACTCCCGGCTTCGCAGGACGCCGGCACGCGGCCGCGCCTCGTCCCGGTACTTGGTCTGGACCTGGAACAGTGACAGCGGCAGGTCTCGATAGGAGGAGTACTCGGACTTCACGAGCAGGGTGAAGAGCTCTTCGTGGGTGGGTGCCAGGAGGTAGTCGCCGTCGCGCCGGTCCCGCAGCCGGAAGATGTTGTCGCCGTAGTCCTGCCAGCGACCGCTGCGCTCGAAGTACTCCCGGGGGATGAGCGCAGGGAAGAGCACCTCTTGTGCGCCGATGGCGAGCATCTCCTCGCGGACGACCCGTTCGACGTTGCGCAGCACGATCATGCCCAGCGGCAGCCAGGAGTGGATGCCGGGCCCGAGCCGCCGGACGTAGCCGGCTCGGACGAGCAGCTTGTGGCTCGGGAGCTCGGCGTCCACCGGGTCCTCGCGCAGGGTGCGGATGAAGAGCGTGGACATGCGCAGCAGCACGGCCCGAACGCTAGCGGGCGGGCCGCGGCGGCCCCCTACGGATTGGCGGGCGGCACGTGGCGGTCGCCGGCGGCGACGATGCCGGCGGCGAGCTCCACGACCAGCGCTCCGCCGAGCGCGGCGAGAGGGATACCCCATCCACGGGTGAGCTGGTGGAGGGCGCCGACGGCGAACGGCCCGGTGGCGGCGACGAGGTAGCCGGCACCCTGTGCCATGGTCGAGAGATTCGCTGCCTGATCCGGGTTCGGTGCTCGCAGCACGATGAACCCGAGAGCCTGGCTGAGGATCGATCCCTGCCCCGCTCCCATGGCGAGCATCCAGACCAGGACCGGCCCTGTGCCGTGCGGGTGGGCGGCGAGGCCGCCGAGTGCCACGGCGTTGAGCCCGACGGCGGCGGCAACGGCCAGCCAGCTCCGCCGCAGCCGCCGCGCCAGCGTCGGGGTGACGAAGGCGGCAAGAAGGCTGGCGATCTGGGAGACAGCAAGCAGTGCCCCCGCCGTCGTGGAGCCCATGCCGGCGCTCTCCAGCAGTGTTGGTACGAAGGAGAACAGCGCGTAGAAGCTCAGGGATTGCAGCCCCATGACGGCTGTCACCGCCCACGCCAGCCCGCTGCGGTACAGGGGGGCGGCGTGTGGGTCCACTCCCTGCCGCCGCCCCCCGCCGCCCGCCGACCGGGCTCCGCCACGCCCGCCGCGCTCGCGCTGCGCCCCGCCGCTCGGTGACCACAAGGCCAAGGCGAGCACGGCGGGCCCCGCCCAGCAGAGCAGCGCCAGCCGCCACGAAACTCCGGCGAGGTGCTCGATCGGCACGGTGACGCCAGCGGCCAGGGCGGCGCCGGCCGAGAGTGCCATCGCGTACAGGCCGGTGAGGAGCGCGACCTGGCGCGGGAACTCCCGTTTCACAAGCGCCGGCACGACGACGTTGCCGACTCCGATGGCAGCGCCAAAGAGGAACGTACCTGAGAAGAGTGCGGCCAAGCCGGGGAGCGACCGCAGGACGGTTCCCGCTGCGACACCTGCGACGGCGAGCCAGAGCAGCCGGTGGGCGCTGGTCCGCCGGAGGAGCGCGGGTGTCACCAGGGCGAAGGCGCCGAAGCACACGATCGGGACCGACGTGAGCACGCCAGCCCCGGCCGACGACAGTCCGTCGCTCCGCTGGAGCTGGGTGAGCACTGGAGCGACCGCCGCGATCGTGGCGCGCAGGTTGAAGGCGGCGAACACCAGGCCGGCGCCGACGAGGGCTCGCGACCGGCCCCCCGGCTCCGAGTCGGAGCCGGCGAGCGATGGGGCCGTGCTCACTGCCGCGCCGGCGGAACGCGGCCGGATTGGCAGTGGTGCTCCGACGCGACGGGTGGCCCCGCCGACCGGTCAGCCCTCATGGCTCGTCTCACCTCCCTCGCCGGCGACCAACGCTGTTCGGATCGCTTCGGCGATCGACGCCGCCTCGGCCTCGTCGGGGTACCTGCTGCGCGGCCAGAAGAATCCCCGGAGCCCGTCTTTGGGACGCCGGGGTACCACGTGGAAGTGCACGTGGGGGACGCTCTGGCTCACGACGTCGTTGAGCGCGATCCAGGTACCGGGGTTGCCGAGAGCTGCTCGCTGGGCGGTGGCGACCCGCCGGGCTGCGCCCGCGAGCCTGCCGAGCAGTTCATCAGGCAGCTCGGCGATGAACTGGTAGTGCTCCCTCGGGACGACGAGGGCGTGCCCGGGGAAGACGGGTCGGTGGTCGAGGAAGGCGACGACCGCCGGCTCGTCGAGCACCACGTGGGCGGCGACGTCGCCGGCCACGATCCGGTCGAAGAGGCATCCGGGGGATGCCCCACTGTGGCGGCCTCCAGGTGGAGCAGCAACCGTGCTCTCGGCCGAGGCGGGCCCAGGAGTGGCGGTGCTCACGCCGGTCCGCGACCGCCGTCCGCCCCGCCGCCGCCCTCCGCCCCGCCGCCAGCAGACCCGCCCTCCGCCCGCCGCCCCGGCCCGCCGCCAGCAGACCCGCCGCCCTCCGCCCCGCTGGCGCGTCCGGCGTCTCGCAACGCCTCATCGAACAGCCGCTGGAGCTCATCGTGGAGACGGCCGGTCAGCTCGGCGACGGCCTTGCGGGAGACGCGCCCGGACTCGGAGCGGGCCGGGGGGCGGATCGGCCGGCCGACGACAGCGCAGATCCGCATGGGCCGTATGCCGCGGGCCCCCTTGGGCATGGCCCACTCGCTGCCACCGATGCCCACAGGAACGATCGGCACGCCGGCCCGGGCGGCGACGAACACGGCGCCCTCGAAGAGCGGTTGCACGACCGGCCCGGACTGGCGGGTGCCCTCGGGGTAGAGCACGACCGGCTCGCCGGCGCGCAGCGCCTGCTCGCAGATGTGCAACGCCTCGCGGTCGGGAGCACCGCGGCGCACCGGGAATCCGCCGAGGGAGCTGAACAGCCGCGCCGACCACCGGTACCCCCACAGCTCCTCCTTGCCCATGAAGCGGATGCGTCGCCGCACGACGCATCCGGCCACGAGCGTGTCCACGTAGGAGCGGTGCACGGGTGCGAGCACGAACGGCCCGTGTCGGGGCACGTTCTCCCGGCCACGGACCCGGACGCGCCACACGACCCGGGCGAACAGCTCGACGACACCCCGGGCGAAGCCGTACCAGGCGAGGGCGCGGGCGGAGGGGCTGCCCCCGACCGGCCCGGTCCTGCCCCCACCTCCACCCCCACCCCCGCTCCCACCTACCGGCTGGCCCATGTCCTCACCTCCGCCGCCCCGCTCGCTCATGGCTCCTGTTCCGCCACGAGGTCGAGCACCTGCTGCACGATGTCGTCCACCGTGCTGAGGGTGGTGTCGATGCGAACGGCGTCTGGCGCGACGCCGAGCGGCGAGACGTCACGGGTCGAGTCGGCGTGGTCCCGCCGGGCGATGTCGGCCGCGACCTGGTCGTAGCGGAGGTCGATCATCTCGCGGCTGCGGCGCAGCGCCCGCTCGCTGTCGTCGGCGGTGAGGTAGACCTTCACCGGCGCCTCGGGGAACACGACGCTGCCGATGTCGCGGCCTTCGATGACCCCACCACCGTGAGCCCGGGCCCACTCCCGCTGCCTGGCGACGAGCTCCTTGCGGACGTCGGGGTTGGCGGCCACAGTGCTCACGGCGCGGGTCACCTCCGGGCTGCGGATCTCGATGGTGGCGTCGACGCCGTCGACCATCACCTGGTCGGCCACCTCGAGGGTGATCTCCCGGGCCAGCTCGGCTACGAGCGCGGCGTCTTCGGGGTCGATGCCGCGCCGGATGGCGGCGAAGGTCACCGCACGGTACATGGCGCCCGTGTCCAGGTAGTCGAGGCGGAGCCGCGCTGCCACGGCCCGGGCGACGGTGGACTTCCCTGAGCCGGCCGGCCCGTCGATCGCTACGACCCGCACCGCTTCAGGTCCTCCCCGAGCCCGGCCCGTCGATCGCTACGACCTGCACCGCTGGAGGTCCTCCTCGAACCCCGGGTAGCTGGTGGCGACGGCCTCCCAGCCGGTGATCGTGGCCCCGCCGGCGCAGGCGAGGCCGGCGACGGCGGCAGCCATGGCGATGCGGTGGTCCCCGGCGGCGTCCACCCGGCCGCCTGGGAGCCGGCCGCCGGGGGATCCCCCGCCTGTCCGCTCCCCGCCGGCGCCGTCCACGACGAGTCCATCGGGTCGCTCCTCGGCGGTCGCGCCGAGGGCCCGGAGGGCGGCGACGGTCGTTGCTATCCGGTCGCTCTCCTTCACCCGGAGCTCACCGGCATCCCCGAACGTCGTTCTCCCCTCGGCGAACGCCGCCGCCACCGCCAGGACCGGGACCTCGTCGATGACATCGGGGACCTCCGCCCCCCCCACATCGGTACCGTGGAGGGCCGCCCAGCGGACCCGTAGGGTGGCCGTTCGCTCGGCGGGGTCGGGGTCCTCGACGGTGATATCCGCCCCCATCCTGCGCAGGACGTCGACGAAGCCTGCCCTGCCCGGGCCGAGGTACACGCGCTCGACCACGATGTCGCTGCCGGGTACGACGGAGGCGGCCACCGCCCAAAAGGCGGCGTGGGACGGGTCTGCCGGCACCGCCACGTCCGCCGGCCGCAGCTCGCTTCGCCGGACGACCGCCCAGCCGCTCCCGTACTCGACTTCGGCGCCGAAGCGCTCCAGCAGCTCCTCGGTGTGCCGTCGGGTGGGGACCGGTTCTCGCACGGTGGTGTCACCTTCGGCGGCCAGCCCGGCGAGGAGCACGGCCGACTTCACCTGGGCGCTGGCCACCGCCGGCTCGTGGTCGATCCCGACGAGCCCGCCTCCCCGTACCACGAGCGGCGGGTAGCCACCGTCGTGGCGCCCGTCGACGTGGGCGCCCATCTCCCGGAGGGGCTGGGCGACCCTTCCCATCGGGCGGCGGGCGACCGAGGCGTCCCCCCGGAGCACGGTGAGCCCCGGTCGGGCGGCGGCCCAGCCCGCCAGGAGCCGGATGCCCGTACCCGAGTTGCCGACGTCCACCACGTCCTGCGGCTCGTGGAGCCGGTCCGGGCCGCCACGGATCACTGCGCTTCGGCCGCCGTCGGAGGAGGAGACGCCGGCACCGAAGGCGGCGATGGCCCGGGCGGTGTGGCGCACATCGAGCCCTGTGGACAGCCCACGCAGCGTCGAGGTGCCGGTGGCGAGCGCGGCGAGCAGCAACACCCGGTGCGACACCGACTTGTCGCCGGGAACGAGGATCCGGCCGCCGAGCCCGCTGGCGGCCGGGGCGACGGTCAGCTCGCTCACCCTTCCATCCTCTTCACCGACAGCCGGTAGCCCCGCCCGGTGAGGACCTCCCGGGCGAGCGGGACTGCCGCCGCCGAGACGACGAGGACGAGCACGCCACCGCCCTCGGCCGAGTGGGCGATCTCGATGTCGTAGATGTTGACCCCGACCTCGGCGAGGAGGGTGGTCACCTCGGCGAGCACGGCGGGGCGGTCGGGCACCGGGACGCGCACCTCGACGCTCTCACGCGGTGCCGGCGCCCCGACCGGGAGGTTGCGGCGGGCTTCGCTGGCACGCTCGAGGTGCTTGAGGAGTGAGTCGCGGTCGGCAGCGGCGACGGTGCCGCGGATGTCGGAGAGGGCGTCGATGAGCGCGTCGAGGGCCGAGACGATCGCCTCGCGGTTGTCGCGGCACACGTCGGGCCAGATGCCCGGGTCGCCTGCGGCGACGCGGGTCATGTCGCGGAACCCACCAGCCGCCATCCGCAGCAGGGTTCCGTGCTCGAGAGCGGAGTCGGCTGCGAGGTTCATGAGGGTGGCGGCGGTCAGGTGGGGTACGTGGGAGACGAGCGCGACGAGCTGGTCGTGGCGGTCCGGGGGGACGGCGACGACCAGGGCGCCGAGGCTCGCCGCCACGGACTGCACGAGCGCGTAGGCATCCGGTGAGGTGGTGGCGGTCGGCGTGAGCACCCAGGTCGCCCCTTGGAACAGGTCGGGGTCGGCGCCGTCGAGACCCTGCTGCTCCGAGCCGGCCATGGGATGGCCGCCGACGAACAGCGGCTCGGGTAGTGCGCCGGCTATCTGGCCCTTGATGCCGGCGACGTCGGTGACGACGCTGCCGCCGGCGAGCGCCCGGCGGGCCACGCCGACCACCTCGCCCGCCGGCGTGGCGACGAAGGTGATGGCCGCCTGCGGGTCGTCGCCGGCGGTGTCGAGGAGGCCGAGGGTGACGGCGCGCTCGGTCCGGTTGGGGTCGAGGTCGCTGCCGGTGACGTGCCAGCCCCGCGCCCGCAGAGCCGCCCCCACCGACGCACCGATCAGTCCCGTCCCGATGACCTGGGCGCGGCGAGCTGTGGGGTTCACCGGCGTCGGCGGTGGATCGGCACGGCGGGTCAGGTTACTCCCGGCTGGCTCGGCTCCCGCCGGCCCCGGCCGCCCCCGCAGCGGGCCCGGGACCGGGGTCGGCGGCGGCGGCCACCTCCAGGCGACGTACCTCGGCGGTCGTGAGCAGGCGCCACCGGCCCGGCGCCAGGGTCGGGTCCCGGAGCGGGCCGATGCGGACCCGCACCAGGCGGAGGACGGGGTGGCCGACCGCCGAGCACATCCGGCGCACCTGGCGGTTGCGCCCCTCGTGGATGGTGATGCGGAGCATCCCGGGTTGGGGCTGGGCGACGCGTGCCGGCGCTGTGAGGCCGTCGTCGAGCACGACGCCCTCCCGGAGGCGGCGCAGCTCGGCCGGTCGCAGGGCGCCGCCGTCGACGTGGGCGAGGTACTCCTTGTCGACCCCGAAGCGGGGGTGGGTGAGGCGGTGGGTGAGCTCGCCGTCGTTGGTGAGCAGCAGGAGGCCCTCGGTGTCGGCGTCGAGGCGACCGACAGGGTGCACCCGGGGTTCGGCGGGGACGAGATCCACGACGGTGGGCCGTCCTTCGGGGTCCGAGGCGGTCGTCACGACGCCGGCGGGCTTGTTGAGCAGGTAGTGGACGAGGCCGGGGCGAACGGAGACGGGGACGCCGTCGAGCGCTACCCGGTCGCTGTCGGGGTCGACGCGGCGGCCGAGGTCGGCGACCTGGCCGTTGACGGTGACCCGGCCGTCGGCGATCAGGCCTTCGCTGACGCGGCGGCTGCCGACGCCGGCTTGGGCGAGGAGCTTCTGGAGCCGGACTCCCTCACCTGCGCTGTTCATCCGTCGCTGTCGTCGAGGGGTCCTGCCGAAAGAGCGTCCCCTCCAGCTGCCGGATCCGCGCTGCCCCCCGGCCGGGCGGCGGCATCGGCACGCAGCCCGCGCTCGAGGGCCTCAACCACCTCCGGGCCGGGCACGAACTGGCCGAGGGGGGGCAGCTGCGCGAGGGAGTCCAGGCCGAGGCGCTCGAGCAGCGCTCCGGTGGTGCCGTAGAGGACGGCCTGGCCGGGGCCGGGGTCGCGACCCACCTCGGCGACGTACCCGCGCTGCTCCAGGGTGCGCAGGACGCCGTCGGCGCTGACGCCCCGGATGGCCGACACCTGCGCTCGGGAGATGGGCTGCTTGTAGGCGACGATGGCAAGGGTCTCGAGGGCGGCGGCGGACAGGCGGGCGTGGCGGCCCTCGAGGACGAACCGCTCGACGTAGGGGGCGAGGTCGGGGTGCGACTGGTAGCGGTAGCCGCCGGCGACCCTCACGATCGAGAAGCCCCGGTCGTCGGCTTCGTAGGAGGCCCGCAGCTCGGCGCACAGCTCCTCCACCCGGGAGGGGGAGACCTCGAGCACCTGGGCGAGGAGGCCCGCCTCGATGGGGTGGTCGGCGACCATGAGGATCGCTTCGATGGCCCGCTGGCTCTCGCTGGCCATCAGCCGGCGTACTCCTCGAGCGCGAGGTCGGGGCCGGCGCCGCCGTCACCACCGCCGCCGATCCAGCGCAGGTGCAGGTCGGCGAAGTTGCCTGCCTGCTCGATCTCCAACCGGCCCTGCTTGCACAGCTCGAGCACGGCGAGGAACCGGACGATCACCTCCAGGCGCTCGCCGAGCGCCGCGGTCAGCCTGCCGAACGTGATCCTCCCCACCCTGGGCAACTCCTCCACCAGCTCGGCTACGGCGTCGGCGACGCTGACCCGGACTGGCGCCACGTGGTCGAGGTCGACTCGGGGTCGGGGCCGGGGCGTGAGGGCGAGCTGCAGGGCGTCGCGCAGCCGCTCGGCGGTCACGCCCTCGAGAGGGTCGGGGGCGAGGCCGGCGAAGCGCTCCTCCAGCCCGGCGGTCCGCGCGTACGACCGGCCGGCGTTGTCCATCATCCGCGTGAGGGCGCCGGCGGCGTCCTTGAAGGTCTTGCACTCGAGCAGGCGGGCGAGGAGCAGGTCCCGCTCCTCCCACAGCGCGAGCTCCTCGTCGAGCTCGACGTCGTCGGGGCCGGGCAGGAGGCGGCGGGTCTTGATCTCGAGCAGGACGGCGGCGATCAGCAAGAACTCCGTCGCCGTCTCCAGGTCGAGGCCGGCCTGGATGGACTCGAGCGTCGCGACGTAGCCGTCGACGATGGCCGACAGGGACACCTCCCACAGGTCGACCTGCTCCCGGGTGATCAGCTGGAGCAGCAGGTCGAAGGGGCCCTCGAAGACGGGGGTGCTGACCGTGTAGGGCACCGGTCCAGCGTAGGTGTGCCGCCCCCTACGATTGCGGGATGGCCAGGATCTTCTCGGGCATCCAGCCCACCGGCGGCGTCCACCTCGGGAACTACTTGGGTGCGTTGCGCTACTGGGTCGAGGATCAGCGCGCCGGGGAGTCGTACTACTGCGTCGTCGACCTGCACGCCCTGACCGTCCCCCGCGACCCGGCGGAGCTGCGCGACGAGACGCGGGCGATGGCCACCCTGCTGCTCGCCACCGGGCTCGACCCGGAGGCCTGCACCCTGTTCGTGCAGAGCCACGTGCCAGAGCACCCGCAGCTGGCATGGCTGCTCGAGTGCACGGCGAGCATGGGTGAGCTGCGGCGCATGACGCAGTTCAAGGACAAGGCCGTCAAGGGGGGTGAGGAGGCCGCCCGAGTCGGGCTGTTCACCTACCCGACCCTGATGGCGGCCGACATCCTCCTGTACGGGACGACGCACGTGCCCATCGGCGACGACCAGCGCCAGCACCTCGAGCTCACTCGGGACGTGGCCGAGCGGTTCAACGGGCGCTACGGGGATGTGTTCGTCGTCCCCGAGGCGGTGATCCCGCCGGCCGGACGGGGGGCGCGGATCATGGACCTGCAGGACCCCACCGCCAAGATGTCCAAGTCAGCCGAGAGCGACCAGGGCATGATCGGCCTCTTCGACGAGCCCACCGTGATCGGGCGCAAGATCCGCCGGGCTGTCACCGACACCGACGGCGGGGCCGACGCCGTCCGCTTCGACCCGGACGCCAAGCCGGGGGTGTCCAACCTGCTGCAGATCCTGGCCGGCGCGACGGGCCGCGAGCCCGCCGACGTGGCCCGCGACTACGGTCGCTACGGGGACCTGAAGGCGGCGACCGCCGAGGCGGTGACGGAGCTGCTGCGCCCCATACAGGCGCGCTACCGCGAGCTCGGCGCCGACCCGGCGACGGTCGACAAGGTCCTGCGCGCCGGAGCCGAGCGGGCCCAGCCCGTCGCCGCCGCGACCCTGGCGCGGGCCAAGGAGGCCGTCGGCCTGCTCCCGCCCCGCTGAGCGCTCACGCCGAGAGGATGTGGGCCCAGGCGTTCTCCGCCGGGGCGAGCACCTGGCCGAGGAAGCCGTGCGGGTCCCACAAGACGAGCACGAGCAGGACCAGCATGGCGTAGCGGCGGACCTGCCACCACGCCGGGAGGGCGGAGGAGGGCAGCAGCCGCTCGACGAGGACGGAGCCGTCGAGGGGCGGGATGGGCAGGAGGTTGAACACGGCCAGCACGACGTTGATGATGCCGAGCAGGAACAGCAACTCGACCGGCAGGGACATGGCGCCGAGCGGCGTGTACAGCAGCTGGCGGCGACCGGCGGGAGAGGTGATGGCCCGCAGCACGAGGATCGACACGCCGGCCAGCGCCAGGTTGGTGGTGATGCCGGCGAGGCCGACCAGGATGGAGTCGTTGCGGGGATGGCGGAACTTGCGGGGGTTCACCGGCACCGGCTTGGCGTAGCCGAACAGCCCCAGGCCCGTCAGGGCCAGGACGGCGGGCAGCACGAGGCTGCCGATCGGGTCGATGTGCTTGATCGGGTTCAGGGTGAGCCGACCGGCCCGCTTGGCGGTGTCGTCCCCGCAGGCCAGGGCCACGACGCCGTGGGAGATCTCGTGGAGGATGATCGACGGGATGATGACCACCAGCTCCCAGACGGTCAGCATCCCGATCGAGTGGCGCAGGCCCCACACGGCGATCGCGACGAGGGCGACGGCTATCAGCATCTGGGGGTGGAGGCGCCGCCGGGGCGCCGGCGGTGACGTCACGGGCGCCACGGTACGGTGTGGAACGGCTACGCGAGGCGCGCCCGGGCGAGGGTGAGGCCGACGATCGTCTTCGCGTCGAGCAGATCGCCGGCCGCGATCATCCGCTCCACGTCGGCGAGGGCCACCTCGTGGACCGTCATGGCCTGCTCCTCGACGCCCTGGCGGTCGTCGGCCACCTCGGTCAGGTCGGTGGCCAGGTACAGCCAGGCCAGCTCGTCGCAGTAGCCGGGCGAGCTGTAGAAGCGCGCCAGCAGCTCCAGGTGGCCGGCGCGGCGCCCGACCTCCTCGACGAGCTCGCGGTGGGCGGTGGTCTCGGTCGGCTCGCCGGCGACGTCACGCTTGCCGGCGGGAAGCTCGAGCAGCGCTGCGCCGACAGCGGCCCGGTACTGGCGGACGAGGAGGGCGGTGCCGGGCTCGACGAGGGGCACGACGACGACGACGCCGGGGTGGTGGACGACGTCCCGGTCGAACGGCGTGCCGTCCGGCGCGGCGAAGTGCCCCCGGGCGACGGTGATGAGGCTGCCCTCGTAGAGCAGGTCCTCGCCGCGGGAGACGAACCCGCCGGTGCCCGCCACCTTCAGGCGACCGGCCTCTCGAGCTTCTCCAGCTCGAGGAGGCGGGGAGCCCTGCCCTCGGCCCGCTGCAGCGCGGCGCCGATGAGCTCTCGGAAGAGCGGGTGGGCCCGATCGGGGCGGCTCTTGAACTCGGGGTGGGCCTGGGTTCCGACCCAGAAGGGATGGCCCGGCAACTCGATGAACTCGACGAGGCGGTCGTCGGGCGACACGCCCGAGCAGCTGAGGCCGGCGTCCTCGAGGCGGGCCCGGTAGCGGACGTTGACCTCGAAGCGGTGCCGGTGGCGCTCGGACACCACCTCGGTGCCGTAGGCGGCCGCCACCTGCGAGCTGGGTTGGAGGCGGGCCACGTAGGCGCCGAGGCGCATGGTGCCCCCCTTCTCGACGACCTCCCGCTGCTCGTCCATCAAGTCGATGACCAGGTGCGGCGACGACGGGTCGAACTCGCGGGAGTTGGCCCCCTCGAGGCCCACGACGTTGCGGGCGAAGTCGATGACCATGACCTGCAGGCCGAGGCACAGGCCGAGGCAGGGCACCCCGTGCTCCCGGGCGTAGCCGGCGGCGGCGATCTTGCCCTCGATCCCCCGCTCCCCGAAGCCGCCGGGGATCACGATGCCGTCGAGGTCCCGCAGCCGGCCCTCGGCCAGGAGCCCCTCGACCTCCTCTGCCTGGATCCAGTCGATGGCGACCACGGCGCCGTGGTGGTAGCCGCCGTGGCGCAGGGCCTCGACGACCGAGAGGTAGGCGTCCTGGAGGTTGACGTACTTTCCGATGAGCCCGATGCGGACCGGGCGTGTCGAGCGCTCGATGCGCTCGACGAGGCGCTCCCACGACACCAGGTCGAGAGCGTGGTCGGTCTCGTCGAAGTGCAGCAGCCGGCACACGTAGTCGTCGAGTCCCTCCTCGTGGAGGGCGAGGGGGATCTCGTAGAGGTTGGGGGCGTCCACGCAGGAGATGACCGCCTCGACCGGGACGTCGCAGAGGTTGGAGATCTTGCGCTTGAGGCCCTCGGAGATCGACCGGTCCGACCGGCAGACGATGACGTCGGGGATGATGCCCCGGCTGCGCAGCTCGGTGACCGAGTGCTGCGTCGGCTTGGTCTTCTGCTCGCCCGACGGCCCGAGGTACGGCACGAGGGTCACGTGGACGAACGCCACGTTGTCCCGCCCGACGTCCTTGCGCAGCTGCCGGATCGCCTCCAGGAAGGGCAGGATCTCGATGTCGCCCACGGTGCCGCCGATCTCGGTGATGACCACGTCGGTGTCCTCGGCGGCCAGCCGGCGGATGCGGTCCTTGATCTCGTCGGTGATGTGCGGGATGACCTGCACGGTGCGCCCGAGGAAGTCTCCTCGACGCTCCTTGGCGATCACGCTCTGGTAGATGGAGCCGGTCGTGGCGTTGGAGTCGCGGTGCAGGCTCTCGTCGATGAACCGCTCGTAGTGCCCGAGGTCGAGGTCGGTCTCGCCGCCGTCATCGGTGACGAAGACCTCCCCGTGCTCGAAGGGGTTGAGCGTCCCGGGGTCCACGTTGATGTAGGGGTCGAGCTTCTGGATCGTGACGCGGAGGCCACGGCTCTTCAGGAGGCGTCCGAGAGAGGAGGCAGCGAGACCCTTGCCGAGGGAGCTGGCCACACCTCCGGTGACGAAGATGTGCTTCGCCAAGTGGCCTCCTCCTCGCTCGGACCGGTCGCTCACAACAAGACCCTGGTCAGCTTACCGTCCCCGCCCCTTCCGGCTGCGGACCGGCCGCGCTTCGCGGAGGAGCTCCTCGGCGTGGGAGCGGGCCGTCGCACTGGCGGGCCGCCCCGACAGCATCCGGGACAGCTCGGCGACGCGCTCCGCCCCGTCGACGGCCCGGACCCGGGCCACGGTGCGCTCCCCGGCGGGGGCGGCCTTGACGTCCTTGGACACCACGAGGTGGTGGTCGGCGAAGGCAGCGACCTGGGCGAGGTGGGTGACGACGATGACCTGGTGGTGGTCGGCCAGCGCAGACAGGGCGCGCCCCACGGCCGTGGCTGCCTCGCCGCCGATGCCGGCGTCGACCTCGTCGAAGACGAGCGTCCTCTCGGTGCCTGCCCCCTCGGGGTCGCCGGCCTGTCCGAGCACGAGCCGGACGGCCAGCATCGTCCTGGCCAGCTCGCCGCCCGACGCGACCTTGGCGAGGGGCAGGGCGGGCTCCCCCGGGTTGGCGCCGAGCAGCCAGGTGACGTCCTCGCCGGCGGTCCCCTCGACGTGCACCTCGAAGCGCGCCCGCGGCAGCGCCAGCTGCTTCAGCCTGGCCTCGACAGCTGCGCCGAACGGTGGTGCCGCCGCCCTCCGGGCGGCGCCCAGCTCGGTCTGGGCGGCGACGAGCTCCTCCTCGATGGCGGCGCGCTCGGCTTGGAGCTCCCGGGCGGTGGCGTCGTGAGACTCGAGCTCCTCGAGCCGGCGGCGGGCGTGCTCCCGGTAGGCGATCACCTCCGCCAGCGTGTCGCCGTACTTGCGCCGCAGCTCCCGCAGGGCGTGGCGCCGGGCGCCCACCCACGCCAGGCGCTCCGGGTCCTCCTCGACGCCCTCGGCGGCCGCCCGGACCTCGTCGGCACCGTCGGCCACCTCGGCGACCACGCCCCGGAGCCGTTCGAGCAGCGCCGCGAGCGGCCGGGAGCCGGTCAGGGCTGCCACGGCCGAGCCGACGCGGTCGAGGGCGCCGCCGTCGCCGGCGAGGCAGTCGTGGGCGGCCCCCAGCGCGCTGCGCAGGGCGACTGCGTCTCCGAGGCGCTCTTCCTCGTCACGGAGGGCGTCGTCCTCCTCGGGGTCCGCCAGGTCGGCGGCGTCGAGCTCGGCGAGCTGGAAGCGCAGGAGGTCCACCTCGTGGGTCCGGGCACGGGCATCCCCGCCGAGCTCGGCTTGCCGGCCGGTGAGCTGGCGCAGCCGCCGGCGGGCCTCGTCGAGGCGGCCGCGCTCCACGCCGCCGGCGGCGTCGAGGGCCGCACGCTGGACCGCCGGGGCGAGCAACGACTGGGAGGCGTGCTGGCCGTGCAGGTCGAGCAGCGTGGCGCCGAGCTCGGCGAGGGCGGCGGCGCTCGCCATCCGCCCGTCGACGTAGGCGCGCGAACGCCCGGCGGCGGACACGGCCCGGGCGAGGATCGCCTCGCCGGGAGCGGCCCCGAAGCGGCCCTCGACCATGGCCTCCTCCGCCCCCGGTCGCACGAGGAGGCTGTCGGGCCGCTCGCCGACGAGCAGGCCGAGGGCTTCGACGATGAGGGTCTTGCCCGCCCCCGTCTCGCCGGTGAGGGCGGTGAGGCCGGGTCCGGGCAGGACCGTCTGGTCGTCGATGACCCCCAGGTCCCGCACCCGCAGCTCGAGCAGCATGGCGCCTACGGTTGGTCGAGGCCGAACTTGGCCCGCAGGATCTCCGGGAAGTCGCGGCCCTCGAAGGTGACCAGGCAGGCATCCTTGCCGGCGAGTATCTCGACCTCCTCCCCGTCGCCGAGCCCCCCGACGAGGACCCCGTCCACGACGACGTCTGCCGGCCGCCCGTCGGTCGCCCGCACGGTGACGCGCTCGCCGGCATCGAGGACGAGGGACCGGTCGAACAGCGAGTGCGGCGCCACCGGCGTGACGATCTGCACCCGGGCGCTGGGCGACACGATCGGCCCCCGGGCGGAGAGGTTGTAGGCCGTCGAGCCGGTCGGGGTCGCGACGATGAGGGCGTCGGCGGCGAACGCCACGAAGGGGCGGCCGTCGACGGCGACCTCCACCCGGATGGTGTGGCCGCCGCCGGGTCGCTGGAGGACGACGTCGTTGAGGCAGAAGTGGCGCTCGCCGTCGACGAGACCGCCCGGTCGGCGCCGGCAGACCTCGAGGGTCGTCCGTCGGTCGAGGGTGTGGTCGCCGGCCAAGAAGCGCCGCAGGCCGTCCTCGAGGTCGGCCGGCTCGAGGGTCGTGAGGTAGCCGAGGTGGCCGAGGTTGACGCCTAGGACGGGGACGCCGGCAGGCGCGGCGACGCGCACCGCCCGCAGCATCGTCCCGTCGCCCCCCAGGCTCACGACCAGGTCGAGGCCGGAGAGCTCGGCACCGGCGGCGCGGTCGGTGACGTCGAGGCGGCGGGCCTCCTGGCCCTGTCGCTCGAGCCACCGGGCGGCACGCTCCCGGATGGCGACGGCCTCGGGGCGCTCCTCGTGGGCGACGAGGCCGACCGCCGCCATCAGCCCGCCCCGGCCGCCTCGGCCAGGGCCGCCTCGACAAGAGCTCCCGGGTCGCCGCCGGGGCTGCCGGGACCGCCGGGGCGGAGGTGGAGGACGAACTCGACGTTGCCGCCGGCGCCGCGGATCGGGGAGACCATCGCCTCCATCATGGTCGCTCCCTGTGACGTCATGGCCGATGCCACGCCGCTGAGGGCGTCCCGCCAGGCGGCGGGATCGCGGATGACCCCCCGCCCCCGTGACGCCTCGCGGCGCCCCGCCTCGAACTGCGGCTTCACGAGGACGACGAGGTCACCGCCGGCCTCGGTCAGGGCGACGAGGGCGGGAGCCACCGTGCGCAGCGAGATGAACGACAGGTCGGCGACGACGACGCGAAACGGCCCGCCGAGCGCCGCCGGCGTGGCGTGGCGCACGTTGACCCCCTCCCGGCTGTCGACCCTCGGGTCGGCACGGAGGCGCTCGTGGAGCTGGCCGTGCCCGACGTCGACGGCGACGACGCGCGCCGCGCCCCGCTGCAGCAGGGCGTCGGTGAAGCCGCCCGTCGACGCGCCGGCATCGAGCGCCGCCCGGCCGGTGACGTCGATGCCGAAGCGGGAGAGGGCGGCATCCAGCTTCTCGCCTCCCCGCCCGACGAAGCGCCCCGGTGGCCCGGCCACCGTGACCGCCTCTCCCGGTGCGACGAGACGGGCCGCCTTGTCCGCCGGGGCGCCGGCGACGCTGACGCGCCCGGCGGCGACGAGCTCGGCGGCCTGTGCCCGGCTCGCCGCCATACCCCGCCGTACCAGCTCGGCGTCGAGGCGGCGGCGGGGGCTCAGCTCGGGCCTGGGGACTTCCGGGCGCCCAGCGCCTTGCGCGCCGTACCCGCTGCCTTCCTGGGCGTTGCCTTCCTGGTACCGGGTTCGGGGGTCGCAGCCGCCCTCTTCGCCGGCCTGGCGTTGGCGGCGGCCGCGGTCTTGGCGGCGGCGCGCCGGGTCGCCGCCGAGGCGGAGGAGGCCGGCGATCCGCGCCCGGCCTCGGCGGCACGGGCGTTGGTGGCCGCGACCCGCCCAGCGGTGCTCGACCCCCGAGCGGGCAGGCGGGCGCCGCCGCCGAGGCGCCGCTCGAGGTCGGCGAGGTCCGCCTTGGTGGCGAGCCCCAACGCGGAGAGCTGGGAGGCGACCTCCTTGCGGATCAACTCGAGGATTTGCTCGCTGCCCCGCCGGCCGCCGGCGCGCAGCTCACCCACGGCTGCACCGGCGCGCTGCGTCGTGGACTCCCCGATGGCGGCGAGGTCCCGTAGGAGCTCCTCCGCCTTGGCGCGGGCGCCCTCGAGGAGCTCGGCGCCGGACTCCTGGTACCGCTTCAACCGCTCATCGGGACCCATGGCGCAAGGCTAGTCAACCGGTGCCGGCCAGCAGCTGCTCGACCGCTCCTGCGAGGTCGGCGGCCACGAGGGTCGGCGCCGGCGTGACCGGGAGGTCCGCCGCCGTCGTGGAGCCGGACAGGACCAGGGCGAACGGTGCGCCGACGGCGAGGGCGAACGCCCCGTCGGTGTCGGGGCGGTCACCGATCATGACGCGGGGAGGTCCGAAGCGGGATCGCACCAGCTCGGCCGCCGCCCGGTGCGGCTTGCCTGCCACCTCAGGCTGGCGGCCCGAGGCCGTCGCCACGAAGGCGACCACCGCCCCGGCGCCGGGCAGCGGGCCGTCACCCGTCGGGTAGGTGGCGTCGGTGTTGGTGGCAACGAAGCGGGCGCCGTTGCGGATGGCCGCGGAGGCCGCCGCCAGCTCGTCGTAGTCGAGGGTGGTGCTGCGCCCCACCACCACGGCGTCGGGGCCGGGCACGGCGTCGGGCGCCACGACGGCGACGCCCCGCTCGGTGAGGGCCTCGCGGATCCCCTCGGCGCCGACCACGGCGGCGCGCTGGCCGGGGGAGAGCATCGAGGCGGCTGCCTGGGCAGAGGTCACGAGGTCCGCCGGGCGGGCGTCCACGCCGGCGGTGGCGAGGCGGCTCGTGTACTCCGCCAGCGTCGGCCCGGAGTTGTTGGAGACGAACACCACCTGCTCACCGGCGTCACGCAACCGGCGTATCGCTTCCGGGGCGCCCGGAATGGGCGTTCCCGCCAGCCAGACCACGCCGTCGACGTCGATCACCCAGGTCACGGCCGGGCAGTCTCGCACGGATCGCCGGGTCCGATTTGCCCTGGTCAGCAAGGTTCTGCTTGCTGCCGGGGCCGCTGGGGAGTACTTAGGGAGGATGCCGCGATTCGAGCCGTTCTCGGGACTGCGCTACTCGCTCTCGCACATCTCGTCGCTCGACGACGTGGTGTGCCCCCCCTACGACGTGATCGCCGACGAGGAACGCTCCCGGCTCATGGCCCGAAGTCCGGCCAACGTCGTGCGCCTCGAGCTGCCGCGGGCCGAGGACGGCGACGACCCGTACCTGGCGGCTGCCAAGCTGCTCGATGCATGGCGCGACGGCGGCATCCTGCACCGCGACCGGGTGCCGGCGTTCTACGGGTATCGGATGACCTACCCCGACGAGCTCGGGGCGCCCCGCTCCACCGTCGGTGTGATCGGCGCCTTGGGGCTCGAGCCTCCCGGCGAGGGCATCCTCCCCCACGAGCAGACGACACCCAAAGCGCGATCGGACCGCCTGCAGCTGTTGCGGGCCACCCGGGCGAACCTCTCCCCCATCTGGTGCCTGTCGCCCACGGCTGGGCTCACCGACCTGCTCGGCTCCTCCCGCCATCCCCACCCGGCGGAGCGGACCAGCTGCGACGACGGGGTCTGCCACGAGCTGTGGCCGATCACCGACCGCCACGAGGTGGACGACATCGCCCACGCCGTCGGGTCGTCACCGGCGCTGATCGCCGACGGCCACCACCGCTACGAGACGGCCCTGGCCTTCCAGGCCGAGGAGCGCCAGGCGACCAGCGAGCGGCCCGGCGACCACGATCTCGTGATGTCCCTCATGGTGGAGCTGGCGGAGGGGGAGCTGACCGTCGGTGCCATCCACCGCCTCATCTCCGGCCTCCCCGACGGCTTCGACCTGGCGGCGGCGCTGGAGCCCTGGTTCGAGCTGGCACCCACCGGAGCGGTGGACGCCAGCATCGGCCGGCGCATGGTCGAAGCCGGGGCTCTCGCCGTCGTCACCCCGGCAGGCACGTGGCTGGCCGAGCCTCGGGCGACGACGGCGGAGGCCGCCACCCACGACCTGGACTCCAGCCGCCTCGACGTCGCCCTCGCCGGGCTACCCCCCCACCAGCTCTACTTCCAGCACGGCTGGGACCTCTGCGCTGCGGCGGTAGCCGGCGGCCACGCGCAGGCGGCCGTCCTCCTGCGGCCGGCGGCCGTCGGGCAGATCGCGGCCGTCGCCCACGGCGGGGTGCGCATGCCGCCGAAGACGACGTTCTTCTGGCCCAAGCCGCGCACCGGCCTCGTGGTCCGCGAGCTGATCGACTAGTCCCCTGGTGGGGACCTCATCTATTGCCATGTTGCAGGTATCTCCGTGACCTGTTATCCATAGTTCTGTGGAACGTCAACACGAAGCCGGTCGAGCGGACCTTTACGAGCAGCTGTCCCGGATCGGCAAGGTGGTCATGCACCCCAAGCGCATCGAGCTGCTCGACCTGCTCTGCCAGACCGAGCGCAGCGTCGAAGCCCTTGCGGCTGCCACGAGCCTGAAGCTCTCGACGGCGTCAGCGCACCTGCAGGTCATGCGTCAGGCCCGGCTCGTCGAGACACGCCGTGATGGGACGCGGGTCTACTACCGCGCCGCTGGCGAGGAGGTCTGCGGCTTCGTCACCGCGCTCGGCGAGCTCGGCCGGGCACGCCTCGCCGAGGTGGACCAGATCCTCCGCTCGACCGGCGCCGATGACACCGAACGGGTGACGCGCACCGAGCTACTGGAGCGGGCCCGCGCCGGTTCGGTGGTCGTCCTCGACGTCCGGCCAGCCGAGGAGTACGCGGCCGGTCACATCCCCGGAGCGATCTCGCTCCCCCTCGAGCACCTCGAGGCCCGCCTTGACGAGCTCGACCCGGTTCTCGAGGTCGTCGCCTATTGCCGGGGCCCGCTCTGCCTCCTCGCGCCCGAGGCCGTCGCCACGCTCCGGGCTCGGGGACTCGATGCGCGCTGCCTCGAGGACGGCCTGCCCGAGTGGCGCCAAGCCGGGCTGCCCGTCGCCACCGGCGACCGGCCCGGGCTTGCGCGCCGCGACACGGCGCGTCCCGGCGAGCACGCGACAGAGGGGCGCCGGCGATGACTGCCGGGCAGCCCGCCGAGAGGTCGTCTTCATCTCCGGGGACGCCGAGTCGAACAACCTTTCCATCTTCGGCGCCGCCGCGCCGGTCCGGAACGAGGCCGGAGCGCTCATCCCCACCGCCAAGAGAGCGAGTTTCCCGATGAAGGTCCTCGTCGTCTTGAACGACCCGCCCTATGGCACCGAGCGCTCCTACAACGGCCTGCGCCTCGCCGGCTCGCTGGCACGGCGCGAGGACGTCGAGGTGCGCGTCTTCCTCTTTGGCGACGCGGTCGGCTGCGCGCTCGCAAACCAGAAGGTGCCCGACGGCTACTACCATCTCGACCGGATGGTGAGCGCCGTCCTCCACCACGGCGGTGAGGTCGGCTGCTGCGGCACGTGCATGGACGCCCGGGCGTTTGCCGACGAGTCGCTTCTCGAAGGCGCCCGCCGTTCGAACATGGCGGAGGTCACCGAGTGGACCGTCTGGGCCGACAAGGTCGTGACCTTCTGATGGGCGCCGGCGCGCTACGGCGACCGGTCGCGCCAAGCTGCGGGGGGAAGGAGGACCGGCGATGACGGGGCGGGTGCGGGTCGTGATCGTCGGCGGCTCGTTCGGCGGGCTGACGACTGCCTACGAGCTGCGCCGGCGCCTCGGTCGAGATCGTGCCGAGATCACCCTCGTCGCGAGAGACGAGCGCTTCGCGTTCGTCCCCTCCTTCCCCTGGGTGGCGATGGGACGGCGCAGCCTCGAGCAGATCTGCTTCGACCTCGCCGGCCCGCTCGCGTCGAAGCAGGTCGCCTTCGCGCACGAGACCGTGACCGGCATCGACACCGGTAACAAGGTCGTCGTGACGACACATGCCGAACACCCCTACGACTTCCTCGTCATAGCCACCGGGCACCGCAGCGCCAACGAGGCCGTCGACGGCCTCGGCCCCTTCGACGGGCCGGGGCACTCGCCGATGTCGGCCCGGGAGACCACGGAGCTCGCCGGCGCGATCCGGGCTCTGCTTGCCGAGCCGGGACCCGTCGTCGTCGGGGCCGCGCCCGGGGCGAGCTGCATCGGCCCGGTCTACGAGCTCGCCTTCGAGGTCGACCACCTGCTCCGGCGCCACAAGCTCCGCCACCGGGTCCCGATCACCGTGCTCACCCCCGAGCCGTTCCTCGGCCACATGGGCATGGGCGGGGCGGGCAAGATCCGCCAGCTGCTCGAGGGAGCCTTCGAAGAGCGCGACATCGTCTACCGCACCTCGACGGCGATCACGAAGATCACGGAAGTGGCCGTCGAGACCGAGGGGGCGAGCCCGGTCCCCTCGCTGTGCTCGATCGTCATCCCGCCCCTCGCCGGCGTCGAAGCGGTCGCGAAGAGCCCGGGGCTCTCCAACCCGAAGGGCTTCGTCCCCGTCGACGGCCACTACCGCCACCCGGCAGCAGACGGCGTCTACGCCGTCGGGGTCGCCGTTGCCCTGCCGCCTGCCGGGGAGACCCCCGTCCCGGTCAACTTCCCGAAGACCGGTCACATGACCGAGCAGATGGCCGAGATCGCCGCGAGGGACCTCGTGGCGCGCCTCGATGGGCACGACGGCGCGACGGCCGAGCTGTCGGCCCGCTGCGTGGTCGACATGGGCGACCGCGGCGTCTACATGGCCGCCGAGCCGGTCCGCCCGCCACGCGACCGGATCCCGACGGTCTCTGAGGGTCGCCGGTGGCTCCTCGCCAAGCAGGCCTTCGAGCGCGCCTACCTCTTCCATGCCCGCCGGGGGCGGAAGCTGCCCACCACACTGGGGTGGTGAGAGGGGCGCAACGCCGCAGCGGCGCTTCCCGGACGCGCCTGCTACCGGATCGCCGCCATCACGGCCTCACGAGCGTCGCCGCCAGCGCCGAGCAGGACCCTGATGTGCATGCGTGCCAACATGTCCTGCATGGGCGGGCCCATGTGGTCGGCCACGACGGCCTCTACGTGCTGCGCCTTGAGGAAACGGGCCACGCGGGCATGATGAGTTGCCGGAGTCCCGCTGTCATGGAGGACGTCCCAGCCAACTTGGACCTCGCGCCAGCCGTTGATCTCACCGCCCTCTGTCTCGGCAAGGGCAACCCGGTCGGCCTGCAGCTCGCCATGTCCGGTTGGACGACGTCGCGGGGCGACTCCCTGGTCGAGAGCGGTTCGCGGCGTCGAGCCGGCGCCGAGCCAACCCGAGACCGCCGCGCGCTCAGGTGGGGTCGCACGTCGGAGAGAACCAAGTACCCGCTGCCTCCCACGAACAGGTGTTGAGCGCCGCTCGTTCTGATCACGCCGAGGCCACCTCGTGGTAACGCCAGCTCACGCCTCTGGCGAGGCCGTCGCCAACGACGAGGGCGACTGCAGCGGCGATGGCTCCAGCGGCCGCGAGGTACGACACCGGCGCCGCGCCCGCCTCCTCGCTCTGCGCGACCCTGTCGCCGCGCGCCACCTCCCCACCTGGCAGTCTGTTCAAGAACCTGGTCATGGACGCGCCGGCGCCGGCGGGGGGCAGGCTCAGCCCACTGTCCAGGTCGAGCCCGATGACAGGAGGTCGGCGAGGTCGGCGGGGCCTTTCGTCGTAGTCGCTTCCACCAGCTGCTGGTTGACCTGCGAGCCGTAGTCGATGCGCTGCACGTCCCGGAAGACCCCAACCGGCGTGGGCGTGTGGGGACCGGTTGCCAGCCGGGACAGGGCGAAGGCGAAGCTCGGGTTCTCCCGGTGCTCGTCGTGGACCGCCAGGGCGTCGACGCCGGCGTCGGCGACCTCCACGATCCGCGCCACGCCGTCGTCCATCACCACGCCCCGCTCCCCCTGCGGGCCGAAGCGGATCGGCTCCCCGTGGTGCAGCGGGACCAGCATGTGGGGGCGGGCGTCCTTGGCGGTGATCCCCTCGAAGGCGCCGTCGTTGAACACGTTGCAGTTCTGGTAGACCTCGACGAGGGAGGCACCCCGGTGCTCGTGCGCCCGGCGGAACGTCTCTATCATGTGCTTGCGGTCCATGTCGTGGGTGCGGGCCACGAACGTCGCCTCGGCGCCGAGGGCCAGGGAGACCGGGTTGTACGGGTGGTCGAGCGACCCGAAGGGCGTCGACTTGGTGATCTTGCCCTCCTCCGACGTCGGGCTGTACTGGCCCTTGGTCAACCCGTAGATCTGATTGTTGAACAGCAGGATCGTCAGGTCGACGTTGCGGCGCAGGGCGTGCAGGAGGTGGTTGCCGCCGATCGACAGGGCGTCGCCGTCGCCGGTGATCACCCAGACGTGCAGCTCGGGCCGGGTCACGGCCAGTCCGGTCGCTATCGCCGGTGCCCGGCCGTGGATCGAGTGCATGCCGTAGGTGTTCATGTAGTACGGGAAGCGGGAGCTGCAGCCGATCCCGGAGATGAAGACGGTGTCCTCCCGGCGCACGCCCAGCTCGGGCATGAGCATCTGTACGGCGGTCAGGATCGAGTAGTCACCGCAGCCGGGGCACCAGCGGACCTCCTGGTCGCTGGTCCAGTCCTTCTTGGTCGTCACGGGGACGGCGACGTCGGTCACGCGATGTCCTCCACTGTCTCGGCCACCGTGGCGGCGTCTGTGTGGTCGATGCCGGCGGCCGCCGTGTCGCCGAGCAGGTCGAGGACAGCCCGCTCCACCTCCGCTGCCCGGAACGGCTGGCCGCTCACCTTGGACAGCGGTATGGCTTCGACCAGGAACTCGGCGCGGACCAGCTTGACGAGCTGGCCGAGGTTCATCTCCGGCACGAGGATCCGGGGGTAGCCGCGGACGACGTCCCCAAGGTTGGGCGGGAAGGGGTTGAGGTGGCGGAGGTGGGCGGTCGCCACCCGGTGCCCGCGGGCGCGCGCCCGGCGGGCGGCGGCGGCGATGGCCCCGTAGGTGGACCCCCACCCGAGCAGCAGCAGGTCGGCGTCGCCGTCGGGGTCGTCCACCACGACCGGGGGGATGTCCCTCGCGATCCCGGCGACCTTGGCCGCCCGCAGGCGGACCATCCTGTCGTGGTTGGCCGGGGCGTATGAGACGGCGCCGGAGCCGTCCGCCTTCTCGAGGCCCCCGATGCGGTGCTCGAGGCCGGGCGTTCCTGGCACGGCCCAGGGGCGGGCGAGCGTGTCGGGGTCGCGGAGGTACGGCCAGAACGCCGGTGTGCCGTCGGGGTACTCGTGGTTGGCTGCGGTGGCGAACGGCACCCTGATGTCCGGCAGGCTCGTCACGTCGGGGACCCGCCACGGCTCGGCGCCGTTGGCCAGGTACCCGTCGGAGAGGATGAGCACCGGCGTCCGGTACCGCAGGGCGATGCGCGCCGCTTCGATGGCCACGAAGAAGCAGTCGCCCGGAGTGGCCGGCGCCACGATCGGGATGGGGGACTCGCCGTGGCGGCCGTACATCGCCTGCAACAAGTCAGCCTGCTCGGTCTTGGTCGGCAGGCCCGTGGACGGGCCGCCGCGCTGGATGTCGAGGATCAGCAGCGGCAGCTCGAGGCTCACGGCCAGGCCCATCGTCTCGCTCTTCAAGGCGATGCCCGGGCCGCTCGTGGTTGTCACCCCCAGCGCCCCGCCGTAAGCGGCGCCTAGGGCGGCGCCGATGCCGGCGATCTCGTCCTCGGCCTGCATGGTGCGCACGCCAAAGTCCTTGTGCTTCGACAACTCGTGGAGGATGTCCGACGCCGGCGTGATCGGGTAGCTGCCGAGGAAGAGGGGCAGCTCCGACAGCTGGCTGGCCGCGATCAGACCCCACGCGATCGCCGTGTTGCCGGAGATGTTGGTGTACGTGCCCGGCTCGAGGTGGGCGGGACGGACCTCGAAGACGGAGTCGAACAGCTCGGCGGTGTCACCGAAGTTCCAGCCCGCCTTGAACGCCAGGGTGTTGGCGGCGGCGACCATCGGGGTCTTGGCGAAGCGCTGCTGGATCCACTCGAGGGTCGGCTCGACCGGCCGGGTGTACATGAAGCTGATCAGGCCGAGGGCGAAGAAGTTCTTGGACCGTTCGGCGTCGCGGGGCTTGGTGCCCGACGGCTTGACCGCTTCCATCGTGATCGAGGTCATGGGCACCTTGTACAGACGGAAGCCCTTGAGCGACCCGTCCTCCAACGGGTTGGAGGTGTACCCCGCCTTGTGGAGGTTGCGCTCCTCGAAGGCGTCGGTGTTGACGATGACCGTCGAGCCAGGGTCGAGGTCGGCGATGTTGGTCCGAAGGGCGGCCGGGTTCATGGCGACCAGCACGTCGGGGCGGTCGCCAGGCGTCAGGATGTCGTGGTCGGAGATGTGCACCTGGAACGCCGAGACGCCGGCGAGGGTGCCGGCCGGAGCGCGGATCTCCGCCGGGAAGTCGGGCAGCGTCGAGAGATCGTTGCCGAGCAAAGCCGAACTGGTCGTGAAGCGGTCGCCGGTGAGCTGCATCCCGTCGCCGGAGTCGCCGGCGAAGCGGACGACCACCCGGTCGATCACGCGGTGGGGAAGGTCCTGGTGCGCTCGGGTCGCGGTGCCGGCCATCGCTCTGCCTCCTCGGGGCGGCCCCGACCGGTGAGGACGGCCGGAAAGCCGGACGGCAGTTTATGGCCAGCCCGGGCCTACCCCGCGGCATGCTCGAGCTAGGCGACGGTGACGCTCCGGTCGAGGTAGACGTCCTGGACGGCGTGGAGGATCTCCACGCCCTCGCGCAGCGGTCGCTGGAACGCCTTGCGGCCGGTGATGAGGCCGGCACCACCGGCACGCTTGTTGATGACGGCGGTGCGGACCGCCTGGGCCAGGTCGCCGGCACCCTTGGACTCCCCGCCGCTGTTGATGAGCGGGATCCGCCCGGCGTAGCAGTTGACGACCTGCCAGCGGACCAGGTCGATCGGGTTGTCGGTGGTGAGCTGCTCGTACACGAGCGGGTCGGTGCGGCCGTAGCCGAGAGCCGGGTAGCCGCCGTTGTTCTCCGCCATCTTCTGCTTGATGATGTCCGCCTCGATGGTCACCCCCATGTGGTTGGCCTGGCCCGTCAGGTCGGCGGAGAGGGTGTAGTCGACGCCGTCCTTCTTGAAGCCGGGATTGCGCAGGTAGCACCACAACACGGTGAACATGCCGAGCTCGTGGGCCTCCTGGAAGGCCTCGGAGACCTCTTGCAGCTGGCGGGTCGACTCCTCGGAGCCGAAGTAGATGGTCGCTCCCACGCCGGCGGCGCCGAGGTCGTAGGCCTCCTCCGCTGAGCCGAACATCACCTGGTCGTACTGGTTGGGATAGGTGAGCAGCTCGTTGTGGTTGAGCTTCACGATTAGCGGGATCCGGTGGGCGTAGCGCCGGGCGATCAAGCCGAGCACCCCGAAGGTGGTGGCAAACGCGTTGCACCCGCCCTCGATGGCGAGCTCGACGAGCTTGGCCGGGTCGAAGTACGCCGGGTTCTTGGCGAAGCTGGCCGCGCCCGAGTGCTCGATGCCCTGGTCGACCGGGAGGATCGAAAGGTACCCGGTGCCCGCCAGCCGGCCGGTGTTGTACAGCTGGGCCAGGTTGCGCAGGACCTGGGGGTGGCGGTCGCTCTGCTCCATCACCCGGTCGATGGCATCCGGCCCGGGGAGGTTGAGGTCATCCTTGGCGATGCCCTTGCACGCGTGCGACAGCAGCGTGTCCGCATCGTCGCCCAACACCGCCTGCAGATCCATGGCCCAGTCCTCCTCGGGTGTGCTCCGACGAGCCTACGCTCGGGGTCGGTCCGGTCGACACCCCACGGGCGGGGGATCGCCTCTCCCCCGCTGCCGGTAGCCTCGCCTCGTGAGGACGAGCGCTCCGGCCTGGTGGGACGGAATCGACCCCGGCCGGGTGCGAGTGGTCGCCACCGACATGGACGGCACGCTGCTGTCGCCTGGCGGCACGGTGTCCTCGCGGACCGCCGCCGCCGTGGCCGCTGCACGGCGGGCGGGGGTGCACGTCGTGCCGGTCACCGGGCGGCCGCCGCAGGCGCTGTGGGTGCTGGCGGCGACAGCCGGTCTCGGACCGGTCGGGGTGTGCTCCAACGGCGCCGCCGTCGTCGACTTGGACCGCGAGGAGGTCATCGAGGTGGACCACCTCCCCGGCGAGCTGGCCGCCGAGCTCGTGCACCGTGCCCGCTGCGTGGAGCCCGAGGTGCGCTTCGCCGTCGACAACCTGGACCGCTTCACCCACGAGGTGGCGTTCTTCGAGGGACCGGTCGAATGGGAGGAGGACGTCTTTGGCACCGACGACCTGACCCCGGTGCTCGAGGAGGGCTGCATCAAGCTGATCGCCCGCCGCCCGGGCACGTCCGCCCTGGACCTCATCGACAGGCTCGCGCCCTTCCTCGGCACCGCCGTCCACCTGACCACATCCGGCCTCGACTGGGTCGACATCGGCGTCGTCGGGGTCACCAAGGCGACAGCGCTCGCCCGCGTGTGCGCACGGCTCGGAGTGGGTGCGGAGGCGGTCGTCGCCGTGGGCGACAACCACAACGACCTGACGATGCTCGAGTGGGCCAGCCGGGGGCTGGCGGTGGCCAACGCCGCCCCCGACGTGCTGGCGGCCGCCGACGCCGTCCTCCCCGGCAACGCCGCCGACGGCGTCGCTGTGCTCCTCGAACGGCTGGTGGCGTCACGGCGCGCCGCCCTTCCGGGCACGGCCGAGGTGGGATGATCGGCTGGTGATCACCGCTGTGCTACGAGGCGGCGCCATCAGGCGCCGAGCTCGGCCGCCGCCGATTCGAGCCGGGCGCTGACCTGGGCGATGGCCTGCCGGGCTCGGCGTCTGGCGGGCAGGCGCACGACCCGCTCGGCCACCACCTCGGTGCGGCTCTGGGTGGTGCCGCCGGAGCGGAAGAAGCGCCGGCGTACCCGACCGACTACCAGTACCTCCTGGTCGAGGTCCAGGGCGGTCGCCCACGCCGGTGGTTCCACCCAGGTGACCGGCACCGTCTCGGCGGGAGCCTTCGACGAGCGGACCGTGACATCGAGCGTGAGGACCATCGCTCCCGACGGCAGCACCCGTCGCTCGGCAGGCCTCGACAGTCGACCGGACACCGCAACCACGTTCAGCATCTGTCATCCCTCCGTGGGTTCGCCGGCACGGGCCGGCCGGGAACGTCGAGCCCACGCAGACCTGGGCGATGGGGAGGGAGGAACCCCGAGAGGACTGACGCCTACCCTACGCCGGGGGTGGGACCGCAACCGGCGGTCATCTTTCGTTCGCGGGCTGCTCGGGTGACCCGCAGCTCGTAAGTGCCGGTGCGCCCGGGGTGTCAGCGCAGGGCGCGCATGCGTTGGCGCACGTCGAAGGCTTCGGGATCGACCGCCGCCACCCGCCGGAAGAGCTCCCGGGCCCGCGGCAGCTCGCCAGCCCTCTCGTAGAGGTCTGCGAGGACGTACCACTGGCGGAGGTGCCGTTCGCGAGGGCGCTCGACGTGGCGAGAACCCTTCTCGAGAAGGGCAAGAGCACCGCTGACGTCACCCTGGTCGGCACGACAGCCGGCAGCCACGATCCGACCCTCGGCGACGATGTCTGCGTCCGGGGACGCCGCCCGCAGCTCGTCCCACAGTGCCTCCGCCTCCCGGTAGCGCCGGAGGGCGCGGTAGCAGTCGGCGAGCACGGGGTGCTGGTCGTAGGAGCCCGTCAAGTGCCGGTACGCCTCGAGCTCCCTCGCCGCAGCCTGCCACTGGCCCACCTGGTACAGGGTCAAGCCACTGAGCTCGCGGACTGCCGGCGAGTCGGGCGCTTCGGCGGCGAGCGGCCGCAACAGCTGGCGCGCCTCCTGGTAACGCTCGTGCCGGTAGGCGCGGCTGGCGTCGGCCAGCCGCCCGGCGAGCCGACCGCCGCGCTGGGCACCCACGGCGGCGGTGAGCTCCGCCACCACCGGCTGCGGCACTGCGTAGCGGTGACCTCGTGGCGCGTCGCCCTCACCGTCGCGGGCCGCCCCGGCGCTGCCTGCGACGCGGAGGGGTGAGCGTCCCCTAGCGGCTGGCTCCTCGTCCACATCGGTCTCGGCGACCCACACCTCGTCCGGCTCCCACCGCCGCCGGCCCCGGTCCTGGCTGGCGGCCTCCCGCCACACCTCCGAGGCGGTCGGGCGGTCGGGGCTCGGCTGGCGCATGACCTCGGCGGCACCCCGGCGGGCGACCGACCCCCAGCCGCCACCGGGCGGTCTGGGCGCACCGGCGCGCCGAGGTTGCTCGTCTGGCCGCGGCGGAGCGCCGGTGGCGCGGCTGCGGGTCGACCCGCCACCGCGGGGGCGATCCCGGCCGTCGGTGGCCCATACGCCTGAGCGGTCCTGCCCCGCCGGCGCGCCACGCCTGTCGCGCTGCGTCCCCGAGGCCTGTGGCCCGCTACGGCGGCCGCTGGGAGGGCTCGGCCGAGCGGCGGTGCCGCTGTTGCTGCGACTGGGGCTGGAACCGCCGCGGTCTTCCGGGCGGCGTGTCGTAGAGGACCCCATCTGGTCCTGACCGGCGGTCCGGCCCTGACCGGCGGTCCGGCCCTGACCGCCGGTCCGGCCCCGTCGCGCGATCCCGGCCCGTCCGGTCGCAGCGTCGTGGCGGTCCGTGTCGTGCCAGTCGGCTCGTCGTCGCGGGTCGCCCCCCTCGCCTTCCTGCACTGCGGCGTCGGACCAACGGGCGGATGAGGAGCCGGCCGTGCGCCCTCCTCGCCGGGCTCGACCCGCCTGTCCGGAGGGGCCAGGCCTGGCGCTGGGCTGCCGGTAGGGCCGCCCGACCCCACTGCCGGCGCGGCGGGCCGGCACCCGGATCTCGCCGTCATCCCCCGTGCGACGGGCAGCGCTGCGCGCTGCACCCCGCCCGCCGCCTCGACCCTCCAATCCGCCGCGCGCCCCGCTCAGCCTCCCGCTGTCGCCGCCAACACCCGTAGGGGACGGGGACGTGCGCCGCGCGCCGGTTCGTGCCTTCCACGAGGCCTTGCCATCCGGCCGACCGGTGGAGTCGTACGCAGCCTGGCGCGTGCGCCCGGAGGAGCCGTAGCCGGCTCGGGGTGAGGGCCGGCCTGCCCGCCCTTGGGCTTCAGGCATCCGATCAGCACGGCGGCTGCTCGGTGGCGGGGGTGCCTCCGAGCCGCGGCGGCCACTGCCGGCGTCCTCTGGAAAGCGGGAAGGTCGCCGGGCTTCGGCCATAGGAGGGACATCCTACCCGGGCACGCGAAAGAGGCCCCCGGCGAGCGGGGGCCTCTTCGACGACTATTCCGGCGGCGTCCTACTCTCCCAGGGGGCCACCCCCCAAGTACCATCGGCGCTGGCGGGCTTAACTTCCGTGTTCGGGATGGGAACGGGTGTGACTCCGCCGCTATGGCCACCGGAAACCTTGCCGGCCGGGCGCCGGGGGTGCGCGGCCGTGGCG
>JAKAQB010000141.1:681-5629 GCA_021811865.1 Actinomycetes bacterium | reverse complement strand
GGACGGCGCCGAGTAGAAGGAGGTAGCCGGCTCCCGTCCCATGCCCCCGCACCCGCCCCGCAGGGGCCGACCAACTCAACAGGCAGGCGGACACGACGACGCCAAGTCCTCCGACGAGCGTGAGGAAGAGCCCGGCCAGCGGGTCGAGACGAAGCGTCGTCTCGCCGATCCCGAGGGTGGTCCCGAGGTGCAGCGTCCTCGGGGAAGCGAGGGTCATGCGGACGCCGGCCACCGCCGTGACGCCGCTGCCGGCGAGCCCGGCGACAAAGGGGATGGCCCGGGCCAAGCGTCGCTCGGCGCCGAAGGTGAGGTCGACGGCCGCCCCGACGCCCCAGACGACGACGGCGACAAGAAGGAGGCTGGCCGTCATCGGGGGCCTCTCGATGAAGGGAGGAGGCCGACGGCGAGCAAGAGGCCGTGGAGCAGGCTGAAGGGGCTCGGCGGTGACCCCGGCACGAAGACGTCCACCGGGACGACCTCGCCCACCCCCGTGCCGGCTGCGTACGTCGGCGCGACCAGCCCGCCGCTGACTGCGTCGGTGCCCGCAGCCACGACCACCTTGGGGTCGGCCATGGCGTCGAAGGTCGTCCGCAGCGGTTCGGCCATCCCGGCCGTGCCGACGCCGCTCACCAAGAGCACGTCAGCGTGGCGGGGAGTCGCGGTGAAGAAGATCCCGAGGCGCTGCACGTCGTAGACCGGGTTGGAGAGGGCGGCGATCTCCCATTCCTCGGCCCCGTCGGAGCCGGCGTCGACGTGGCGGACGTAGATCGACCGGCGGAACGTCTTCACTCGGCGACCCAGGTCCGTGCGGAGGCGGGCGAGGGCCGCCTCGTCCTCTGCCCCGTTGGGGACGACGAGGCCAGCTCGGGCGACCGACGCCACTTCCACCGATGGCGAGAAGGCGAACCGCTCCGGGTGCCTCGTGACGCAGCGCCCGCAGAGGATGCAACGCCCGCGGTCAAGCCGGACGACGTGGTCGCCCGGGTCGGGGAGAGCGGTGATGGCACCGGTCGGGCACAAGTCGAAGAGGGCGTCGCTGGCACCGGCGGTGTCCGGGCCCTCCCCCTCGGCTGCGACCTGACCAGCGCCGGTCACCTCGACGGCGCCGCGGAACGTCGCCCCGTACCCGTCGGGGCGGCGAGGGTACCGGGTAGTCACGACCCCGTCGCGAAGCCCCCGCAGGATCCAGGCCATCAGCCCGCAACTCCGGCGATGGAGAGGCCGAAGCTCGCTTCGATGAACACGAAGTCGGTGTAGATGTCCCCCCGGAATGCCTGGGGAAAGAGCGCCAGATTGTGGAACGAGGCGCACCGGGGCTTGACCCGCTCGAGTCGGTTCGCGCGGACTTCGACCAGATAGATCAGCTCGCCCTGGGGCGCCTCGACCGAAGAGACGGCCAGGCCGCTCACCTCCCCGATCTCTTCGCGCCACGTGCTCGGAGGTGCCTCGGTCAGCTCGTCGAGTGCCTGGCGGACGAGATGGAAGGCTTGGGCGATCTCGACCAGCCGGACCCGCTGGCGCGCCAGGGCGTCGCCCTGATCGAAGCCGGCGGCCGCCTCGAAGCCGAGGTACCGGTAGGCGGCGTAGGGGCGCTCGATCCGTACGTCGTCGACGACGCCTGACCCGCGGGCCACAGGGCCGAGAGCTCCGTGGGCCGCCACGAGGTCGGCCGGCAAGCGCCCGGTCCCCCGGAGGCGGTCGAGGAACGAAGCGGTGGCCATGAGCGCCCGCGTGTCGTCGGTGACGGCTGCCTCGAGCCGACCCAGTTGGGAGAGGGCGACCTCCGGATCGATCTGCGGCGCCCCGCTCACGCCGCCCGGGACCACCACGCCGCGTCCGAAGCGATGGCCGCACAGCCGGGCCCGCAGGCGCATGAGCTCTTCTTTGTGGCGCGACAGGCGGGCGTAGGCCACCGCTTGGCCCGCGCCCTCGGTATGGCGGACGACCGAATCGAGGTGGACGACGATCCGCTCCAGCTCGGCATGCACGACACGGACGAGCTGGGCCACTCGGGGTGGTTCGAGCCCGGCCAATGTCTCGATCGCCTGGCAGAAGCAGAGGGCATGGGCGACCGAGCAGGTGCCCTCCACTCGCTCGGCGAGAAGCACTGCGTCATGGAGTCCGAGGTCACCGAAGCGACTGTCGAGCCCGCGGTGCTTGTGGTAGACGCGCGCACGCAGGTGGGGGATCTCCTCTCCGGTCGTCTCGACCAGGTACTCGACGCTCTCGAACACTCCCGAGCGCACCGGTCCGTACGGGATGGTGAAGACCCCTTCGCCGCTCGCGTGGGCAGGGAGCGGGGACGTGTCGAGGGCCAGAGGCCCGGGACCGAGCTGAGTGCCAGGTCGGGGACGGGCAGCTCCGGCGGCCAGCGGCAGGACGAGCGGGTCGAGGCGGGGATGCCCGACTGGCTCGAGGCCGAAGAGGTCGTGGATCTCCCGCTCGTACCACGAGGCGCTGCGGACAAGCGGGGTGAGGGCGGGATAGCTAGTCGTTCCAGGTGGAAGTGAGGTCTCGACGACGTCGATGCGGCCCGCCCTCGCCACAAGGGCCCGAAGCGTCGTCGAGCCGTCGTCGGCGGAGCTTGCTACCAGGCCGGCGAAGCGAGCACCACCGTCGACCTGGGCGGCGACGGTGGCTGCCAGGGCAGCTGGAGCGACTCGCAGGGCCGTGTCGAGCGTGGTCATGAGCCGCTCCCGAGCTCGTGGGCGGCCCGGGTGAGCAGGTCGGAGAGCTGGCCGGGGGGGTGGACCCCGAGCAGGGCGAGGCCTGCCAGCCCGATCACCATCGCGGCGACGATCCACGGGCTCGTCTCGGCGCGCACGGTCCCCTCGGGCGTCGGGGTCAGCATCGTCTGGGAGGAGAACCAGGTGAGCCCGAGGGTGGCGAGGGTGACGAGGACGAGGAGCACGGCAGCGACGGCGTCCCGGGGGTCGCTGAGACCGCCAGAGACGATGAGGAACTCGCTCCGGAAGATGCCGAACGGCGGGAGCGCGCACAGTCCAAGGACGGCCAGTACGAGCATCGGGCCGCTCCAGGGAAGCGCCCCGACCCCGCCGTGGATGCGCCCCATCTCCTTGGTCCCGAACTTGCGCACCACGCTGCCCGCACCGAAGAACGCGGTGCCTTTGGCGGCCGCATGGGAGAGGACGTGGAGGAGCACGCCGACGACGGCGATCGGAGCGGAGAAGCTCATCCCGATGGCGAGGATCCCCATGTGCTCGACGCTCGAATAGGCGAAGAGCCGCTTGAGGTCGCGCTGGCTCGCGAGGTAGAGGGCAGCGAGCCCGAGCGAAGCGACCCCGAAGGCGAGCAGGACGTCGCGTGGGAAGGTGGGACCGACGGCGCGCACCGTCACCTGGTAGAAGCGCAAGATGGCATAGAAGCTGACCGCGAGCAGCGCCCCGGAGAGGAGCGCGGAGATCGGCGTCGGAGCCTCCGAGTGGGCGTCGGGCAGCCACGTGTGAAATGGGACGAGCCCCATCTTCGTGCCGTAGCCGAGCACGGCGAGCACGAAGGAGAGGCGGACCACCTCGGCCGGGAACCGACCCGCCGCCCCGAGCAGCTTCGGGTAGAAGAGCTGGTAGGAGTGGCCGAGCACCGAGCTTCCGGCGTAGTACATGACGACCGTGCCGAGTAGGGCGATGCCGAGCCCCATCGAGGCGATGAGGACGTACTTCCACGCCGCCTCGGTCGCCCGGTCGGTGTCGTCGATCGCGACGAGGAGCGCCGAGATGACGGTGGTGACCTCGATCGCCACCCACAACAGCGCCAGGCCGTTCACGAGCGGCGCCACGGCCATCGACCAGGCGAAGAGGTTCAGCCCGGCGAAGAAACGCCGACAATAGCGAGCAGCGGTGTCGGCGTCGCCGGCGGGGCGAACGTAGCCCACCGCGAACACGGCCGTGGCGCCGTAGAGGAAGGCCACCGCCACGAGGAACACGACCGACAGCGCGTCGGCGCGCAGCCAGCCGCCGGCGGCGGTCGTCGTGGCCGCTGGCACGAGCACCACCGCCAGGGCGAAGGTGAGCGCGCCGCTCGCCACGGTGAGGCCCTGGCCTACCGCGACCGGCGCCCACCAGCAGGCGACGCTCACGGCGAGCGGGGCGATGAGGATGACGAGCAGATCCCAGCCCATCGCTACCCGCGCAACCGGTCGAGCACGTCGGTCGACAGCGTCTGGGCTCGACCGTGGTGGACGCGCATGAGCACCCCGAAGACGACCACCGCAACGAGCAGGTCGAAGAGGAACGCCAGCTCCACGATGAACGGCAGCCCGGCGGCGAGGACCAGGCTGGCCACCGACACCCCGTTCTCCAGCGAGAAGAAGCCCACGGCCTGGGAGAGCACGTCGGCCCGCAAGATGACGAGGAGGAAGGCCACCAGAACCACCGCGGCGGCGATCCCGAGGGTGGAAGCGGGCAGCGAGTGGGAGCGGACCGGCAGGCTTCCCACCACGAAGAAGCCGAACGCCGCGACGATGATGGCGATGAGCACCATCGTCGCAACGCCGAGGCGGTGGCTCGTGGCGAGGCCCACCTGCGTGCCCCGGAGCAGGCGCAGGACGATGCCTGGGACGACGAGGACCTTCAGTACGAATGACAAGCCGGCCAGCGCGTAGAGCTCGCCGACGTGCTGGGTGGCGGCCACGAAGACGGCGAGGCCGCTCACCGCCAGGGACTGGAACGCATACAGGCGGATCTGGGAGCGCAAGAGCGGCGCTCTCAGCATGGCGAACTCGCTCAGCAGCACCAAGACGGCGATGGCCTCGGCACCCCCGGAAAAGGCCGAGGGCACCGGTGGCGGCAGCGCGGCGAAGACGAGGGCCACCTAGCCGCCGCCCAGGTAGAGGACGAGCACGGCCAGGACGGCGAGCAGGAAGGCCGCGGCCATGAACTCGGTGAGCTTGAACAGGCGGAGCTTGGAGAAGCTGTTGTCGATGACGGCG
>JAKAQB010000141.1:0-671 GCA_021811865.1 Actinomycetes bacterium | reverse complement strand
GCCCACCCCGAGGGCCTTGCCGATGAGGACCGGGATGGCGAGCAACACTGAGCCGAGCGCCGGCGTCCCCGCCAGGCCCCACGGGGCCGCGAAGACGTTCACCAAGAGGACGTAGAGGATCAGCTGTTTCATCGCCGAGCCCCACTTCAAGAGGGCGAAGAGCGGCCCAGAGTGCTCGAGGGTGCGCGCCTCGTCAATCATCCCGAACTCGAGCGTGCTGGCGTGGGTCTCGACTGGGATCCGTCCGGTGTCGCTCAGCACGACGAGGAAGAAGGCGAGGGCGGCGAGCAGGTGGGCCGGGCGAACGGCCTGGCTGAACGATGCCCTGGCTGCCGCCGCCTCGAAGTAGGGCAGGTCGGTCGTCGTGACGAGGGCGACGGTGAAAGTGACAAAGAGGATGGAGGGCTCGATGAGCGCCCCGAAGGTCATCGCCCGGCTGCTGCCGAGTTGCGCGTACGGCCCGCCGGTCTCTGCAGCCGCCACAGCAACGGAGAACCCCGCCAGTCCGAGGATGAACCCGCCGCCCAGGATGTCGCCGGAATAGCCGAGAGGCAGCGGGAAGGTCGTCAGCACCGGGATGAGCAGGGGTACGACCAGGTAGCACGTGAAGGCCAGCATGGGCCCAACGACGAAGGCCCATCCGGCGTCCTCGGGGATGAGGGTCTCCTTGC
>JAKAQB010000140.1 GCA_021811865.1 Actinomycetes bacterium | reverse complement strand
CGAAGAACGCCGAGCCGGCCATGACGACGACCAGCGCCAAGAGGACCGCGGCGGGGTTGTCGGTGAGGTGGACGCCGAGGACGACCGACAGGCAGAGCACCACGACCACCTGGGCCAGGGCGCGGATGCCCGACGAGAACCCCTTGCCGACGATGATCGCGGCGCGCGGCGTCGGGGTGACGAGCAGCTTGGTGAGGATGCCGGCGTCTCGCTCCCAGATGATCTGGATGCCGTAGAAGATGGCGACGAAGAGGGCCGACTGGGCGACGATGCCGGGGGTGAGGAAGGTGAGGTAGGGCAGCCTGCCCGTCGGGATGGCATGGATGCGGTTGAAGACCTCACCGTAGATGACGAGCCACAGCACCGGTTGGACGGCCCGGGTGAACAGCTCGGTGCGGTCGTGGGTGATCTTTTGCAGCTCGACCAGGCAGAACGTCGCCACCCGGGCGGGGAAGCGCCGCCAAACCGGCACGAGGAGCGGGGCGTCAGCCCATGCGTCCCGCGGTCCGGCGAGTGCTGCGGACTTCACGCAGGCCTCCTTTCGCGTCTCCCTCGCCGTCGAGGACGGCGCCGGTGTGGTGGCGGAAGACGTCTTCGAGGCTGGCGCCGGGGCCGAGCGCCCCCTTGAGCTGGCCGGGGGTGCCCTCGGCGCGCACGGTGCCAAGGTGCATGAGCGCGACGCGGTCGCAGAGCGCGTCGGCCTCCTCCATGTAGTGGGTGGTGAGCAGCACGGTCATGCGCGTCGCCCGGCGTAGCTCCTCCACCCGCTGCCACACGCCGTCGCGCGCCACGGGGTCGAGGCCGACCGTCGGCTCGTCGAGCACGAGGAGCGCGGGCCGGTTGACGAGGGCCTGGGCCAGCTCGAGCCGGCGCACCATGCCCCCCGAGTAGGTGCCAGCGAGGCGTCGAGCGGCCTCGGTGAGGCCCATCGTCGCCAGCGCTTCGTCCACGCGCGCGGTCCGCTCGCGCCGCGGCACGTCGTAGAGGCGGGCGAACCAGGCGACGTTCTCCCGGCCGGTGAGGGCCGCCTCGATGGAGAGCTGCTGGGGCACGTAGCCCATCAGCCGGCGGACGGCCATCGGCGAGCGACGCAGGTCGTGGCCGAACACGCTGACGCTGCCCTCCTGGAGGGGCAGGAGCGTGTTGAGAACCCGGATCGTGGTGGTCTTGCCCGCCCCGTTCGGGCCGAGCAGCCCGAAGACCTCGCCCCGCGCGACAGCCAGGTCGACGCCGTCGAGCGCGACGTGGTCGCCGAAGCGGTGGCGCAAACCCCGGCACGAGATCGCCGGTCGGTCGCCGTCGGCGGGCTGCGGCCCCGCGCCGTTCTTGCACCCTTGCGGCGGCCCCTCATCTCGGGCGCTCACCGGCCCGCCCCTCTGGCCGAGCGGCCCCCGGCCGGCTCGGGCCGGCCGGGGGGAGCGCGGTCCTCGCAGAGCACGCACGCCAGTCGGTCCATCAGCACCCGCGCACGCTGGAGGCCCTCGCGTTCTTTAGCCGAGAGCCGGCTCGCCGCCTCGGCGAGCGCGAGGACGCGCTGGTCGTGGTGCTCGGCGAGCAGGCTGCTCGCCTCGGCCACCAGGCGCAGGTGGGTGACGCGGCGGTCGGCGAGGTCCTCTTCGCGCGCCACGACGCCGAGCTGGCACAGCTGGTGCACGAGGGTGCTGACCGTGTTGGGCGCGAGGCGTAGCTCGGCGGCGGCGCCCGCTACCGACAGGCCCGGCTGTCGCCGGAGCAGGCGCACCAGCTCGAGCTGCGAGCCGGTCAGGCCGCGCAGCATCCCGGAGAGCCCGCTGCGACGGTGTAGGCTGCGGCGCACGGCGGCGATGGCTCCGAGTAGCTCGGCGGCCAGATCCTGGTTGGGATCTGGCTCGGCTGGGACCCTGGCGGCGCTCCTCTCGGTCCGGGCGTCGGCGACCATGGCACCATGGATAGCTCTGTAGCAGAGGTATTCTGGTGCCATCGAGCGCCCTCGGCTCGCAGACCCGGTGCCGGCGACCCGCTTCGAACGCTCGGGTCCGACAAGCTCGCCGGCCGGCCTGCGGTGCGTTGCGCCGAGCGTCACGCGCCTCGCGAGTCGAGCGGTGGCCCGTCTGTCGCGGTGCCTGTTGCAGCGGGGACGCGCCGCAGGAGGCCAAGGGAGACGACCAGGGCGAGCGCGTAGCAGGCGACGAACAGCAGGAAGGCCACGTCGACGCTGTGGACGAGCGCTCGGGCAGACGAGGCGCTCAGCACGCCCCCTACGCCGAGGAAGACCCTGGTCGCGACGGCCGGGGGCAGGCTGGTCTCGGCGCTGAGCAGCGCGAGGGTCAGCGACAGGGTGAAGCCGACGTTGCGCAGCGTGTAGAACATGCCCGCGGCGGCTCCGGCGACCTGGGCCGGGGCGGACTGCATCGTCGCCTTCACGAGCGCGGGCCAGTAGAAGCCGTTGCCGACCGAGATGAGCGCGAGCGGCACGACGAGGCCGGCGAGCGCAAGGCTGGGCCCGAGCAGGCTGAGCAGGAAGGCGCCGACACCTAAGACGACGAGGCCGCCGATGATCGGACCCGGGTAGCCGAGGCGGTCCGCCAGGCGCCCCCCGAGCGGCCCGGTCAGCATCTGGGGGCCCGAGAGCGGGATGAGCAGCAGCCCCGTCACGAGCGGCGTCTCGTGGATCGCCCCTTGGAGGTAGAAGGTGAGGAGGAACGTCGTCGCGAAGAAGGCGATGCTCGCCGAGACGACGACGCCCTGGGCGGCAGCGAAGTGGCGGTGGCGGAACAGACCGAGCGCGAACAGCGGGCGGGCCCGGCGGGTTTCGGTCACGAAGAAGGCGACGAGGGCGGCGGCCGCAAGGGCGAACAGGCCGAGGATCCGGGCGCTCGCCCAGCCCCAGGCGAGCCCCTCGGAGAGGGCGACGAGCAACGCCGTCAGGGCGACGGTGAAGCTCGCCGCCCCGACCCAGTCCATCGGCTGGCGCCCGGCCGCACGCGCCCGCGACGGCAGCACGGCCGCGCCGACGAGCGCACCGGCCAGGGCGAAGGGCACGGTGACCCAGAAGATCGAGCGCCACCCGAAGGCGCTCACGAGCGCCCCGCCGACGACCGGGCCGACGACCGAGCCAAGCACCCAGGCCACCGAGTTGATCCCGAGCGCCCGGCCGAGCTCCTCGGAGGGGAACGCCTCGGTGATGATCGGCGTGGCCACGCTCGCCAGGATCGCGCCGCCGACGCCCTGGAGGAAGCGAAACCCGACCAGCCATCCCCCCGACGGTGCCAGCGCGCACAGCGCCGAGCCGAGGGCGAAGACGAGGAAGCCGACGAGGTAGATGCGCTTGCGGCCGAACAGGTCCGAGAACCGTCCGACGGGCAGCAACAGGACGGTGCTCACGAGCAGGTAGCCCGTCATGGTCCACAGGCCGGTCGTGATGCTGGCGTGCAGGCCCTCCAAGATGCGCGGCAGGCCGACGACGACGATCGTCGCGTCGACGTTGGCGATGAAGGCCCCGAGGGTCGTCACGGCGAGGATCGCCCACTTGGCGCCCCCCGCCGCCGGGACGACGGCGCGCCCGGGCGCGCTCACGCGGGCTCGCCCGTGGCGTCACGGCGCGTCGCTGACCTCGGGGCGGCTGGCACCGGCCACGGCCCGTGGGTCAGGACCCGTCCCGGGCGCCACCGGGCTCGGCCGGCGCGACGGTCGGTGCCGGCCCGAGCGCCTCGGCGAAGAACCCGAGCGTGCGCGCCCAGGCGTCGCGGGCCGCGTCGGGACGGTAGCTCGGCCGGGTGTCGTTGAAGAAGGCGTGGCCGGCCCCCGGGTAGATCCGCAGCTCGTGGTCCGCCCCCGCGGCGTCGAGCGCCTGGGCGAAGGCGGGCAGTCCCGAGACGATGCGCGGGTCGTCCTCGCCGTAGAAGCCCCGCAGCGGGCAGGCGACCCGGCGCGCCTGCTCGGGGCTCGGGGAGCTCCCGTAGAAGACGGCCGCGGCGGCGAGCCCGGTCGCCTCACACGCCAGCTCCGCCGCCAGGCTCCCGCCCATGCAGAACCCGACCGTGCCGACCGGCCGCCCCCCGCAGGCCGGATGGGAGCCCACGAAGCCGACGGCCGCCTCGAGGACACCCCGGTGGCGCCCGGCATCGCCCCCCGCGCCGCCGAAGAGGGCGCCCAGGGTCTCATCGACGCGCTCGCCCTCTCCGGGGAGCCGGGCGAGGGCCTCACGGCGCCGGGCGGCGTCGCCGAGCATGGTCATCCAGTCACCGGGTGGGATCGTGTTCAAGAACGCCTTGGCCGCCTCGATGCGGTCGGGCGCGAGCGCCGGTGGCCTCCCGCCGCCGACCGAGTACAGGTCGGGCGCCACCGCCACGTACCCGGCGGCCGCCAGGCGGTCGGCGACGTCTTGGATGTGGCCGTCGACGCCCCAGATCTCCTGGACGACGACCACGCCCGGCAGCGGCGCCCCGGCCGGTGCCGCCCGGACCAGGTACGCGGACAGCGCGCCGCGCGGGCTTGGAAGCTCGACCCACTCCGATGCCAGCTCCATCGCGACCTCCTTCTACCGCCGCTTCACACGCTGCCCGCGGTCCGACCGAGGGGTGGTGCACCCCGCAAGCCGCTCTTTGAGCACGTCCCCCTGCACCCCTGGCAGCCTAGTCGGTATCGGTCATACATGGTAGCTTAGTTATCGATCTGGTTACCCTGGGTGTGCAGTTCGAAGGAGGCGACGATGGCCGACGGCGCAGCGCCAAGCTCGACGGCCGCGAGCAACATGGCGACGGGCCCACGCTCCTCGATGGCGGGCGATCCCCGGGCGCTGGCCGGGCGGCTGCGGCTGTCGATGATCCGGCTGGCCCGCCAGCTGCGCCGCCAGGACCCCTCCGAGCTGTCGCTGGCGCAGCTGTCCGCGCTCGCCACCGTGGTCGGTGGCGGGCCGCTCGGCGTCGGCCAGCTCGCCGAGCTCGAAGGGCTTCCCTCGCCGGCCGTGACGCGCCTTGCCGACAAGCTCGAAGAGGCCGGCCTCGTCGCCCGCCGGGCGAACCCGGCCGACCGTCGCGGCGTCCTCGTGGTCGCAACGCCTGCTGGCACCGACCTGCTCGCCCGGCGAGCCGAGGTGGGCACCGCCTGGCTCGCCGGCCGCCTCGCCGCCTTGGGCGAGGCCGACCGAGTCTGCCTCGAGCGGGTCGTCGCCCTGCTCGAAGCGCTCGCCACCGAACGCCCCGGTGACGCACCCGGCCCCGGCGGGGACCCCCGCGAGGCGACCGAGGTGTCGCCATGACCGCGCCCGCACCCGCCTCGTCCCCGCTCGTCGGGCCCCGCTACAAGTGGGTGGTCCTCTCGAACACCACCATCGGGGTGGTGCTGGCCACGATGAACACGACCAGCTTGATCATCGCTCTGCCCGTGATCTTCCGGGGCATCCACCTCAACCCGCTGTCCCCGGCCAACTTCCCGTTCCTGCTGTGGATCTTGATGGGCTACATGCTCGTGGCGGCGGCCGTCGTCGTCACCGTGGGGCGCATCGGCGACATCTTCGGCCGGGTGAAGATGTACAACCTGGGCTTCGCATGGTTCACCGTCGGGGCGATCCTGTTGTCGCTGGTGTGGAGCCACGGGTCGACGGGCGCCTTGGAGCTGGTGATCCTGCGCATGTTCCAGGCGATCGGCGGGGCGCTGCTCATGGCCAACTCGGCCGCCATCATCACCGACGCCTTCCCCGC
>JAKAQB010000052.1 GCA_021811865.1 Actinomycetes bacterium | reverse complement strand
ATCGGCCTGCGTCGAGGTGCAGCGGGTGCGGGGGGTGGTGGGTGGGGTCATGGGCTGTGCCCGCGACCGGAACAAGCGTCACCTGAAGAACAGGGGGTTCGGCCCCCTTTTTCATCAAAGTCATCTCCGGCGGCCGTTCCATGGACCTTCTGGCGGCGAGGTTTGCCGGAGTGTCTTTGGCCTTGAGGTGGGCGGCGGGTGGAGGTAGGTCCTTCGAGGACCGAGCCCGACTCGACCCGGAAGGAGCCACCATGGCACGCCCCACCCAGATCACCGACGAGACCATCGTCACCGCCCTCGCCGCCGGCGGGGAGGTGACCGCCGCCGAGCTGGCCGGCCGGCTGGGGATGGGCCAGTCCACCGCGGCCAAGCGCCTCGCCTCACTCGAGGCCAGCGAGGCGGTCCGGCGCAGCCCGGGCGGGCGGGTGGACGGCGTCCGGGTCGCCGACCGCTGGTCGAGCGCCGCCCCCGCGACCGACGCTGCCGAGCCTGCCGTTACCGACGACGGGGCCGAGGTCGCGAGCACCGACGTCTCGGACACCGGCGGGACGGGTCCGGTGGAGACGGCGCAGGGCGAGCCCGCGGCGGCCCCCGGCGGGTCGGGCCGGCTGGGCCGGGGGGCGCTCGGGGCCTTGGTGCGCGACTACCTGGCGGCCCGGCCGGGCGAGGCGTTCGGGCCGGCCGCGGTGGGCAAGGCCCTCGGCCGGTCCCAGGGGGCGGTGTCCAACTCGCTGGCGTCGATGGCGGCGCGCGGCGAGGTGGAGCTGGTCGGCGAGCGGCCCCGCCGGTACCGGATCGCCAGCTGACCGGATCGGCCCAGCCCGTAACCCGCGGCCTCGAACCCCGCGGGGTACGGGCTGCCCCGCTTCGGGGGCCCGGCCTACCCCGGAGCGGGGTAGGCGGGCGGGGCTGCGAACCCCGCACCGTTGGAAACGCTCGCCCGAGAATTTCTTTCGACAGCCCGCCGCGGCGGAGGCCGGCCGAGTACCCCACCGTGGGGGTCGGTGGAACCCCGCGGCGATGAGCAGCGACGATGCGCCGTGCGACGCGATCGACGCGGCGACTGCCCCGGACGCGGGGTCGGTGCCGGTCCAGCGGAGGTAGGGCCGATCCGGGGTCAAAGCGGGGTAGCCCCCATGGCCTGATGGCAGCTCCATCCCGCCTGGAAGGAGCTGCCCATGGCCCCGCGCCGCGCTCTCACCGACTCGCCGTTCGACACCCTGGAGAAGACCTTCGATCTCCTCGTCACCGGCCCCCGGCCCCTCGCCCTCGACACCACCCCCATCGCCGGGATGGCGAACCGGATGGTCCCGCTCGGTGAGCTGAAGGCCCGCCTGCTGCACCCTTCGACGCCGTTCTCGGTGCGCGACGCCATCGTCGGCGAGCTGGTCGCCCGCTCCCAAGCTCACGGTGGCGCGTGGACCGTCGGCCTCGCCGGGGTGCTCCTGCCCGGCCTGCGCCGCGCCGTCTGGCTGCTCGTCCAGGCCTATCCGGGCAAGGCTGCCGACATCGAGGCCGAGACCCTCGCCGCGTTCGTGGCCGCGGTCGCCGCCTGCCAGCCCGGCCGGGCCCGCCTGGCGTCACGGTTGTGCTGGCTGGCCCGCACCGGCGCCCAGCGGCTGCTGCGAGCCGAGCTGTCCGAGCAGGCCCGGGTGGGCACCGATCCCGTCTCCGCCGCCCCGCCCCGGCCGTGGGGCCACCCCGACCTGGTGCTCGCCAAGGCGGTAGCCGCCGGGGTGATCGGGGCGGCCGACGCCGAGCTGATCGGGGCCACCCGCATCGGCGACGTCGACCTGGCCGACGCCGCCGATGCGCTCGGCATCACCTACAAGGCCTGCCAGCTCCGCCGGTCTCGGGCCGAATCGAAGCTGGCCAAGTTCCTCGGATCGGACCGGTACTCGTCGTTCGATTTTGTTGAAAAGCGGGCCGAAACCCCTTGTTCTTCTAGCAGGGGTCGCCCCCGGCAGGGACGGTCGATGGACCGGCGACCGGGCAAGCGTCGCTCGACACCTGGACCGAGGAGGTGAGAGTGCCCAACCCGGCCCAACCGCACCCGGCCGGGGCGACCCCTGCACAACCCCCAGGGCGCTGCGCCCGGGACCGAACCGAGGAGGCCACCACGAACCACCGCCACCGCCACAACGACACCGCCGGCAACGACACCGCCCACAACAGCGCCGGATCTGGGGACACCGCCGGCCCCGCCCGGGCGCTCCACCGGGCCCGCCGGGCCCGCTTGGACCCGGTCGCTGTCCGGGGGCGCTGGTGGCGGTCCGGGGCCTACGTGGCCCGCCGGCTGCCCGCCGTCATGGTGCTCACCGTCGGCCTGATGCTGGCCGTCGCCGCCCCCGCCTACGCCGCGGGCGGCCCGACCATCGGCGGGGTGATCAGCAACCTGACGGCCTGGCTGGTCGGGATCCTGGCCGGGGTCGCCACCTTGTTCCTCACCATCGGCGGGCTGCGCTACCTCACCGCCGGGGGCGACCCGGTCCAGGTCGAGAAGGCCAATACCGCCCTCAAGTCCGCGGCGATCGGCTACGCCCTCGCCGCCCTCGCCCCCCTCATCGTGTCCATCCTGGCCTCGGTGGTCGGCGGCTCATGACCCGACGACTCGCGTCGCGGTTGCTCCGGTGGCGACCACGCCAGCGACGACTGCTCCTCACCGCGGGCGGGCTGGTGATCGCGCTGGCACTGGCCGGTGGTGCCCATCCCGCCCACGCCGAGACGCGCCGGACGCCCATGACGCCAGTCGAGCTCACCGCCGCACACCTGCCCGCCGCGACCACGCCCACGACGACGCCAGCCGCGAACGGGTCCGGGTCGGGTGAGGGGCCGCCGGGCATCCAGGTCGGCCCGAGCAACGCCACCGCGCCGAGCACCCCGGCGCCGGGAAGCGGCGGGAGCGTGAGCGGCGGCACCCAGTCCTCGCCGGGCCTGTTCGACATCACGGGCCACATCGAGGCGGCCATCGACAGCTGGTTCCGCGACGTCGTCACCTCCGCGCTCAACCCGATCCTGGACCTGCTCGGCCACACCCTGCTCGCCACCCCGAACGTCACCGCCCAGTCCCGGGTCGGCCAGCTGTGGCAGATGACCGAGGGCATCGCGGATGCCTTCCTGGTCCTGTTCGTGCTCGTCGGCGGGGCGATCGTCATGGGGCATGAGACCGTCCAGACCCGCACCGCCATCAAAGACGTCCTGCCCCGCATCGTCTTCGCGGCGGTCGCCGTCAACGCCAGCCTGAGCGTCGCCGGCCTCGTCATCTCCACCGCCGACTCGCTCTCCCAAGCCGTCCTCGGCCAGGGCGTCGACCCTTCCCAGGCCACCGTCGTGCTCCGCCAGCTCGTCCTCGGCTCCTTGGCCGGCGGCGGGATCTTCGTCGTGCTGCTGGGCGGGGTCGTCGCCGTGCTAGCCATCGTGCTGCTCGCCACCTACGTCGTGCGCCTCGCTCTCGTCATCCTCCTCGTCGTCGCCGCGCCGATCTGCCTGGTCTGCCACGCCCTCCCCCAGAGCGAGGGCCTGGCCAAGCTGTGGTGGCGGGCCTTCGCCGGCACCCTCGCCGTCCAGGTCGCCCAGTCGCTGGTGCTGATCACCGCGCTGCGGGTCTTCCTCGCCTCGGGCGGCCCGGCCAACCTGGGGATCGCCTCCACCGGCGGCCTGGTCGACCTGCTCGTCTCGGCATGCCTGTGCTGGGTGCTCGTCAAGATCCCCGGTTGGGTCAGCCGGGTCGTGTTCTCCGGGTCGCGCGGCCGCGGCGGCATCGGCCGGGTCGTGCGCGACGTCATCGTCTACAAGGGCGCCAAGGCCCTCGCCGCGGGGGTGGGGCTGTGACCGCCGGGCCGGACAGAGCCGGCCGCGACAAGGACGCGGGCCGGGTCCGGATACCGGCGGACATCGACCGGCCCGACAAGCTGCTGGCCGGCCTCACCGCCCGCCAGCTCGCCATCCTCGCTGTCACCGCCGTCGCCCTGTGGGTCGGCTACGCCGCGACGCGCCGCCTGGTTCCCGTCGCCGCCTTCGGCGCCGTCGCCGTTCCCGTCGCCGTGGCGGCCGTGTCGCTGGCGCTCGGGCGGTTCGAGGGCGTCCCGGCCGACCGGTGGCTGGCAGCAGCCTGGCGCCACCGCCGCGCCCCCCGCCGGCTCGTGCCTGCCCCCGACGGCATCCCGGCCGCGCCCTTGTTCGCCGCCGGTCTGGCCGGCCCCGCTCCGGCCCCGCTGCGCCTCCCTGTCGCAGGTGTCGCCGCCGACGGGATCGTCGACCTCGGCGGCGACGGCCTGGCGCTGATCTGCCGGGCCAGCGCGGTGACCTTCGCGCTGCGCACCCCGGCCGAGCAGGAGGCGCTCGTGGCCGGCTTCGCCCGCTTCTTGAACTCCCTCGGCGAGCCGGTCGAGATCGTGGTGCGCGCCGAGCCGGTCGATCTCTACCCGACCATCGCCGGCCTCTTCGAGGCCGCCCCGGGCCTCCCGCACCCCGCCCTCGAAGCCGCGGCACGCGACCACGCCGGGTTCCTCGCCGAGCTGGCCGAGCGCCGGGACCTGCTTGCCCGGGAGGTCCTCGTCGTGCTGCGCCAAGCCCCCCAGGCCAACAACGCCAGGTCCAACAACGCCGGCGCCGACGCGGCGGGGCGTCTGCATCGCCGGGCGGCCGAGGCCGCCGCCGCCCTCGGAGCCGCCGGGGTGACCCTGGCCGTCCTCGACGGCCCTGCCGCGGCCGGCTGCCTGGCCCGGGCCCTCGACCCGGCCGGCCCGCACCGCCCCCGAGGCCACACCCGCACCGGTTCGTACGGCGCCGGCTCGTCCGGCGCCGGCTCGTACGGCACCGCCTTCTACGGCACCGACGAGCCCGTCACCCTCGTGCAGCCGCCCCTCGCCCACCAACCCGTCGCCCGTATGTCAGGGAGCCGATGCCCATGACCGGTCTGCTCGCCCGTCTCCCCCGCCCGCGCCGCTCCCACGGCAGCGGCCGCCCGGCCTCTGCGTTCGGGCCCGACGCCGTCGAGGTCGGACCCCGCTCGCTACGGGTCGGGGACGGCTGGTGCGCCAGCCTGGCCGTCACCGGCTACCCCCGCGAGGTCGGCCACGGCTGGCTCGAACCGCTCACCGCCCACCCCGGACGGCTCGACGTCGCCATCCATGTCGAGCCCGTCCGGGCCGATGTGGCCGCCGAGCGGCTGCGCCGCCAGCTGGCCCGCCTCGAGTCCGGCCGCCGCGCTGACGCCGCCAAGGGCCGCCTCGCCGACCCCGACGTCGAGGTCGCCGCCGACGACGCCCGCGAGCTCGCCGCCGGCCTCGCCCGGGGCGAGCAGAAGCTGTTCCGGGTCGGCCTCTACCTCACCGTCCACGCCTCAAGCGAGAAGGCCCTGGAGGCCGAGTGCGCCCGGGTCCGGGCGCTGTGCGCCTCGATGCTCCTCGACGCGAAGCCCGCCACCTGGCGCGCCCTGCAGGGCTGGACCTCCACCCTGCCCGTCGGCGTCGACGCGCTCGGCCAGCGGCGCAGCTTCGACACCGACGCGCTCGCCGCCAGCTTCCCGTTCGCCTCCGCCGAGCTGTCCGCGTCGAGCGGCGTCCTCTACGGCACCACCGCCAACGGGTCCGGGCTCGTGCTGTGGGACCGCTTCGCCCAGGACAACCACAACTCGGTCATCCTGGCGCGCTCGGGGGCCGGCAAGTCCTACCTGGCCAAGCTCGAAGCGCTGCGCTCCCTCTACCAAGGCATCGAGATCGCGGTCGTCGACCCCGAGGACGAGTACCGCCGCCTGGCCGAGACCGTCGGCGGCGCCTACGTCCACCTCGGCGCCCCCGGGGTGCGGGTCAACCCGTTCGACCTCGCGCCGGGGCGCGGGTCCTCCGAAGCAGATGCGCTGACCCGGCGGGCGCTGTTCGTGCACACCCTCATCGCCGTCCTCCTCGGCGCCAAGCCGGACCCAGCCGCCACCGCCGCGCTCGACCGGGGGATCGTCGCCGCCTACGAGTCGGTCGGCATCACCTCCGACCCGCGCAGCCACGCCCGGCCGGCGCCGCTGCTTCGGGATCTGGCCGCCGCCCTCGACGCGGATGGCGACCCGGCCGCGCGGACGCTCGCCGCCCGGCTGGCGCCGTTCGTCACCGGCACCCACCGGGGCCTGTTCGACGGGCCCACCACGACCCGACCCGACGGCCACCTCGTCGTCTTCTCTCTGCGCGACCTACCCAGCGAGCTGAAGGCGGCCGGGACGCTGCTCACCCTCGATGCCATCTGGCGGCGCGTGTCCGACCCCGCCAACCGCAAGCGCCGGCTGGTGGTCGTCGACGAGGCGTGGCTGCTCATGTCCGACCCCTCCGGCGCCGAGTTCCTCTTCCGCATGGCCAAGTCGGCGCGCAAGCACAGGGCCGGCCTCACCGTCGTCACCCAAGACGCCGGTGACCTGCTCGGCTCAACCCTCGGCCAGGCCGTCGTCGCCAACGCCGCCACCCAGATCCTGCTCCGCCAGGCCCCCCAGTCGATCGACACCCTGGCCGGCGCGTTCGGCCTGTCCGCCGGGGAGCGGGCCTACCTCCTCGGCGCGTCCCGCGGCCAGGGCCTCCTCGCCGCGGGGGTCGACCGGGTGGCGTTCAGCGCGCTGGCCAGCGCCAGCGAGGACGCCATCTGCCGCACCGGGATCGACCAGACCCTCGACGACATCCCCGACCTCTAGCCACCTCCAAGCCAAGGAGCCAACGATCATGGCAGCACACCTCACCGCCACCGCGGCCCCTCCCACCCAGCCGGTCCCGGCCAGCTCGGCGACGCCCACCGCTGCTCCGCCCACCGCGGCGCCGCCGTCGGGGCCGCTCGCCCGCTACCTCGCCCACCCCGGCGCCGACACGTCCCGCCTGGCCCACCACCTCGCCCACGCGCTGGCGCACCTGGCCGCCACCACTGGGCCGCTCGCCGCCGGGATCGCGCTGGCCGGGCTGGTGGCCGTCGCAGTGACGCGCCGGGCCCAGGCCCGCCGCCTCGACGACGGCGCACGGCTGGTCAAGGTCCTCACCCCGCCCGAGGTCGACCCCCAGGGGGCGGCCACCTTGTGGACAAACCTGGTCGCCCTGCTCCGCCCGGCCTGGCGCCGGGCCCTCGGCGGCCAACCGCATCTCGGCTTCGAGCTCACCGCCACCGACGGCGGGCTCACCATCGCCCTGTGGGTGCCCGGACCCATCCCGCCCGGCCTGGTCGAGCGGGCGGTCGAGGCCGCCTGGCCCGGCGCGCGCACCGAGACCGTCCCCGCCACCGCGCCCCTCGCCGGCGGCGGGGTCGCCACCGGCGGCGCCCTCGCCCTGGCCCTGCCCGAGCACTACCCGCTGCGCACCGAGCACAAGGTCGACCCGCTCCGCCCCCTCCTCGGCGCCCTGGCCGGGCTCGGCGAGACCGAGTCGGCCTGCGTGCAGATCCTCGCCCGACCGGTCACCGGCCGGCGCCTCGCCCGCCTCCACAAGGCGGCAGTGGCCCGCCGGGCCGGCCGCCCCGCCAGCCGCCTCGGGCGCCTCGTCGACCTCGCCACCCCCGGGCCGAGCGCCCAGGCCGCCGCCACCGACCCGTCGCGTGGCGCGGATGTGGCCGACATCTTGGACAAGGCCGCCCAGCCGTGCTGGGCCGTCGCCGTGCGCTACGCCGTCGCCACCACCGCCACCGACCGCCAGGCGGCCAGACGGCTGCGGGGCCGGGCGCACGCCGTGGCCTCCGCGTTCGCGCTCTTCGCCGGCCGCAACCGCCTCGACCGCCACCGGCTCCGCCACCCGGCCGAGGTCCTCGCGGCGCGCCGGCTCGGCCGGGGCAGCCTGGTCTCGGTCACCGAGCTCGCCGCCCTCGCTCACCTGCCCACCGATCCGGCCGTGCCCGGCCTGGCCCGGGCCGGGGCCAACGCCGTCGCCCCGCCCCCCGCCGTCGCCCGACCCGACGCCCGCACGGCGGCGGGTCCGGCACGGCCGGTCGAGGAGCCCAGGCCGCTGAGCACGCCGAAGCTGCTGGGTGACGCCCAGGCCGGCGGCCGCCGCCCCGTCGCCCTGGCGGTGCCCGACGCCCGCTACCACCTGCACGTCATGGGGGCCACCGGGTCGGGCAAGTCGACGCTGCTCACCAACCTGGTCCTCGGCGACGTCGACGCCGGCCGGGGCGTGGTGGTCATCGACCCCAAGGGCGACCTCATCCGTGCGACCGGCTCCCCGAGAGCGCCGCGTCCCGCACGGTGCTGATCGACCCCGAGGACCCCGACGCCGCCCCGGTCCTCAACGTGCTCGCCGGCCCCGACCCCGACCTCGCCGTAGACAACCTGGTCGGGATCTTCCGGTCCATCTTCGCCGCCTTCTGGGGGCCGCGGACCGACGACGTGCTGCGCTCGGCGTGCCTCACCCTGCTCCGCCACGCCGCCGCCACCGGCACCTCGACTTGCCTGGCCGACGTCCCCCGCATCCTCGCCGACGAGGAGTTCCGCGCCCCCCGGGTCGCCACCGTCGCGGAGGACACCGTCGGCCTCGGCGGGTTCTGGACCTCCTACGAAGCCATGAGCGAGGCCAACCGGGCCCAGGTCATCGGGCCGGTCATGAACAAGCTGCGGGCGTTCCTGCTGCGCGACTTCGTCCGCCAGGTCGTCGGCCGCCCCGACTCCAGCTTCGACATGGGCAAGATCCTCGACGGCGGCGTCTGCCTGGTCCGCGTCCCCAAAGGCATCCTCGGCGACGAGACCGCCCGCCTCCTCGGCAGCTTCGTCGTCGCCAAGGTGTGGCAGACCGCCACCCACCGGGCCCGCCTCGGCCAGGCCTCCCGCATCGACGCCTCCCTGGTCGTCGACGAGTGCCAGAACTTCTTGAACCTGCCCCGCAGCTTCGACGAGATGCTCGCCGAGGCCCGCGGCTACCGGCTCTCCATGGTCCTCGCCCACCAGCACCTCGGCCAGCTCGGAAAAGAGCTGCGCGAGACCATCTCGGCCAACGCCCGGACCAAGGTGTGGTTCTCCATGTCCCCCGAGGACGCCCACACCCTCTCCCGCCACGTCGCCCCCGAAGTCACCGAGCACGACCTCTCCCACCTCGGCGCCTACACCGCCGCGGCCCGCCTCGTCGTCGACGGCGAGGAGACCCCCGCCTTCACCCTTCGCACCCGGCCCGCCCCGCCCGCCGTCGCCGGCCGCGCCCAAGCCGTCCGCGACGCCAACCGGGCCGCCCACCACCGCCAGCCCGACACCAAGCCGGCCCGGCCGGTGCTCGCCGGACGGGCGCTCCCGGCCATCCCCCACGCCGCCCCGCCGCCCCGGGCCGCCGTCCCCGGCGGCGATGGCCCGGTCGGCGACGTCCCCGACGCCGATGTCCCCACCGGCGATGTCCCCAACCGCATTGTCCGCAGTGGGCTCCGTCAAGGAGACCACGGAGGGCTCCACCATGGGCTCCGTCCAGGAATGGAGCCCTCCGGACCGGGCGTTCCGGCCGGTCAGGGCGGCCTGGAGGGCTCCGACGCGTCGGCCGACTCGAGGGGTAGGTGGTCGTGAGCCCGTCGGATCCATCCGGCCGGAGGCCTCTCAACCAGCAGGGGCCGGTCCGCTCCGCCGGTCCGCATCGCTCCGCTGGTGGCAGCTCGGCATCGGCTCCGTCCGCGTCTCGGGTAGCGCCGTCGTCGTCTCGGACAGCCGCAGCGCCGTCAGGCACCGCTCACCCCGTCGGTGGTCGTCGTGGCTGGCGTGACGTCGACGCTCGGCTCCTGGCCGTGGTCGGCCGGCTCACCGAACGGGACCGGACGATCTGCCGTCTCCTCGACGACCATCGTGTCCTCACCACGCCACAGGTAGCCGACGTCGGCTTCACCGGGGAACGCCGAGCACGCATGCGCCTCGCCGAGCTGTACGCCCTCGACGTCCTCGACCGCTTCCGACCCCAAACCTGGGGCAGCCCGACCCCGTTCCACTGGGTCCTCGGCCCCCTCGGCGCCGCCCTCGTCGCCGCCGAGACCGGCGCCGACCTCTCGGACCTCTCCTGGCGGCGGACCCTCGCCCACGACCTCGCCGCCAGCCAACGCCTCGCCCACCTCGTCGGGCTCAACGGCTTCTTCTGCGGCCTGCTCCGCTCGGCCCGCACCCGGCCCGGCTGCGACCTCGAGGAGTGGTGGTCCGAGCGGCGCTGCGCCCGAGAATGGGGCGAGGTCGTCCGCCCCGACGGCTACGGCATCTGGACCGAGCACGGCACTGCCCTGCCGTTCCTCGTCGAGTACGACAACGGCAGCGAGCCCCTCGACCGCCTCGCCGCCAAGCTGCCCGGCTACGCCCGCCTGGCCGCCGCAGCCGGGCACCCCAACTGGGTCCTCTTCAGCTTCGGGAGCCCCCGGCGCGAACGCGACGCCCGCCGCGCGCTCCTGCAGCGAGACGTCCCGGTCGCCACCGCCTGGCGCCACCCCGGCACGGCCCCCGACGCCGCCATCTGGCTCCCCGTCGACGCCGACACCCGCCCCGACGGTCTCGGCCGGATCGGCCTCGCCCAGCTCGCCCACCTCCCCCTCGGCCGGGCGTGACGCTCGGCCTCGACGCCACCGCCTCCTCCGGCCTCGCCACCAAGCTCGCCACCGGCGCCGCCGGGCTCGTCCTCCTCGTGGCCGTCGTCGCGGCCGGCGCCGGCGCGGGGATCGCCTCCCTCCTCGGCGGCGGCGACGCCACACCCTCGGCCACCGCCACCGCGGACATCCCCCCCGCCATGCTCGCCCTCTACCAGCAAGCCGCCGCCACCTGCCCCGGGCTGCCCTGGACCGTGCTCGCCGCCATCGGCACCGTCGAGTCCGGAAACGGCACCTCCACCCTCCCCGGCGTGCACGCCGGCGCCAACTCGGCCGGCGCCGAAGGCCCCATGCAGTTCGAGCCCGCCACCTTCGCCGCCTACGACCAACCCGTCCCACCCGGCGGCGCCGACCCACCCAGCCCGTACGACCCGACCGACGCCGTCTACGCCGCCGCCCGGGACCTCTGCGCCAACGGCGCCGCCAACGGCACCGACCTCAAGGCCGCCGTGTTCGCCTACAACCACGCCTCCTGGTACGTGACCGAGGTGCTCGACCTCGCCCAGTCCTACGGCCAGACCCAAGCCGAAACGGTCGCCGCCGGCACGGCCGGAGGCATCGCCGTCGACTGGGCCCTCGCCCAAGTCGGCACCCCCTACGTCTGGGGCGGCGAGACGCCCGGTGTCGGCTTCGACTGCTACGGGCTCGTCCAAGCCGCCTACAAGGCCGCCGGGATCACCCTGCCCCGAGTCGCCCAGGACCAATACGACGCCACCGCCAAGCTCGGACCCGGCGACCCCCTCCAACCCGGCGACCTCATCTTCTTCGGCGGCGGCCCCACCGACGTCACCCACGTCGGCATCTACATCGGAAACGGCCAGATGGTCGACGCACCCCACACCGGCGCCGACGTACGAGTCGAAGCCACGCCCACCACGCTCGGTGCGCCTTGGGGCAGCGACATCGTCGTCGGGGTCACCAACCCCACCAGCTAGGTCGTCGAGGACCCAGCGCTTTCTCGCCTGTCCGTCGCGCGCTCTAGGAGACTGCCCGGACCTCCGGGGTCGAGAGGCCGGACGCGGCATCGTCGAGGGCGGCGTTCATCCGCCGCACCTGGAAGGTGAGCAGGCTCTGGATGTCGTCCGCGCTGTGGGCGATGGTCTTGGCTTTCGCCTCGATCCGCGACAGTTCTCGGAGGGCTCGCCGGGCCTCGTCGATGGCACCGCCGATGACGGCGACGTCGATGCCGTTGTCCTTGGCGCCGCCGACGAGAAGGGCGGCACGGGCCCAGCGGTAGGCGACCTCCAGCAGTTCACCGTCGTCACCGATTCGGCACAGGACCTTGTCGTCGTCGTAGTCGTTGAATGCGCCGACCTCCTTGGCGAATGCGGACCCGTCCCGGGCTACAGCGATGGCGAAGGTGGCGGCCCGGTTGATCATCGACTCGTCCAGCATGGCGAGGACACCACGGTCGCCGCGAAGCGGGAGGGGAGTCGATCGCTTCTTGGCCTCGACGACGAAACGTTCGCCCCCGGGCAGTTGGACGACGAAGTCCCCCCGCTTGGACCGGCCCGCGTCACCGGCTTGCGTACCGACCCTCTCGACGGAGTCCCCGTAGGCGGCGGCCAATCGGCACAGGACCGCCTCGACCTCGTCTTCGAAATCGAGACCGGAAGCCGGTGAACGGCGGCGTTCCTCGGCGGCCATGGCCTGGCCGACGATCAACTCGCGGACTCCTTGGAGGGCAGTAAGCAGTTCCACCTTGACCGGTGCGACCTGGGCGTTGACCAGTTCGGCCAGTGCGCCGCCGTCGCCGAAGTAGGAGTCGACGAGGGTGGCGAGCTTCGCCAGGTGGCTTCCTTCGTAGGCGGGATCGAAGGCGCGATCGAGTTCGGTGTGGGTGTCGGCGACGAGCTTTCCGATGCGGTAGACGCAACTCGTGGCGAGGTCGGGGTTGAACGAGTCGCCGATGAGCTTTTCGAGGTCACCGCGTGCTTGTTCGATAACCTGGCTGGCGGTGCGATGAGCGCCCGAGATCGAATCGGTGAGGCGGCCGGAGACGGACTCGGCCTTGTCGGGATCGAACGTGGCGTTGACCCGTTCGAACAGGTTCTCTTCGACGGTGCCCAGAGCGGCGTCGAAGCGCTGGGACAGCTTGAGGAACTCGCGCTCCACCAGTTCCACGTGTCCAGTGATCCCCATGGCGCGCAGCCCGACGACGCCCATGGTCAAAGCGCGGCAGGCGAGCTCTCCTCGGGCGGGCTCTGCGGTGTCCGTGAAGAACTCCACGACCTCCGGGTCGCTGCAGTCGAGGTCCTCGACGACGAGCGAGGTCTCGGTGAGACGTACGGTTGCCATCGGCTTACTCCCTTCTGTGTCTGCGAGGTCTCGGTGGCCTCGTCTTCGAAGGGTTCCGGGATGCCGTCGGAAGTTCGAGAAGCGCAACCGCGGGCGAGACGCTCAGTCGACCATCCGCAGCCGGCACGGAGCGGGGTCGATCGACGCCATGAGGGGTCGGGCCATGTGGGTGAGCGATACCACCGCCTGGCCGGGCGCCAACGCCGGCAACCTCCGCCACTGGCCTTCGTCGATGCCCGGGATCACGTGACGGAGGCTGCGGATCACGGCGTCGTCGGTGATCTTGTGGAGCACGTGGTTGTTGACCAGGCCGAGGACCTCTCGCGGTAGGTGCTGAGGAAGCTGGGTCACGAAGGCGATGGAGAGCCACCGCTTGCGGCCCCGCTTAGCGATCCGGGCGACCTGCTCGAAAAGGATCGGCATCTTCGAGATCCGGTCGGCGGACAAGAACTCGTGGGCCTCCTCGATGATGATGAGCGCCTTGCGAGGCTGACCGTGACCCCCGGCACGTTCCCACGCCTGGTAGGAGTCGTCCTGGGCGCGTTGGATGTTGCGGAGCATGTCGGCGATGACGATGTTGTTGATCATCGGCGAGTCGGTCCCGGACAGATCGACGATCGACACCTGTCCCGGCGTGAGTAGCTGGTCGTAGTCGAGAACCGGGTGGCGTGGCTGATCGAAAATCTTCATCCTGTGCAGGCGCCAGAGCCGGGCCAAGGTGGCACGCCAACTCACTGCCGAGCTCGGCTTGGTGGCGTTGACCCGCTGGAGAATTGCGGCCATTGCCCGGGAGCCCTTGAACTCGTCGTTGTAGAGGTCGAGATCGTCGGTGCTGGCCTTATCAGCGACGGCAAGGAACACGCCGGCGAGATCGATGATCTTGGACAGCGTGAGGGTCGGATAGCCCTCGTCGAACTCGTTCAGCTCCCAGACCTGACGCTCTTCCTCCGGGGTCCGCGGGAAGATCTTGAGGTCGCGCAGCACTTGCTTGGCGACATCGACGGTGCGCAGGAACCGTTCTTGTTGGGCGTCGCTCATGTTGACGATCTCGGCCACCGTGTAAGGCGACAGTGCGGAGAACGACAGCCCGAACTCGGTACGCCGTGGATGGGCAGCGTTCGCAGTGTCGGTGCCGACCAGGTGGTAGAGGTGGGTGTTGGGTACGCCGGTCGGTTCGAGTCCCCGACGGCGCAGCGCTGCCAGCATGCCGGCATCTTCGGTCGGTTCCCCGATCTCGACGTACTCGCCCTCGGTGTCGAGGAGGACCACGGCGATACCCGCCGCCTGGGCCTGGGAGATGAGCCGTCCGATCGTGGTCGACTTCCCCCCGCCGGTGGTGCCCAGTATCGCCAGGTGTCGTGGTAGAACCGATTTCTTGTCCGACGGGATCCCGATCGTCACCTCGGGATCGCCCATCAGCACACCGAGGCCGATGTCGCCGTCGGGGTGGAACGCGGCGCGCTTCTCCTCCGGGCCGAGCACGTGGACCGGGCTGTTGGGAAGCGGCCGGAACCGGGGCGGCACCAGACGGTTTTCTACTTCTTCGCCGAGGAGTTCGACTTGGACGCGTCCGTGGTAGCGAGGCATGAGGATCCCCCCACGCACGCTGGTCGTGACGATGACGTTGGCATCGGCACGCAGACCGTCGGGCTCGGCGAACGGCCCCGAGGTCACCATGCCGAGGTAGCGGCGGTTGTCGCCGACCGAGGTGATGCGCACCAGGGACTGGATCGGCACCGACTGGATCGTGTCCTTGGGTAGCAGCACCGTGATCGACCCGTCCTGCGCCCCCGGGGTGTCGAACATCGTCCGGCCGATCGAGCCGCGGGTTTCCTCGGGTTCTTCGTAGCGCGAGACGTCGGTGATCGGTTCGAGAAACTCGGTCGGCAGTTCGATCAGTTCCTCATCGGTGACCGTCATCAGTTCGCCGGAACGTGAGGTAGGTGCGTCGTCGGGCATCGTGTTGTCCATGGTGTTGCCGTCGTGAGGGCTCAGTCTCCCTCGGGTGGAAGCGGCTCGTTGCGGGCGGTGTAGGCGGCCTGGATCGGACCGAGGAACTCCTCGCGGCCGAACGCGGAGGCGCAGAACTGGCGGGCCATGTCGAGCAGCATCGGGTAGCCCCGGTGCTCTTGGATCACGGCGTCTGCAAGGGCGATAGCGGCAGCTTGGGCGCACAACTCGGGCTCGGCCGGGGCGTAGAACACGTAGGGTGGGGCGTGGGTCGAGGCCCGGAACACCCCGACCACGACCGCTTCGCCGGCGCTGCCCACGAACTCCCGCGCTCGTTCGAGGCGTCGACCGCGCAGATGGCCTTGTTCAACGATGTCCTCGATGTAGGAGTGCAGCTTGTGCACCACCGCGAACTCGAGCGGGGCCAGGGCACGGCCGATGGTGAGCAGGCTGCGGTTGCCCCTGGTCGGGACGAACACGAACCGTTTATGACCGATGAGCAGTTCTTCGAGCACGTCGAGGCTGGGCAGCACCAGGTCCATGGCGCCGGCGCCGGTGAGCAACTCGTAAGGGGCGGGCATTCCGCTGCCCATCCGCCAGTCGGCGTCGGACATCGTGGTCAGCACCGCTCGCTCGGCGTAGGAGGTGATGCCTCGCCGCCCGAGTTCGGTGAGTTGGTCCCGGGCGTCCTCGACCCCTCCCGAAGGGGTGGTGTCGCGCAGTTCGAGGAGTTGGCGGGCCAGCTCGACCGCGTTCGCCGGCCTTCCCTGCAAGTCCCGGCGGTAGAGCCGGTGCGCCCAGGTGCCCTCCTCGCCGTGGTAGCCGACGAGGGCGATGCCGATCTGGATGATGGTCAGGGCCAGCGATTCGTGCACTTGGACGGTGCTGTCGCAGGCGTCGACGTGACCGGCGAACAGGGTGCCGCGGTGGATCTTCTCCAGCTCGTCGAGCTTGATCGGCCACATGCCGGCGAGCGGCGGCGCGCTCGGTCGGCTGCGGTCTCGGAGTCGAGGCAGAAGCTCGGCTCTGATCGCTGCGGCGGCCCGGTCTTCTTGGGCGATGGCCTCACCGATCCTCGAATCGAGCTCCAATCGTTCGTAGAGTCCCTGGAGGTCGGTGCCGCCGCGCCAGGTGCCGAGGTCGAGGACGCGTTCGAGCGGTTCTCCGAAGGCCTCGACGAATCCCGACGCCGCGGCGTCGGCTGGCCCGTCTGCCTCATCGGGTTCTGCTCGATCACGATCGGCCATGTCCTACTCCTCGGCGATTCCTGAACCCTCTGGAGATGGGTTCCGGCCCCGCAACAAAAGTTCGAGGTTCATCGGTCGAAGAATCCGCGTTTGACCCCAAGGGTCTCCAGGCCGGCTGCCGCTCTCGCCTGGGCCGCGTCGTCGGGCAGGCCGAACTCGGACGCCACCGCGGCGCTCGCGGCGGCCACCCGGTCGGCGTGGCCACCGCCCGGCAGGGCGAGAGAACGGAGGAACCGCAGAAGCGAGTCCCATGGGGAAAGGAGCTCCAGGGCGTACAGGGAGGCGTCGTCTTCGGAGGCCATCGTGGCCCCGCCTGCTCCGCCGTGGTCGTCGCGATGGAGCAGGTGGGTGTGCAAACCGATCGGGATCCTGGCCAGGCTGGCCTTCGCCCGGTCCCCGTTGGTTGCCGGGCGATGACCGTCGATGACCTCTAGCAAGTCGGGGGCGTCGCGCAGGATTCGCTGGCGGGCGAGCTGGTAGTCGAGCAGGAAGTGGCCGTGCTCGTGCGCCAGGGTGAACCGGCGCTCGGCGAAAGTCATCGTGCCGTCGAGGAAGATGGCGGCATACCCTCGCCAGGCCACTAGCAGTCCCCGCAACTCGTCCGTTCCGTCTGGTAGCGAGGGGGCGCCGTGGTCGGTAAGCCAGCGGTTTGCGGACGCCAGCTGTAGATGGGGCATCGAGACGATGACGACGGGGGACGCCCACACCACGGCGGCCTCGACGTCACGCTCTTCACGGACCGACTCCGGCGCGGCGGCCCAGGTCGCGGCGGCCAACTCCTGCACCCGAACCGCTGGCGCCGACCGGGGAATCTGCTCGGCGACGTTGTCGTGGGCGGCGGTGAGCAGGCCGGCGGCCGGTCGGGGCGTCGTCGTCGCAGCCGATTCGGTACGCGTAGCCAATGCTGCGAGGACCGAGGCTTCTCGCAGGGCCGCTGCGAGGGTGGTGTCGGGGACATCGATAAAGCGGGCCAGCGCTTGCACGTCGCGCCCGAAGTGCAGGGGGTGCGGCGTTCGGCAGGTCAAGAGACGATGGAGTTGGGTGTCCGAGAGCGACAGTCGTTCTCGGAGCAGGTCTTCGCCGTCGGGCGTGCGACCCAACCAGCCAGCCAAGAACCCCGGTGCATCGCGGAGGGCGGCGGTCACTATCGACAGGTCAGCAGGGGGTGGTGAGGTTGGCACGGATCACCTCCAGTCGGGCCTTGAGTCGGTCTTTGTGACGTTTGACCTCGCGGCGTTGGGTGTCGACGTCAAGGTGGGCGATCCCCAATGCCTCGGCGTACGGAGTGGTTCCCCTGACCCGGTCGCCCAACAGGTCGAGCAGCGCCAGGTCGCGCTGATCGAACCGGCCGAGCTCGGTTCTGGCTCGCTCCACCAGAGCGGGCGGCAGGTCGTATGGGTCGATGGCGTCGAGCACCTCCTCGTCTACCGAAGGGTTCCGGTGATCTCGTTCAACTTCGACGGCGTCGGAGTCGGGAACCTCCCGGCGCGCACGCCGAGGCCTTTCTCCTGCCGATTCGTGCCCGTCCGCCACCGCCACCGTGCACCGCTCGACCTCGTTCAGCAGGTCCCCCCGAATGTCTTGCCACAGATAGGGCAAGAGGCCCCCTCGCGCGGGATCGAAGCGTGCCGGCTCTCGCAGGTAGCGAGCGATGCTCCAGCCAACGGTCGAATCGACGGTGTCCCAATCGAGCCCCGTGAATCCCCGGAAACGACGCCGCAGCGGGCCGACGAGTAGCTCGGCGAGCCGGGCCGGCGTCGTCGGGTCGGCACCCTCGACCAGCTGCGCGTGGAGCTCGCAAAGTTCCTCGTTGGTCGGATCGTCCGCCACGCCGGGAGCGGGAACGTCGGTCATCGTCGTTGCCGGCCGGTCTGAAGCGGACGTCGCAAGACCAGGACGTACTCGGTGCGCATCCGGGGCCCGAAGGAAGCCTCCAGGTAGGGCATTACCCGACGGTGGTCGTGGATCGTCCGCTCGTGGGAGTCCACGAGTTCCAACGGCTTACCCGACGAGCAGTTTCGGGCCAAATCGACCAGCAAGCGGTGGGTCGGGATGACGACTCGCCGGATGTTCGACGGACAGACGACTAACACGATGTGTCCACCCGGACGGACGACCCGAGCGCACTCGGCCAACATCTGTCGCATGTCGCGGAAGTAGCGGTGAACGATCCAGGCCCGCTTGGGCGAGTCGTGCAGCGCTTCGACGATGCGATCGACGGACGGCTCACCCAGGAGGGGTGGAACGCGCTGGTCGGCCGTCGCCTCCGCCAGCGGGGCGCGCTCGCTGCCGACGTAGGTCCGTCCGAGACGCCGGTATTCATCGACCGATACGCCCAGGACGTCTGACATCCAGGCCACGGCGAACAGGTGGGCCCTGGTGTAGTCCAACGCGGAACAATACGGCGGCGAGGTGAACACCAGATCGATCGTGTCGTCGGCCAGCGTGAGGCCTCTCGCCTCGCCTCCGACCATGTCGACGTCTGGCGTCTCAATGCCGCCGTCTTCCAGCCGCTTGAGGTAGTCCGCCATCATCCGCCGTGCCCGGCGCACTCGGGCTTCGAAGCGTCGTAGGGTCTCGGGGTCCTCCTCCCACGCCCGGAAGTGGTGGCGGGAGTGAACCAGATCGCGGGCGTTCGCCACGGAGGTCCGGGCGACGATGAGAGACGAGAAGCAGACCCAGAGCAGGTCGGTCACGTCTTGGTCAGCCTCGGCCCGCAGCAAGGCGTCGCGTATCTTCGAAAGATCCCGCGCAACGTCAGGACGAAACCATCGTTCCCAGTCCGGTAGCTCCGGGCGCCATCCCTCGTCCAGGTCCACCTCCTGCAGAAGGCGGAAGACCTCGCCCGACATCTTGTCCAGCACGGCCAGATCGACCGGCGTCGCCTTCGCTTTGCCAATCAGACGAGCGATCGGGTCGATGTCCGCGCCGCGTGCCGTTCGACCCAGCAGAGCGGCCTCAACCAAGGCCGTGCCGCTACCCGACATGGGATCAAGAACGACCTCGCCCGCTTGACTGAACCGCCGTATCGCCCAATCGACGAGTCCCGGTGGGCAGCGGGCGGCGAACGGATGGAGCCCATGGGTCGCGTAGAGATTGCCTGCCCCGGTGAAGGTCAGATCTGTGGGAAGCGGCGGCTGGTCGATCTCAGAACGCGCCGCATCCGTATCGCTTCCGCCGCTGGCCACGGTGAGATCCCTACTGTCCTAACCAGCAGTTGTCCACAGGTAGCAACGATAGGCCAGCGCTCCTGGTCAGATGGGATATCTCGGTTCGCGGGTGAGCTTGCGGTCTGTGCTGGCTGCCTCGACCTCCGGCATGCGGCGAGGTCTCATCGTCGACGACACCACGACCGAGGAGGGCGATGTCATGTGGCGAGCAGCGATCTACGGGTGGACGGCACCTGGGCGGAGGGCTCCAGCGAGGCTGGACCACCAGATATCGGTATTGGACCCACATCGCCCATCAGCCAGATTGGCAGCACATCGCCACCTACGGGGACCAAGGCTTCGGCGTGGGTAGGCCAGGGCTGTCTCGGCTACTGGCCGAGGCGCCCGGCCGGGTCGACCTGGTGGTCGTCGATGGGTACGGGCGGCTTTCCCCGAACCGTCGAGAGCAGACCGCGCTGCTGGCCCAGTTGGGCGGCGCGGGGTGCGGGTCGTGGTGCTGGCACCTTCGACCGGTCGGCGGTTGGCCCGGATGGTGGCGAACCTGGCGTTGGCTGACATGATCGGCGAAGCCGCTCCGGGTCTTGCGGGTCGATGTCGCCTATTTGGTGGCGAGCACGGCGACGACCGCGCCGAGGGTCATGAACGGCGCCATCGGAAGGCTCGCTCGGCGCCGCCCGACAGGACGGGCAATAGCGAGAGCACCAGCGGCGGCGATGAACGCTACGAGCGTGCCGTCGACCATCGCGGACCAACCGAGCCAGCCGAGGTAGGCGCCGAGGACGCCGGCCCACTTCACGTCGCCGAGGCCCATGCCGGCCGTGAATGCGAGACCGAGGGCGAGGTAGAACCCGCCGAGGACCGCGCCGGCGATGCCGGCTCGGGCGACCGGCCACCACGGCCCCGACGGTAGGCAGGCCAGCACGAGGAGGGCGGCGGTGATCGGATAGGCGGGCAGCACAACCCGGTTGGGGACACGTCTGGCGGCGAGGTCCGTGGCGCTCACGACGGCACCGGTCAGCGCGAGGAAGCTGTACGCCGCGAGCGGCGGCGACCACCCGAAGCGCCATGCCATGGCGGCCTCGATGACCATGCCGGCGAGGACGGTGCCCGCGACGCGGCGGGCGCTGTCGAGGCCGGGGAACGCGCCGGCGGGGGTCACGACGACAGCCGCACGGAGCGGGAGGGCGAAGGCGCGGCGGGGCTGGTGAGGCTGCGGTAGAGGTTGACGGTGGTCTCGTCCATGTCGACGTCGAGGTCGGCGAGGCGGCGCCTGAGCAGCTGCCAGGTGGCCGTGACGGCGTCGGGGCTGCCGTGGGTGGCGTGGAGGGCCATGAGACGGCGGTAGGGCTCTTCGGCGTAGCGGTCGAGGTCGATGGCCCGCTCCAGGACCTCGGCGGCCATCTCGGGGCGGCCGGCGCGGTCGTCGAGCTCGGCCAGTCGGAGGTGGGCGTCGAGGGCCCGGCGGTGGAGGTCTTGACGGACCGGTTCGACCCAGGAGTAGCCGACGCCGGAGAGCAGGTCGCCTCGGTAGGTCTCGACCGCCCGGCGCAGCGCCGCCCTGGCGGTCTCCTCGTCGCCCGCTCGTGCCGCCTCGCCGAGGGCGGCTTGGAAGGCCCACAGGTCGCAGGCGATCTCGGTCGGGTTGGGCCGGTAGTGCTCGCCGGTCTTCTCCAGCGCTTCGAGGCTGGTGTCGCCGGTGCTGCGCAGCCGGGTGCGCAGATCTGCGAAGGGCCGCCAGAACTGGCGGCGGACCTGGTCGGGGCTGGTGTCGGGCCATAGCGCCTCGACGGCCTCGTCGCTGGTGGCGCCTTCGGGGCGAAGCAGGTACCAGGCGAGCAGCGCTCTCGCCCGGCCGCGCAGCCCGGACGTGATCGCTTCGCCGTGGACGGCGAGGCGGAACGGGCCGAGCATCTCGACGACGATCGGGCGCAGGGCGTCGGCCTTGTCGTCGGAGGGCACGGGCCAGACGCCAGGGTCTTCGGGGGTCGGGTCGGGGTCGCCGCCGGCGGGGTGCAGCGCGGTGACCGAGCCGTGCTCGTCGACGACGTCGTCGTCCTCGTCGGGGTCTTGGTTGGCGTCGATGACGGCGGCGAGGAGCTCGGTGGCCTCGTCGGCTCGCAGCCGGTAGAGGGCCGCGCCGTCGAGCGACCGGGACGGGCCGGCCCCGTCGAGCGCGGTCACCGTCCCGTTGGCGTCGAGGGCGATGCGGGTGGTGGCGAGCGGCGAGTCGCCGAGGAAGACCACGGCGATCCCCAGGCGGGGCGCGCCGGCGAGCAGTGCCGCCCATCGGCCGTGTGACGCGGCCGGCACCTGGTCGAGGAGCACGACCAGGAGCGGGAGCGGGTTCTCGGGGTTGTCGTGACGAAAGCGCGCGGCGTCGGGCGCGTCGACCGCCGCCATGCGGCGGGTGCGGGCGATCCGCTCGGCCTCGACCAGCCGGGCCATGTGGTCGGTGCCTTCGGCGTGTCGCAGGGAGCGGTCGTGGCCGATGCCGGGCAGCAGCCGGTCCGCCAGGTCGTCGGTGAGGAGGATCTCGGTTGCGCCGGGGACGGCCCGGACCAGCAGGCCGACGAGGAGGGCTCGGGCGGCGTCGTCGACCGCCGGTCCGCTGAGCGCGGTCCCGGACAGGTCGGTGACCTCGACGGTGACGGCGGTGCCGTTGCGTGTGCCGATCTCGAGGCGGCCGGGGTCCAGGCGTCGCTCGTCGTCGTCGACCGGGAACGCCGGGGCCGTCTCTTGGTCGGGCGCGGCGGTGTCCTCGTCGTCGGGTCGTGCGGCGCGGGCCAGGTGGTGAAGGGTCGGCCGTAGCGGGACGGGGATGAGGTCCCGGCCCGGCTCGGGGGGGCGGTAGCGGTAGGCGTGGCGCTTGCGGAGGCGTCCGAGGGCGACGGTGGTGAGGACTCCGGCGGCGAACGAGCCGGCCACGACTGACCCGGAAGGGAGGCGGACCGGTTCGCCTCCGCGAGTCGCGTGGTGGGCGGATCCGCTGGTGGCGTGCGGCTCGGCCGGGCGGTGGGCGGGCACGGTGGACGACGGGCCGGTGGTGCTCGGCGCAGGGGTGTGGGCCGGCGCCGGAGGGCTCGGCGCAGCTGGCGGGGTCGTGGTCGATGGCGCGGCCGGGGCGACGGAACTAGGGGTCGCGGCGGCGGGCAGGAGGAGCGTCCAGCCGGGGTCGATCCAGTGGGGGTCGGTCAACTGGGCGCCGCCGGGCTGGGGTCGGCCGACGTTGAGCTGGTAGATCTCCGACCAGCGCAGCGGATCACCCAGCTCGCGCTCGGCGATGCCCCAGAGGGTGTCGCCCCGCTGGACCACGTAGGTGGTCGGCGTCACCTGTGCCGGAGCCGCGGCGGGCGTGTGGGCGGCGGTCGCCGTGGCTGCCGGTCCGGCGCCGGTCGCCGCTGGCGAGGCGGGTGCTGCCGTCGTGGCCCTCCCCGGACGGGTGGAGGCGACGGAGACCGTGTCGTCGACGACCAGGGCGGCGACCGGCTGCCGGCCCCTCATCGTGCGAAGTGCTGGTGCGGCGTTGGCGGTGTGGGCGGGTCGGGGGGCGAGGGCGAGGCAGGCGACGACGACCGCGGCGACGAGCCGGCCGACGGCGGGCTGGAAGACGGCGGCGACGGGCAGGCGGGCGGCGCGCCGGCCGGAGAGCGCGGCGGGGATCTCGACTGCGAGCGAGGCGACGAGGGTGGCCCAGGTGAGCCAGACGACCACCGCCAGGGCGTCGACGAGTGCCTCGGCGGGGATGCCGTGGCGGTCGAGGGCGCGGCCGACGGCTGCAGCCGAGGGCAGGTGGTGCGGGAGTGGCCAGCCGACGAAGTGCACGAGCGCGCAGGGGATGCCGGCGACGAGCGCGACGAGGAGCGCCAGGGCGCCGAGGCCCTCGGCGATGCGGGTGAGGCGGCCGCTCATGTCAGCCGCCTTGCTCGGCGGTGGCCGTGCCCGTCCCGGTCTCGGTGAGCTGGCCGATGCCGACGAGGGAGAGGATCTGGGTGGGCTGGCGGATGGTGACGGTGACGGTGACCTGCTCGCCGTCGACGGTGACGCTGCCGGTGTGCCCGGAGCGGGCGAGGAAGCCCTCGGCGTCCTGGGTTGCCTGCTGGGCGTCCAGGGTGATCTGGCCGGTCGAGCGGTAGAGGGGGACGTCGATGGCCTGCGCGCCGGCACGTGCTGCGGCCTGGGCGTCGTCGATCGCCTGGACCTTGGCGGAGAGCGCCAGGCCGCCGTCGAGGACGAGGCCGGCCATGGCGACGAGGGCGAGGGTGAAGACGACGACGAAGGCGGTCACCATCCCCGACTCGGGCTCCCCCAGCCGGGCGCGCAGGCGGGCAGGCGCAGCGGTCATGTCGTCGCCCGGTAGGCGTCGAGGACCGACGTCGCCGTCGAGGTGAGCGTCTCGGCGGCGGGGAGGCGCAGGCCGATGAGGTCCGAGAGCGCGACGCTGCAGGAGACGGTGACGGCCACCTGGCCGCCGGGGACGAAGTCGGCGGTGTCGGTGGTCACGGTGAGGTTCGCGCAGGTGACGTGGTCGGCGCCGAGGGCGGTCGTGGCGGTCTGCTCGGCCATGGCGGTCGCGGTGGTGGGGCTCCGGGCGATCGAGGCGGCGCGCGCGGCTTGGGCGGCGGCGCCGTCGACCTCGATACGGGCCGACACCACGCGGCCGAGCGCCACGACGAACAGCAGCATCACGAGCAGAAGCGGCGTGAGCAGCACCAGCTCGGTGGACACCGCGCCCGACTCCTCGCCCCGAAGCCTGACGAGCCTTCGCCCGCAGGCGCGGCTCACGGGGCTCCCCCGGCGTACGAGTAGGTCTCGGTCGGTCCTGCTGCCGTCGCTCGCACGGGGAGGGAGAAGAACCCGACGATGCTCTCGGCGTGGCCGGTGACGGTCACCGTGGTCGCAAGGTCGGTGCGGGTCGCGCTGATCCTGGCGCTGGCGAGCACCGAGGATCCCAGCTGGTCGAGGACCGCCTGGGCCTGCTGCTCGCCGGCTTGCGCGCTCTCGCCTTGGAGGCGGCCGACGGCGACGCCCTGCTGGGCGACGGCCGCCGCGAGGTGCTCGGCGTGCTCCCACAGGGCGAACTGGATCACCCCCATGATCAACAGCAGGAGCAGCGGGGTGGCGATGACCAGCTCGGCCGAGACCGCGCCGCGCTCGTCTCGCCCCGGGATGCGCCCGACCAGACGTCGCCGTGCCGGCGGGTGGCGGTCGGCCGGGCGAGTGGACGCCGCGGTCATGGCGCGGGCTCAGCCGCCGCCGGTGGTCGAGATGTTGTTGGCGGCGGAGACGACCTTGGCGACGATGATGCCGACCGCGGTGAGCGCCAGGGCGGCGAGCAGGGCGGTGACGATGACCGTCTCGGTCGTGTACCCGGCCGACGGCTCGGCGCGAAGCGCCTGCCAGCGATCGTGCAGGACGCCGAGGAGGTGGCGGAGGTAGGTCAGCTCGAAGAGCACGGCAGCGGTCCTTTCATGGCAGCGGTCCTTTCATCGACGGGGCTTCTTCTTGTCATGCGGTCGGTCGGAGAGGTCGCTCCTGCCGGCCCGGGTGGCAGGCTTGGTCCATGGCCACCTGGGGAGATTTCGCCGCGGCCGAGCCGGAGCTGGCTGGGCGGGTGCGGGCGCTGTTCGCCGCCCATCGGCACCACACGATGGCGACGCTGCGCAAGGACGGGTCGCCGAGGATCAGCGGCACCGAGGTCGAGATCGGCGACGACGGCCTGGCGCTCGGGATGATGGGCGGTGCCCTGCGAGCCTTCGACCTCCGCCGGGACGGGCGGATCGCCCTGCACAGCTGCACCGCCGATCCTGACGAGGACCCGGCGCGCTGGCCCGGTGACGCCAAGGTCTCCGGGACGGCGTCCGAGGTCGAGTCCCACGGCGGTCCCTCGGGTTCGCACCGCTTCCTCGTCGAGATCAGCGAGGTCGTGGTCACCCGCGTCGGTATGCCGGCCGACCACCTCGTGATCGAGACGTGGCATCCCGGTGCGGGTGTCCGTCGCATCGAGCGGCGCTGACCCACCGGCCAGGCCGGCGGCGCATCTCGCCGGCTCGTGGTCAGGGGCCGTCTCACAGGGAGGTCACCACCTTCTCGACGGCCGGGTAGCCGAGGAAGAGGAGGAACCCGGCGAAGAGCACGACGACGGGGAGGCTCATCTTCTCGGTGGCGGCTTGGTCGGCCGTCTCGGCCTCGGCGAGCTGGTGGGTGCGAAGCGACGCCGCCTTGGCCGCCAGCGAAGCGCGGACCTTGGCACCTTCGGTGCCGGCCAGGGCGACCGACGCGGCGAGCTCGGACAGCTCGGCGAC
>JAKAQB010000051.1 GCA_021811865.1 Actinomycetes bacterium | reverse complement strand
GGTATTCGAGCTTCTGCCAGTTTCCGTCCACCTGCACGAGAGGTGTGTCACCGATGGCGTCGAGGACCGTGGGAGCCATGACACGTCCGGCGGCGGTATGCGACAGACCCATCAGCTGTGCTCCCTCCGCTCGTGCTCTGCTGCGGGGCAGCGGAGCACTGTGACTTCACCGCACCGAGCCGAGCCAGTCCCGACGACACGAGGACCTTCGCCCGTCACCACCGCTTCCCCAACTGATATATCTCGAATGTACTGATCCGGTCCGAGGGTGTCAAGCCGTCTGCGCCGGCGGACGCGCCCTCGCCGCTCACCCGGCGGAGAGGTGGCGGAGGTGGCGGAGGAGGAGGTGGCGGCGGAGGAGGTGGCGGAGGTGGCGGTGGCGGCGGCGCCGGCGGCGGCGGCATCCGGCGTGGCTGGCCCGGTCATCGTCACGGTGGGTCCCCCTGAGATCAGTCGCGGAAGATCGACAGCGGCATCGTGAAGCCGACGTTCCAGACGCCGGAATCGACGACCTCGTGCACCCGCAGGTCGCCGACGAAGCTGCACAGCATGTAGGCGTCCTCGGGAGAGAGCCCGTGGGTGTCGGAAAGCCACCGCACCATGTTCCGTACCGCGATCCGGGAGCACTCGAGCAGGTCGGGCGAGATCCCGGTCGTGGCATAGTAGCCGGCGTCGTCGAAATGGCTGACGCCTGCCGGGCTCACGAGGAACGACGGGGTCTCGCTCGACCTCTTGTGCAGCTGGAAGCGGAGGGTGGCCGCGAGCGGAGCCTCGAGGGCCGTGACGCAGACCTCCCCGTCACCTTGCAAGGCGTGGGGGTCGCCGCAGGAGAACAGGGCGCCAGGGACGTGCACGGGCAACCACAAGCTCGCGCCCTGCACGAGATGGCGGTTGTCCATGTTCCCGCCACCCCGGTGCGGGGGGAACGGCAGCGAGCGGCGGGGGTCACCGGGATGGTTCCCGATCGTGCCCAACAGCTCCCGCAGCCGCAGGACGATGCCCGGGGCGTACTCGACCTCGTCACCACCGCTCAGGTCGAAGGTGCGCACGTACCCGGTGGGGAAGTCGGCCGGCAGCAAACCGAGCCCGGGGACGATCGAGCCCCAGCCCCAGGTGCCGTGCCGGAGAGCGAGGAAGTCGATCTGCAGGGTGTCACCCGGCTCCGCACCCTTCACCCACACCGGGCCGCTCAGGTTGTAGATGGTGTCGAAGTCGAAGCGGCACTCGTCGTAGGAGGCGCCGAGCCACACCTGGCCCTCGCCCGCCACCATCGCGTCGAAGTGCACGACGTCGCCCGAGTCGATCTCGAGGATCGGCTCCAGGTCGGCGTTCCAGTCGTGATGGACCCGGTCCTGTCCAACTGAGTGCTCCGTCATGCCCGTTGGTCTCGACCTGTCGTCAGGTTGCTCGAGGCTCAGCTCGGGGCCGGCTCGACGGCCTCGGCGACGGCCGCCGTCTCGGCGAGCAGCCCGGCCTGGAGCTCCTTGGCGAAGTGGCACGCCGCCACGTGGCCGGAGGTGTCCCCACCGGCGACGGGCACGAGCTGGGGTGCCTCCTGGCGGCACATGTCCTGGGCGTACATGCACCGGGGATGGAAGCGGCACCCGGGCGGCGGCGAGTCCGGGCTCGGGATCTCGCCCGCCACGAGGAGCCGGCGGCGGGCGAGCCGGCCGGAATGCTCCGGGTCGGGGGCGAGGGCGAGGAGCGCCTTGGTGTACGGGTGTGCAGGGGTGGTCGACACCGTCGCGGTGTCCCCCCGCTCGACGACCTGCCCCAGGTACATGACGCAGATCTCGTCAGCGCAGGTGGTGACGAGCGAGAGGTTGTGGCTGATCAGGACGACCGTGAGGCCCATCCGGTCACGGAGATCAGTCAGCAGGTTCATCGTCGACGCGGCAGCGGAGGCGTCGAGGCCTGCGGTCGGCTCGTCGGCGACGACGAGGTCCGGCTCGAGGACGAGCGCCCGGGCGATCCCCACCCGTCGTGCCTGGCCGCCCGACAGCTGGCTCGGGTACGCCGAGCGCACGCCGGCCGGCAGGTCGACAGCGCTCAGGAGGTCCTCCACGCTCCGGCGCTTGGCGCCGGGCACGCGGTGGATCTCGTAGGGCTCCGTCAGTTGCTGACCAACCTGCATGCGCGGGGAGAGGCTCGAGTACGGGTTCTGGAAGATCATCTGCGCCCGCCGACGGAACGCGAACGTCTCCCGGGACGACATCCGGGTCACGTCCCGGCCGCCGAAGCGGATCGTGCCCCCCGTTGCCGGCAGCAGCTTCACCACAGCTTCACCAAGCGTCGTCTTGCCCGATCCGGATTCGCCGACGATGCCGAGCATCCGGCCCCGCTGGAGGCTGAGCGACACGCCGTCCACGGCTCGCACCACCGGCTTCCCGCCGCTCAGGAGGCGGCTCTTGGCACCCCCGAAGTGCACGGCGAGGCCGGCGAGTTGCAAGAGCGGATGATCCGGGTCGGGGGTGGGGAGGTCGAAGCCGGGCACGGTGGACTGCTCAGCGCGCCGGCGCCAGTCCTCGGTCACCGGCGAGGCCGGGAACAGCCCACGGGTCGAGTCAGCGTAAGCGAAGCACCGCACGCGCGCCGAGCCGTCCGGGTACAGCTCCGGCGCTCCGGCCGTGCAGACCGACTGGGCGTAGATGCAGCGGGGGGCGAAGCCGCAGGCGTCGATCGAGCTGACGACGTCAGGCACCCGGCCGCCGATCGTCGCCAGACGCTGGCCGCGGCTGCGGCGGTTGGGCACCGCGGCCTGGAGGGCCTGGGTGTAGGGGTGACGCGGTGCGGCCAGCACCGCGTCACCCGGGAGCTCCTCGACGATCCGGCCGGCGTACATGACCGCGACCCGGTCGCACAGCTGGGAGACGACGCCGAGGTCGTGGGAGATGAAGAGGAAGGCCGTCCCATGCGTGTCCCGCAGGCGGAGGAACAACTCGAGGATCTGGGCCTCGAGCGTGACGTCGAGGGCGGAGGTCGCCTCGTCGGCGATGATCATCCTCGGCTCGAAGAGGAGCGCCATCGCAATCATCACGCGCTGGCGCATGCCGCCCGAGAACTCGTGGGGGAAACGGTCGAAGGCGCGCCGGGGGTCGGGGAGCCCGACCTCGGCAAGCTTGGCGACGGCGCTCTCGGCGAGCTGCCTGGCCGTGGCGCCGGCGCCTTCTGAGTGCGCCCGCTGCACCTGGAGGAGCTGCGCTCCGATGGGGAGGCGGGGGTTGAGGCTCGTGGTCGGGTCCTGGAAGATGACGGCGACTTCCCGCCCGCGCACCGAGCGCATCTGTTCGGCAGTGAGCCGCCCGAGGTCGCCGTAGCCGGCCAGGCTGATCGAGCCGGACGCGACCCGACCGTTGGGCGGCAACAAGCGCAGGATGGTCATGCCGAGCGTGGACTTGCCGCAACCGGACTCGCCTACGACGCCGAGGATCTCCGAGCGGCCGAGCGAGAGGCTGGCGTCGTCGATCGCGAGCCGCCGGGAGTTGGCGGTCCGGTAGGCGACCGTCAGGCGGTCGATGTCGAGCACCGGGCCGCCGGGGTCGGCGGGGGCCGGTCCGCCGGCCCGTGCGGATCGGTCGCCGAGCGCCGGTCCGCCGGCACGTGCCGATCGGTCACCGAGCGCCGGTCCGCCGGTCAGGGCAGGCACCGCGGGCGGGACGTCAGTCATCGAGGACCGCCAGCTTCCGCCCGAACAGCCTCCGCCGTGGCAGTCGTTGCCGGGGGTCGAGCACGTCCCGCATCGTCTCGCCGAGCACCGTGAACGCGGTCGTCATTATGAGCAGGGCGACGATCGGGCCGATGATCTCCCACGGGGAGGTGCCGATGTTGACGAACCCGTCGTCGAGGATCACGCCCCAGTCGGGTGTCGGGGGCTGGACGCCGAGGCCGAGGAAGGCGAGGCCGGCCTCGGTGATGATGGCGGTCGGTATGTCCATCGAGACGATGACGAGCAGCGGCGGCACGACGTTGGGCAGGATGTGCTTGCGCAGCACCCGACCCCGCGACGCCCCGAGGGAGCGTTGCGCCTTCACGTACTGGTTCTTCCGCTCGGAAAGGGTCTGGGCCCGGATCAGGCGGCCGTAGTACGGCATGAGCGACAGGCCGATCACGAAGACCACGCTCTTCACCGAGGGGCCGAGGAACGAGAGCAGCGCGAGCCCGAGGATCACCGCGGGGAATGAGATGAGGGCGTCGAAGACGACGACGAGGACCTTGTCGAGCGGCCCACCGAGGTAGCCGGCGGCCAGGCCCAGGCCCGTTCCGACGACGAATGCAACGAGGACGGAGGGGAGGGCCACCTCGAGGGCGATCCGGGTGCCGAAAACGACCCGGGTCAAGTTGTCGCGCCCAAGCGAGTCGGTGCCGAGCAGGTGGTGCAAGGAGGGGCCGGCGAGCGTGTTGGCGACGTTGATCGTGTCGGGGTTGTAGGGCGTGATCAACGGGGCGAAGATCGCCGCGAGCACGAGGATGACGATGAGGGACACGGCCGCCGCCCCGGCGGGCCGGCGGATCACGTCGCGGGCGAAGCCGACCATCCCCCGCGGCTCGTAGGGCGCGCCTTCCCCCACGAGGACTTGTTGGATGGCTTGGACGGACATGGATGGGACCCCGGTGGGCTAGATGAAGACGTCAGCGCCCTCCTCGAGCCGCAGGCGCGGGTCGAGGAAGCGGTATGCCACGTCGGCGAGCAGGTTTCCGATGATGAAGGCGGACCCGTAGATGAGGACGATCGCCCGGACCACCGGCCAGTTGCGGTTGCCGATGGAGGCGACAGCGAGGTTGCCGAGGCCCGTGCGCTCGAAGATGACCTCCACGTAGACGGTGCCCGAGAGGATGTAGCCGACCATCAAGCCGGTGAGCGCCATCACCGGCACCAGGGCATTCTTGAGGGCGACGCGGTAGCGGATCACCCTCTCCTTGAGGCCGTACGCCCGTGACGTCCGCACGAATGCCTCGCCGAGCACCTCGAGCATGCTCGAGCGGACGAGGCGGGCCAGGTAGGCCCACCAGAACGCCGAGAGGGCGACAGCGGGCATGATGAGCCGCTCGGCGTAGTTGACGGGATCGGAGAAGCTGCCCGAGCCGAGGGCCGGGAGGACCTGCAGCCGCACGCTCAGGCCGAGCAGCAGCAGCAGCCCGATCACGTAGGCGGGAGCGCTCAGCAGCGCTATCGAGGCCCCGCGCACGATGGTGTCGACGATCCCCCCCTGGCGGACGGCCGCCACCACTCCGAGCGGGATGCCGACGGCGACGGACAGCACGAGGCTCGCTGCGCTCAGTACGAGGGTGTTCAACAGAGGCGCCCCGAGCTCGGAGGCGACGGGAGCCTTCGAGAACGGGTCGGTGCCGAAGTTGCCGTGCAGGGCGCCCCAGATGAAGTTCCACACCTGGACGTAGACCGGGTCGTCGAGACCCATGGTCCGGCGGATCTCGGCTATCAGCTGCGGGGTGGCGTGCGGGCCGAGGATGATGCGCGCCGGGTCGCCCGGGACCAGGTTCACGAGCAACGCCAGCATGGCCATGATGACGATGATGACGATCACCGCCAGCGCCAAGCGCTTGGTCAGGTACAGCAGCATTTCTTTGAGGTGACGATCAGGTGCTGTAGAAGTAGTGGAGCAGCGGGTTGCCGTTCCGGTCGAATATCGCCTGGGTCTTCGAGTTGCTGGCCGCGAAGTTGATTGCCGAGCTGAGCCAGACGTAGGAGCAGTCCTGGTCTATGAGCTTCTGCATCTCGATGGCGATGGCGTCGCGCTGTGCCGTGCCGGGGGTGCTGGCGATCTTGTTCTCGTCGGCCGAGTACGTCGGGTTGCACCACGAGGCGTAGTTCCAGACGCCGACCTGGCTGCAGGTGAACCACTCGAACTGGTAGTACGGGTCGGGCCCACCGCCGTAATAGCTGTAGATGAGCTCGCCGAAACCGGCCTTGGACACATAGGAGCTCGGGGGCGTCTCGATGATGGTCACGTTGATGCCGACCTGGGCCAGGTTGGCCTTGATCACCTGCATGGCCTGGTTGGGCTCACCCGGTGTCTCGGCGAGGAGGGGGTTGGCCAGCTGCAGGTCGAGGCTGGTTGCTCCGGCGGCAGCGAGCAGGCTCTTGGCCTGTTTGACGTCCTGGGTGTAGGTCGGGGCGCCCGCCCAGTAGCCGACGCCGATCTCCTTGTTGATGAGCGAGTTCTGGCGGGTCGACAGGGGCAGCTTGTTGGCCGCGATGATCTCGGGGATGTTGAGCGCCAGGCGGATCGCCTGGCGGACCCGGACGTCCTTGAGCTTGGGGTTCTGCACGTCGATGGCGATGAAGTAGTAGTCGAGAGGCGCGAGCGGCGAGTACGTGCGGAAACTGGAATTGCCCCGGAGGCGATCGATGTCGAGGGCGCCGAGGTTGTAGGTGAAGTCGACCTGACCGGACTGGAGGCCCACGGTGAGCGCCTCACCCTTGGGCAGCGCGTTGAGCGGCACCATGTTGATCACGATCTCGTCGTACCAGTTCTTCGCGCCGAGCTTCTCGTTGGCACCGCTGTAGTTGGGGAACTTCTGCAGCACCATCTTCGACTGCGGCGTGTAGCTCGCCACCTCGTAGGGGCCCGTTCCGATGGGGTGGTGGCCCCACAGGGAGCCGTACTTCTCGACGGCGGCTTGCGGGAAGATGTAGCCGCTCGTGGTCCACGGCAGGGTCATCGTCTCGAAGGGCACGAAGGGCTGCTTGAACACGGCGGTGCATGTGTACTTGCCCGTGACCTTCACCTCCTGGAGGCCGGCGAAGTCGCCGGCGTAGTAGGAGGTCTGGCTCTTGGGTGCGCCGGGGTACAGGGGAAGGAGGCTGGCGGTGCGCTCCCAGGAGTACTTGACGTCGGCGGCCGTCATCTCCCCGTAGCCGCCGTGGAACTCGACGCCCTGCTTGAGGGTGAAGTGGTACTGGAGCCCGTCCGGGCTGGTCTCGATGGCCTCGGCGAGCAGGTTCTGCGCCGGCGAGCTGGACGGCTGGCCGGGGACGTAGGCCGTCATCCCCTCGTAGATCGACGGGAACGGCGGGTTGGGGAAGTCGAAGTTGTTGGTCGCCGGGTCGTAGTCCTCGCCGTCGGCGAACGGGCCGAAGGTGAGCGTCCCGCCCTTCTTGCCCCCCGGCGTGGCCGGCTTCACCGAGCTGGAAGGCGACGCGCCACCCGACGCCCCTGACGACGGCGTCGAGGACCCGCAGGCGGCGAGGAACGCAGCGGCGGCGGGCGCCGAGATGCCGAGCGCCGCCGCCCTGCGGAGGAAGGAGCGCCGGTCGATCCTCGACTTCAAGGCGTCGTCGGCGAGGGCCACGAGAGCGGGCTCGTGTGCCATCCCAGCCATCCCAACAGAGTCGTCCATGTCTCCCCCACTCTCTTTCCCCCGGTGACCGGGCTCGTCACGGGGTGATATATCAGTGAAGGTAGCTGAGCGTGTTGTGCGTGTCAAGGCGCCTCCTCAGACGGCGGCGGCCCGCTCGGCGCGGGTCCGGTGGATCTCGGCGACGATGGCCGGCAGCACGGCGTGGAGGTCGCCGACCACGCTGTAGTCAGCCTTGGACATGATCGGGGCGTCGGGGTCTGTGTTGATGGCGAGGATCCGGCGGGCCCCCTTGCAACCGACCATGTGCTGTATGGCACCGCTGATGCCGCAGGCGATGTACAGCTCGGGCGAGACGCGGGTGCCCGTCTGGCCGACCTGGTCGCGGTGCGGCCGCCAACCCTCGCTGGTCACGACCCGCGAGCAGCCGACCGCGGCGCCCAGCAAGCCCGCGAGCTGCTCCACCACGGCGAAGCCGTCCTCGCCTCCTACGCCCCGCCCTCCGCTCACGATGACCTTGGCGTCGGCGAGCGACACGCCATCGCCTGCGGGCTGGACGTGGTCGGCCACGACGACGCGGAGGTCGGCGTCGTCGGGCACGGTGCCGACCACCACAACCTGCGGCGATCCCGAGCCGGCGGGGGCCGCGCCCGGTGCGGCGCCGAGCGCCACCGTCAGCAGCGCCGGCCCGCCGGTGGCGAGCTCGGCGTCCTCGAGGAGACTGCCTGCCCAGCGGCTGCGGACGAGCGACCAGGCGGCGCCGCCGGCCTCGGGTGGCGTGGCCGCCAGGCAGTTGGCGGCGAGCGGGAGGTCGGTGAGCGCGGCGAGGTAGGCCATCACCTCGTTGCCGCGCTCCGATCCCGGGGCGACGACGGCGGTCGGCGACTCGGCCGCCACGACGTCGGCGAGGGCATGCGCCCAGGCACGCGGCGCGTAGGCGTCGAGCGACCCGAGCCCGGCGTGGACGGCCTGGACGGCAGCTGGAAGCGCACGCAGCCCATCGGATCCGGGCCCGAGGGCGACGGCGTGCAGCGGTGAGCCGAGTCCGGAGGCGAGGGCGACGCTTTCGGCGGAGAGCTGTGTCAGGACGCCGTCGTCGTGTTCGACCAGCACGAGGATCACGGGGCAAGCACCCCCAGCTCCTCGAGCACCTCGACGACCCGGGTCGCGGCGTCGGGCCCGGTGCCGAGCGACTGCGTGCCCCGGGCGTCGCCGTCGGGGACCCGCAGCCCGACCTTGCGCAACCCGTCGCCACCGCCGACCACCGCCCTGCGGGCGAGCGGCTTGGACTTCGCCTTGAGCCGACCTGGGAGCGACGGGTAGCGAGGCAGGTTGAGCCCCTCCTTCACGGCGACGACGGCGGGGAGGCGGACCCGGTAGACCTCCATGCCCCGGCCCCGGTCGCGCATGGCGACAGCCGTGCCGCCCTCGATGGACAGCTGCTTGACGCCACTGACGCACGGCCGCCCGAGGGCCTCGGCCACCCGGATGCCGACCTGGAAGTCGCCGCTGTCGGGCGCCTCGTTGCCGAACAGCAGCAGGTCGAAAGTCCCCCCGCTCTCCTCCTCGGCCCCCACCACGGCTGCCAGCTCGCGCGCCGTCGCCCGCGGTCCGAGCTCGCCGCCGTCGGTCTCCACCAGCACAGCCCGCTCGACGCCGAGCGACAGGGCGTAGCGCAGCTGCTCCTCGCTCTCGGGCGGCCCGAGGCTGACGACCACGGACTCGCCGCCGTGGGCGGTCACGAGCCGCACCGCCTCCTCCAGCGCGCACTCCTCGTGCGGGCTCATCGTGAAGCCGAGGAACCGGGTGTCGATGTCCGCCCCGTCGAGCACGATCCGCCCGCCGACGGCCGGGACCCGCTTGATGCAGACCAGGACCCTCACGCTACGCCCGCATCCGCTCGTTGCCCGGGTCGAACACCGCGCCGTTGCCGGCCACCGCCACCTCCACGGGATAGCGCTCACCCATGCACTCGACCTGGAGGCGGGCGCCGCAGGCGGCGAGATGGGTCGGCAGGTAGGCGAGCAGCAGGTGCGACCCGAGGGACGGGCCGGCGCCGGCGCTCGTCGCGAAGCTGCGGCGCCCCTTGGCGTCCTCGAGCGGCTCGCCCTCCTCCGACAGGATCGCCTCGTGACCGAGGGGGTAGCGGCGTTCCCCGGCTGGGGCGCCGTGGTAGTCGACGGTGAGGGTGCACAGCGTCGCCGCCGGCGGCGTGGACCGCTCCGCGAGGTGGGCGGCCCTGCCAACGAAGTCCTGGCGCTTCACCAGCTTGCGCTGCAGCCCCGCCTCGCAGAGCGTGTAGTCCGGGGTGAGCTCCTGCCCGTAAGCCCGGTAGCCCTTCTCCAGGCGGGCGGTGGTGCCGTACACGCCGATGCCGACGGGCACGAGGCCGTGCGGCTGGCCGGCGCCGGCGAGCTTGTCCCACAAGGCTGCCCCGTTCTCGGCGGGAACGTACAGCTCCCACCCGAGCTCCCCGACGTAGGAGATGCGCGAGGCGAGCACGTCCAGGTCACCCACCTCGATCCACCGGCAGGTCCCGAAGCGGAACCCTCCGTGGGTCACGTCGTCGGTGGTCAACGAGGCGAGGACGTCCCGGGCGCGCGGGCCCCACAAGCCGAGGGTGGTCCAGCCCGAGGTGACGTCGGTGAGCTGCGCCGAGCCGTCGTCGGGCAGGTGGTCGACCAGCCACTGGCGGTCGAGCATGCCGACGCCCGCGCCCGTCACGACCCGGAACGACGACTCCCCGAGGCGCATCACCGTCAGGTCGGCACGAAAGCCACCCTCCTCGTCGAGGAACGGGGTGTACACCACGCGACCCACCGGCACGTCCATCTGTGCGACGGCGACCCGGTTGAGCGTCTCGAGGGCGGACGGGCCGACGACGTCCATCACGCAGAACGCCCCCAGGTCCACCAGGCCGGCCCCGTCGCGCATGGCAAGGTGCTCCGCCTCGACGATGGGCGAGTACCAGCGGGCGTCCCACTCCGACGCCCGCCGGGTGACCCGGTCGCCGTAGAGGTCGACCAAGCGCTCGTTGCTCGCGTACCACTGCGGGCGCTCCCACCCGGCGGTCTCGAAGTAGACGGCGCCGAGGGCCTCGGTCCGGTCGTGCACCGGGCTGCGACGCAGGCCGCGACTGGAGCCCCACTGTTCGGCGGGGTGCACGATCCCGTAGGTCTTGTTGAAGGCCTCGTCGGCGCGCGCCCTGACGTGGGCGCGCGTCCGCTGATGGGGATGGAACCGGGCGATGTCCGCTTCGTGGCAGTCGATCTCGCTGCGCCCGACGGTCATCCACTCGGCAACCGCCCGCGCTATCGCCGGCGCCTCCTTGATCCAGCTCGCCGCCGCCGACCACAGGCCCCGCACCTCCGGGGACTCCCCCATGAGGGGATGGCCGTCGGGGGTCAATGAGATCAGCCCGTTGATCGCATAGCGGACGCCGGCCTTCTCATCGCCGAGCAGTTGGGGCATGAGCTCGAGCGCGTCCGCGAGCTGGGGATCGAAGTCCTCCGAGGTGAACGGCAGCTCGGTGGGCGACAGCGCCGAGGCGGCGATCGACGGGATGTCGTCGGGGTCGACGAGGATCGGGCGGTGAGCGTAGGAGCCCACCTCCATGTCGGCGCCGTGCTGGCGCTCGTACATGTAGGTGTCCATGTCCCGGACGATCGGGTAGGAGATCTCGCCCTCGGTCCCAGCGAACAGGGCGATCGGCCCGACGCTCACCATCTGGTGCACCGCCGGCGACAGCGGGATGTGGGCGCCGGCCATGCGCGCCACCCGTGGGCTCCAGACCCCGCAGCACACGACGACGCGCCCCGCGCGCACGGTCCCGGCGTCGGTGCGGACCGCCCGGACCCGCCCGCCGGCCACGTCGATGCCCTCCACCTCGACGTTGCCCACGACCGTCAGGGCGCCGAGGCGCTGGGCCCCCTCCCGCATGAGGGTCCCCGCCCGCAGGGAGTCGACGACCCCGGTCCTCGGGAAGGAGAGGCCGCCGGCGAGGAGCTCGTCGTTGACGTAGGGAACGAGCTTCTTGATCTCCTCGGGGCTGAGCAGGTGGGACTCGATGTCCCACGCCTTCGCCGTGGACTGCTTGCGCCGGAGCTCCTGCATGCGCGCCTCGGTGCGGGCCACCTCGATGCCGCCGCTCTCCGTGAAGACGCCGAGCGCCTTGTACTGGCGCACGCTGTCGCGGGTCAGCTGCATCATCATCAGCGAGTGCTCGAAGGGGAACAGGAAGTTGGATGCATGGCCAGTCGAGCCGCCGGGGTTGGGCAACGGGCCCTTGTCGACCACCACGATGCCGGTCTCCCCCAGCTGGGCGAGGTGCCAGGCCAGGCTGTTGCCGACGATGCCGGCGCCGATGATGACGATGTTCGCCTCGGTCGGTACTTCGCTCACGCTGGTCCTCCAACCTGCCCGGTGCGCCGCGGCCCGGCGCGCGAGGTATATCAGTGGTATATCTCAGGGCCGGCCGGGCGTCAAGGGGATCGTCTGGAGCTCGACTTCGAGCACCGCCCGTTCGAAGTCCTCCACGTGCCGGGCGGCGAGGGCCCGGGCCGTGGCCCCGTCGCGGGCGAGGATGGCGTCTACGAGGCCGGCGTGGCCCTCGACGTGGCCGTGCACGTCCTCCAGCCGCTCGATGAACACGTACCAGAGGCGCAGGGCGAGGTTGTAGTACTGGGCAAGGGTCGCCTCGAGGTAGGCGTTGTGCGTCGCCCTGTAGATCGCCTGGTGCAAGCGCCCGTCGAGGAGCATGAGGGCGTCGCGCTGCGCCGGGTCGATCGCGTCGATGTCCCGCCGGAGGGACCGCAGCTCAGCCTCGTCGGACCGGGTCATCTGCTCGGCGGCCCGCTCGGCGGCGAGCGCCTCGAGGTGGCGGCGGACGTCGGCGATGAGGGCATGGTCGGCGATGTCCATGTCGGTCGCGAAGGTGCCTCGCCGGGGGTACACCACGACGAGGTGCTCGGCCTCGAGGCGCTTGATCGCCTCGCGCACCGGCGTCCGCCCGAGGCCGAGCTCCGCGCACAGGCGATCCTCCTGGATGAGCCCTCCCGGGGGTATCGCCAGCGTCAGCAGGCGGTGCCGCAGGGCGTAGTAGGCCCGCTCCGCGAGGGAGCCGGTCGTCTGATCGGAGGGCCGGGTGCTGACGGCAGACACGCAACTCATCGTAATCCCCGGTGATATATCAGCGCAACGATAGGCGGGGCGGGGGCGGCGGCGGTGGGGCGGGGCGGGGGCGGCTCGGCGGCGGGGCGGGGCGGCGGCGCCCGCGCACTGCGGAGCCGACCATGCCGCATAGGGTCGCGATGACGTCGACCTGCTGCCCCCGTGCTCGCTGGCGGCGACGCACGCCGCCACGGAGGGCATCCCACCGTTCCCCGGGGGACGACAGCGCCCTATCCACTGACCGGGGCGGTGTGGGCCCGGCCCTCGTACGGTGCGCCCAAGGCGATCACGTCACCGTCCTGGGTGACCAGCCAGTAGCCACCACCGCCGGTCTGCGCCCCGATGCCGGCGACCAGCGACGGGAGGCGGAGCGCCGTGGCCGACCCGTGGAAGGCGGTGTCGTAGCCGAAGACGTTCCCCGCCGCCGTGGCGAGCAGATACCCCGACTTGGTGGACGCGACGCCGACGACGGGGGCAAGGCTCCGGTCCCATGCCGACCCGTACCAGGGCGCGTGGAAGTTGTAGACGTCGCCCGCCGAGGTGGCGAGCCAGTAGCCGCCCGTGGAGGCATCGGCGGCAATGCCGACGACCGGAGCCGGAAGCGTGGCCCCGGCCTTCGACCCGTGCCACGGCGTGTGGAAGTTGTAGACGTTCCCCCTCGTGGTGGTGAGGAGGTAACCGGTCGCGGTGGCAGCGATGCCCGTCACCGGAGCGCCCGGCCGCCGCCCCGCCAGGGAGCCGTACCAGGGGGCGCCGAGGTTGTAGACGTTGCCGGCGGAGCTCACCAGCCAGTAGCCGCCAGTCGCCGGGTCGACCGCCGCCGCCACCACCGGTGCGGGTAGGCGCCGACCGGCCTCGGACCCGTGGAACGCCGTGTGGAAGTCGAACACGTTGCCTGCCGAGCTGACGACCAGGTAGCCGGTGGCCGAGGAGGCCAGCGCCACCGTCGTGGGCTCACCGGCGGGCCGGGCGCCGGCAGGGGAGGCGGCCACCAAGCGGGACGTGTCGACGGTGTCGAAGTCGCCGATCCCGTTGCGGGCCCCCCCACCACCCGACCACTGCCACGCCACGGCGTAGGGGCTCGACGTGGTGATGCCGCCGAAGAACTGCGCGCAGTCCATCGTGCCGGAACGGCACCAGCCCCGAGGCAGGGGCTGCAGGCTGCTCCCCTGGCCGTTGGCGGTCCACTCGTACAGGTTGGCGACTCGGGCGTCGGCGCCGGTCCCGAAGATCGTCGCCCACATCGCCGCGTCCGAGTACACCCCGGCCGCCAGTGCGGAGTTGGCCGCCAGGTACCCGGCGAAGCCATCGAGCTCGGCCCGGGCGAGGGCGGGGGTGACGTGCGCCCCGGTCGGCTGGGCATCGCAGGCGCTGCGGTAGACGTCCAGCCAACCGTTGTCGGCGACCGGGTCGAACACGCTGCTGCCCGGCAGCTCGACATCCATCCACAGCACCGGCTGGTCCAGCGAGAGCCCCCGGATGCTCGCGAGGGCCCAGGCTGCCTGCTGGCGACCCCAGCTCGCCGCCTCCGCCGTCGAGCCGTCGTAGTGTGGGTCGACGCCGGGGCCGCCCATGAACCAGTAGGCCCCGGCCCCGGCACCGGTGTGGTAGGCCACGTGGTCCCTATGGGCGGCGGCGGCGTCCTGTGCCGACCAAGCCTGGGGGTACGAACCGCACCCGGCGGAGCGGGCCCAATCGCCGGCCATGCCCATGTAGCCGCCGTAGGCCCCGCCCACCGCCGGCGTCTGCGCCGGGCCGGACGGGGCGATCGGCACCCCGGTGCTGTCGGTCGCGAAGTAGAAGCCCGCCGGCCCGTCCCCGGCCAAGCTGGCCGCGGCGGCGGGTGCCACGAGGGATCCGATCAGGGCGACGAGCGCGCCGGCTGCTGCGACCACCCTGCCGCGGCCGGACGAAGGGGGGGACATCCGCAACCTCCTGGTTCGCCGTCCGTGCCGGCGGGGGTCGGACTCTAGTCCGCTCGCTGGCAGCAGAGGTCCGCTCGCTGGCAGCAGAGGTCCGCTCGCTGGCAGCAGAGGTCCGCTCGCTGGCAGCAGAGGTCGGTGCGTTGCGGTCGGTTTTCCTGCTCGCTCTCCACCGAGGTCCACCGAACGCACCGAGCTCGAGTCCCAGTCGGTGCCGGTGTGGGCGCCGTGCGTCATGGACCCACGCACAGCGCGGTGGCGCCTACGCGCGGTGAGAGAAGTCTCACGGTCGCCTCACGCAGTGGTCATGACCAGCCCGCAACATCTCCTCACGCAACCGCAAGCACAAGGAGGTCAGATGACGGGGTACGGGAAGGCAGCGCCGGCGGGGCCGGCGGGATGCGGCCGGCAGCGTCGAGCGGTGGTGACCGGCGCCGCCGGGTTCATCGGGTCGCAGCTCTGCCGGGGCCTGACCTCGGCGGGCTGGTCCGTGCTCGCCGTTGACGGCTTCACCGACAGCTACGACCCCACCGAGAAGCTCCTGCGCGCTGCCCGGCTCGCACGGGAGCCGGGGGTCTCGCTCGTCGCCGGCGACCTCGTGCAACTGGATCTGCCGTCCCTCCTCTCCGGGGCGGAAGTCGTCTTCCACCTCGCCGGGCGCGCCGGCGTACGACCCAGCTTCAGCATCGAGCAGCGCTACGTCCGCGACAACGTGATCGCCACGGAGCGGCTGCTCGCCTCGAGCCGGGCGGCGGGTGTGCGGCGGGTGGTCTACGCCTCGTCGTCGTCGGTGTACGGCGACGGACCGACACCGTTTCGCGAGGACGCTCCCCCCGCTCCGATCTCGCCCTACGGACGCACCAAGCTCGAAGCGGAGCGGCTCTGCCTCGCGGCCGCCGGCACCGGGATCGAGGCCGTGGCGCTGCGGTACTTCACCGTGTACGGTCCCGAGCAGCGCCCCGACATGGGCTTGCGGATCTTCGCCGAGGCGGCCCTCCGCCACCAGCCCCTCACACTGCTCGGCGACGGCTCCCAGCGGCGGGATTTCACCTACGTCGACGACATCGTCAGGGCGACGGTCGCCGCCGCCGACGCCCCGGTGTCGGGCCTGGCGGTCAACGTCGGGGGCGGCAGCAGCACCAGCCTGCTCGACGTCGTCGAGCTGCTGCGCGGGCTCGTCGCGGGCGAGGTCCGCGTCGAGCTCCAGCCTGCGGCGCGCGGCGACGTGCGCGTCACCGCTGCGGAGCTGACCCGGGCACGGACACTGCTCGGGTTCCGAGCCGAGGTGCCCTTCGTCGCCGGCTTCGCCCGTGAGGTGGCCTGGGTGCGGGATCGGATCGAGCGCCTGGAGAGGCAGCCGGCGTGAGCACCCGCGACCCGCTCTCAAAGGTCCTGCTGTACTCCCACGACAGCTACGGCCTCGGGCACCTGAGACGCAACCTTGTCATCGCCCGCCAACTGCTCGGGGGGACTGCCCGCCCGCAGGTGGTGCTCGCGTCCGGGTCTCCGGTGCTGCAGCGCGTCGAGCGACCCGCCGACCTCCGCTGCGCCCAGCTGCCCCCGATCGTCAAGACCGGTCCCGACGAGTACCGCCCGCTCGAGCCCAGGCTCAGCATGTCCCTGGTCAGCCGGGCACGGAGCGCGGTCATGTGCGACATCGTCGAGCGCTGGCGGCCCGACGTGCTGCTCGTCGACCACGCCCCCCACGGCGTCAAGGGAGAGCTGCTGCCGGTCTTCGAAACGATCCGCCGGCGCAGCCCCGCCACCGCCGTCGTCCTCGGCCTGCGCGACATCCTGGACGAGCCGGCCCGCGTCCGGGCCGCCTGGGGGGCACAGGGGGTGTACGAGACGCTCACCTCGACCTACGACCAGGTGCTGGTCTACGGCGAGCAGGACGTGTTCGACCTGGTCAGCGACTACGGGCTTCCCGAGCCGCTCGTGTCCAACGTCGAGTTCTGCGGCTACGTGACCGGCGGGACCACGGCCCGGCCGGCCGTCCCCCAGGGGGAACCCGCAAGGAGCGGTCGGGGGTACCTGTTCGGGACGGTCGGCGGCGGGGGCGACGGCGTGGAGGTGCTGATCGCCACCGCCCGTGCCGCCGCCGCCATCGGTGCCGACGCCGTGCTCTGCACCGGCCCGCTCATGAGCGGGGACGACCGGCACCTCCTCGCCGAGACCGTAGGGTCGCTGCCCGGCGTGCGGATGGTCGAGCACGTCCCGGACATCACCGCCATGGCCGGCGCGGCGCGCTGCGTGGTCAGCAGGGGTGGCTACAACACGCTGTGCGAGCTGGTCGCCCTGGAGGTCCCCGTGGTCGTCGTGCCCCGGGTCTGGCCGCGACACGAGCAGTTGCTCAGGGCCAGGGCGTTCGCCGAGAGGGGCCTGGTCACCGTGGTCCACCCCCACCACGAGGAGCTCGACGCTCAGGTCGCCGGCGCCGTCGCCACCACCGCCGACCGTCCCCCCTCTCGCCGCCGCCCGCTCGACCTCGACGGCGGCCGGCGGGTGGTCGAGGTCCTTCGTCGGGCCGCCTGCGGGGATGCCCGGCTGGCGCGGGTGCCGGCGTGACCGGCACACCGCCGCTCGCCTACCTCACGAAGCGCTTTCCGAGGCTGTCCGAGACGTTCATCCTCGACGAGATCCTCGCCTTGGAGGAAGCCGGCGTGCCGCTGCGCCTGTACTCCATCGCGGACCCCGGCGAAGCGGTGGTCCAACCTGACGTGGCGAGGGTGCGCAGCCCTGTCGGCTACCTCCGCCCCCGGGGGTCGGCGGCCCGCAACCAACTGCGGTTCCTGCGCAGCCACGCCGCCCTGCTGCGGCGGCGGCCCCGACGCTGGCTCGCAGTGGTCGCCCACATCGCGATCGCCCGGCGGCACCGCTCGACCGTCAGGCACTTCCTCGAGGCCGGCGCCCTCGCCGTCGAGGTGGAGCGCATCGGCGCCGCCCACATCCACGCCGCCTTCGCCCACGGCCCGGCGAGCGTCGCCCACTTCGTCCACTTGCTGACCGGCGTGCCGTTCAGCTTCGCCGCCCACGCGAAGGACCTCTACCTGTCCAGCCCCGACCTGCTGGCACGCAAGGTGGCGGACTCTTCGTTCGTGCTGACCTGCTCGGCAAGCGCGGCAGCCGAGCTCGAGCGCGCCGTGCGGTCGCACTGGGACCCCGCCGTACGCGCCCACACCGGCAAGATCGTGCTCGCCCTCCACGGCGTCGACGTCGAGCGCTTCACGCCGAGCGCTCCCCGGGCCGAGGAAGCGCCGTTGCGGATCCTCGCCGTCGGCCGGCTCGTGCCGAAGAAGGGTTACGCCGACCTGCTGGCCGCCCTGCGCGACCTGGCGGACATGGGGACGGCCTTCGAGTGCCGGATCGTCGGCGGAGGCGACGGCCGCGGCTGGCTGGCCGGGCTCGCCGCCGACCTCGGCCTCGACGGGCACCTGTCCTTCACCGGCGCGCTGCCCCAGACCGAGATCATCGGCCACTACGCCTGGGGTGACGTGTTCGTGCAGGCCAGCGTGGTGACCGCAGACGGCGACCGCGACGGCATCCCCAACTCGGTGATGGAAGCCATGGCATGCGGCCTCCCCGTCGTGGCGACGGCGGTCGCCGGCATCCCCGAGGTGGTCGGCCACGGCACCTCCGGCCTGCTCGTGGCCCCCGGCCAGCCCGCGGCGCTGGCCGCTGCCCTCTTCGAGCTCGCCAACGACGCGGTGGCGCGCCGGCGCTTGGGCGACAACGCCCGCCGCCACACCGTCGAGCACCTGTCGCGAGCCGACTGCGCCCGCGCCGTGGCCGCCCGGTTCCTCCAAGCCGTCGGCGCGACTTCTGGGTTGCCGCCCGCCGCCACGCCCCCCACTCGCCGGGGAGCGACTGTGGCAGCATCCCGATGAGCGCTTCGGGAGGCCCGTCTGTGGCCTACCTGCTGGCCGATCCCGGCATACCGGTGGGCGGCACCAAGGGCGCCTCGGTCCACGTCGAGTCGCTGTGCTGCGCCATGGCCTGCTCCGGCGTGCGGGTCCGGCTGTACGCGGCAAGGGTCGCTGGTCCGCTGCGGAGCCGCGGAGCGGAAGGCGTCGACGTCGTGCCCGTCGACGTGGGCGAGGTCCGCAGCGGCAGCGCCGGCGAACCGGGAAGGATCTCCGCCGCCCGCCGCTTCTTCGACCTGGCCAGCGAGCACCTGAGCTCCGAGCGACCCGACTGGGTCCACGAGCGCCTGACGCTCTTCGCCGGCCAGGGCGGCGACATGTGCGCGTCGCTCGGGCTCGGGAGGGTGGTGGAGGTCAACGCGCCGGTGGCCGCCGAACGGAGCCGGCACTTCGGGCTCCTCCGCGACACCGCCGCCCACGAGGCGGAGTGCAGCGCCCTGACCGGGGCTCGGGTCCTGGCCGTGTCCCCACCTCTCGCCCGCTGGGCGGTGGCCAACGGGGCCTCCGAGGCTACCGTCGTGCCCAACGGCGCCGACACCTCCGCCTTCGCCCCCGCCGCGTGGAGGGGCCGCCGGGCAGAGCTGCGCCGCCGGCTCGGCCTCGAAGGACGGGTCGTGGTGGGGTTCGCCGGCAGCCTCAAGCCCTGGCACGGGGTGAGCGTGCTGGTAGAAGCCGTGGCCGACGCTGCCGCTGCCGGCAAACGGCCCCTCGGGCTGCTGGTCGTGGGCGACGGCCCGGGCCGCGGCGACGCCGAGGCCGCCACCGGGCTCCTGCCCCGCTCGGTGCGCGCCGTGCTCGCCGGCGCCGTCCCCTTCGCTCTGGTCCCCGGCTACCTGGCCGCGATGGACGTGTCGGTCGCGCCGTACCTGCCGAGCGACGACTTCTACTTCTCGCCACTCAAGGTCGCCGAGGCCATGGCCGCCGGCCGGCCGGTCGTCGCTTCGGACTTCCCGCCGGTCAGCGAGCTGCTCGGAGGCACCGGGGTCTTGGTGGAGCCCGGCGACCGCGGTTGTCTCGCCAACGCCGTGGCGGACCTGGCAGCAGATCCCCGCCGCCGGATCGAACTGGGCGGTAAGGCGCGTGCCCGCGCCGTCGAGCACCTCGACTGGAGTGCCGTCAGCCGGCGGACCCTCGACTTCGCTGCAGCCGGGGCCGGGGCGGGGAGCAACCGGGGATGAGCCTCCACCGGGCGCGGCGGCTGCCGCGGCACTGGGGCATGGACCTGCGACCCGTCCGCCTCACGCTCGCCGCCGGGCTGGGGTTCTCGGTGCTGCGCGCCGTCCTGCAGTGGATCGCGCCGCTGCCCCTCAAGCTCGTCTTCGACAGCGTGCTCGCCAACCACCCGCTCCCCGGCGTCCTGTCGTGGCTGCCCACCAACAAGGACCACCGCCTCCTGGCGCTGTGCGCCGGGATGATGCTGATCGCCGCGGTGCTCAGCGCCAGCTCCTACGGTGCCAACGCGCTCCTCGCGAACGCCGGCCAGCGGGTCGTCTTCGAACTGCGCTGCCGGCTGTTCCGCCACATCGTCACCCAGTCGCACAGGTTCCACCAACGCCAGGCGGTCGGCGACCTGCTCTCCCGGCTCGGCGGCGACGTCCAGGCCATGCAGGGCGTGGTCATCAACGTCGTCCCGGTCGTCGTCGAGAACACCATCACCGTCGCAGGGATGGTCGTCATCATGCTGGTCCTCGACTGGAGGTTCAGCCTGCTGGCCGTGGCGTTGCTACCCCTGCTCTGGTGGGTGGTCCGCCACTACCTCGCCGCCATCAAGGCGGCGCAGCGGACAGCCCGGCGCAGCGAGGGCCAGGCCATCGCCACAGCCCAGAGCACCTTGACCAGCGTCACCGTGGTGCAGGCCTTCGGAGCCGAGGGCGCCGAAGCGGACCGCTACGCCGGACTGGCCCAGCGCAGCCTGCTCGCCAGCCGCCGGAGCGTCGTCCTACAGGCCCGCTTCACGCCCCTCGTGACCGCCGTGATGACCACCGCGACGGCGCTGGTCGTGTTCTTCGGTGCTGAGCAGGTCCTGGCCGGGCGCCTCACCCCTGGCGACCTGCTCGTCTTCACCTCCTACTTCCGGGGCATGTACAGCCCGGCACGCCAGCTGGCCAAGCTGGCGGGCACCGTCGGACGGGGGCAGGCTTCGGCGGAGCGGGTCGCCGAGATCCTGGCCACTGAGGAGCAGATGCCCCAGCAGCCCGACGCCCGCCGGCCCCGGCGGGTCCGCGGGGCAGTGGTCTTCGACGACGTCTCCTTCTCCCATGCCGACCTTCCCGAAGCGCTCAGCCACGCCAGCCTCTCGGTCCGGCCCGGTGAGACCCACGGCCTCGTCGGCGCCACCGGCTCAGGCAAGAGCACCCTGCTCCGGCTGGTCCCCCGCTTCGCCGACCCCCAGCAGGGCCGGATCCTGCTCGACGGCGTAGACCTGCGCCAGCTCGACCTGGCGTGGCTGAGGTCCCACATCGCCCTCGTCCCCCAGGAGATGGCATTGCTGCGGCCGACCGTGTGGGAGAACATCTGCTTCGGCTCACCGGCGGCCACCAGGGCCGGTGCCATCAGGGCAGCCCGCCAGGTCGGCGTCCACGAGGTCCTGTCCGCTCTTCGGGACGGCTACGACACCGTGATCGGCGAGGGGGGCAGCGCCCTGTCCGGAGGTCAGCGCCAGTGCGTCGCCATCGCCCGGGCGATGGCGCGCAACGCCCCTATCATCCTTCTCGACGAGCCGACCACCGGGCTCGACGCCACCACCGAGTCGACCGTCCTCGAGGCGCTCCGCCGGCTGGCGGAGGGTCGGACCACCCTGCTGGTCAGCCACCAGCTCGCCGCCGTCCGCGGCGCCGACCGGATCACGGTGCTCGCCGGCGGCCGCGTCGTCGAGCAGGGCAGCCACCTCGAGCTCATCGGGGCGGGCCGCGCCTACTCGGCGCTCCATCGATCCTTCGGTGCCGCCCGCAATGGTGCCACCCCGCTCTCCAACCCCAACCCCCGCACCGCCGGCCTGCGCCGCCGGTGAACCCGACTCCGACCGAGGTTCCCCTCATGAACACGAGCCCAGCCCCGACGGGCCGCCGACGGGTATGCGTCGTCGGCGCCGGCTACGTCGGCTTAACCGCCGCAGCGTGCTTCGCCCACATCGGCCACGACGTGGCCTGCGTCGAATCCGACCCCTGGCGCCTCGACCAGCTCCGCCAGGGGCGGATCCCCATCCACGAGCCCGGCCTCGACGCACTGGTCGCCGAAGGGGCCGCCGGCGGGCGCCTGCGGTTCTACGCCGAGGTCGCCCCGGCGCTCCGCGATGCAGAGGTGGCCTTCCTCTGCGTGGGCACCCCACCGCAGCCGAGCGGCGAACCCAACCTGGGGCCACTTGCCGTGGCCGCCCGCCAGGTGGCAGCAGCCGCGCCCCGGGACGTCGTCGTGGTCGTGAAGAGCACGGTGCCACCCGGCAGCTGCGAGGCACTCGAGCTGATCTGCGCCGAGGCGGCGCCGGCGGGCGTGACCGTGCGGGTGGCGTCCAGCCCGGAGTTCCTCCGCGAGTCGCGTGCGGTGTGGGACTTCCTCCACCCTGACCGGGTGGTCGTCGGCAGCGACGACGCGGGCGTGACCGACCTGATCGGCGGCCTCTACCCGGAGGGCTGCGCCGTGGTGCGCTGCGACCGACGCGGTGCCGAGTTGGTCAAGTACGCCGCCAACACGTTCCTGGCCGTGAAGATCTCCTTCGCCAACGAGGTCGCCCACCTGTGCGGGGCGCTCGGCACCGATGCCACCGCCGTGCTCGAAGGCGTCGGCCTCGATCGCCGCATCGGGACGGCGTTCCTCCGCCCGGGGCCCGGCTACGGCGGGTCCTGCCTGCCCAAGGACGTCGCAGGGTTCCGCGCCGCCGGTGAGGCGCTCGGCGCGCCCACCTGGCTCGCCGACGCCGCCGAGCGGAGCAACGACCAGGCGCGGCGAGCCGTCGTGGAGACCCTGCGGGCCGCGGTCGGATCCCTGGCCGGCAAGCAGGTCGCCGTTCTCGGGTTCGCCTTCAAGGCCGGCACCGACGACACGCGGGACTCCCCCGGCCTCGACATCGCCGGGCAGCTGGTGGAGGCGGGCGCCTCCGTCCGGATCCATGACCCCCTCGCTGCCCCGCTGTCCCACCCGGGGCGGCGGGCGGCCGGCGTAGGCGACGCCGTGCTCGGCGCCGACGCCGTCGTGGTCACCACCGACGCCGCCGAGTACCGGTCGATCCGGCCCGACTGGCTGGCGGGGACCATGCACGGCCGGACCGCGGTCGACGCGGCAGCGATATTCGACGTAGCGGCCTTCTCGGCAGAGGGGATCACCGTGTACGGAGTCGGTCGCGGCGCGCCCACGGACTTCCCGGCGGTGGTGTGGTCGCCGCTGCGCTGGGCGCACCCGGTGTCGGGAGGAGTACCTGTATGAGCGGGCAGACTGGTCGGCGCAACGCGGTCGCCCATGGCCGGCGTCCCGAGGAGGTGGCACCATCCGTCGCCTGAGCGCACATCCCCGCCTGCAGCCGTTGGCGGTGTACGCCGGCGTGGTCGCCGGGGCGGTGGGCGTGGCTGCCGCCATCTCCGTGAGCGTCGGCACGGGTGCCGCCCCGCACCTGCCGCCGGCGGCGGTGATCGGCTCGCCGAGCCCCAGCGCGCCAACCCTGCCCTCGTCGCCCACCGCGCCGGCGGGTGGTGCCGCCGTGCCGGTCAGCGCGGCGAGGACACCGACCAGGCGGGCCAAGACGAGCGGGGCGTCGACGAGGAGCGGGAGAGCCACCCTGGGCAAGCACCGTCGCCAGGGCCGGACCACTCCCACCACCCCGCCCGTCCCCGCAACCTCCGGCGCCACAACGCCCGCCGGCGAGACGACCCAGACCGTCGCCCCCAGCCCCTCCGTCGTCCCGATCACCGACTCGCCCGACCGCTCCTCGACCTCGTCGTCTACCGACAGGTCGTCGCCCCCGGACACGTCCTCGTCGAGCGGCGACAGCGGCACCAGCGGCACCAGCGGCGACAGCGGCACCACGCCGCCCACCTCGTCTGGAGGCGGGAGCTGACACGGCCAGCCGCCCCGGACGCGGGCACCACCGCCGGCGACACCCTCCCCGCGCCACCGGGCGCGGGCATGGGGGGCTGGGGCTCAGCGGGAGAAGGGCCGCTCCCGCCGCCCCAGCCGGGGAACGGCACCACCGTCGCCGGCGCCCCGGGCACGCCCGGCTTGCGACGGTGGGCAGCAGCCCGGCTCCGGCCGGGGACCGCCGGGCGCCTGGCCGCCTTCCACGCCCTGATCATCGCCACCGTGCTCGGAGTGGTCACCATCCAGCTCACCCGGGCGTTCGCCGACCGCTACCTGGCCACGATCACCAGTGACCTGACCGAAAACGTCGACGCCTTCTCCCAGGCGGCCGGCAGCCGTCCCGCCGGCGAGTCGCTCGCCAGCTTCACGCGAGGCTTCCTCGCCGCCCACGCGGGGATCGGCGGGGACCTCTTCGTCGTAACCATCCCCTCACAGGGAGTGTCCCTCGGCACCCCCGGATCCCCCGCGCTCGCCGGCATCCCCTCCGTGGCCGCAGCGTTGCGGAAGCCGCCGGCCCACACCCTGCTGCGCCGCGTCACCGTCCCCGACAGGGACCCCTCTACCCGGGACCTCTACGAGGTGGTGATCGCTCCGATCTCTGCCGGCGGCCGGGTCGTCGGCACGTTCGTCAGCGCCGGCAGCCTCACCAACTACCAAAGGGCCCGCTCCCGGGCCCTCGAGCTCGCGATCGGCGAGGGCGGCATCACGCTGCTCGCCGCCGCCGCCAGCGTGTACCTGCTGCTCCGCCGCCTGCTCAGCTCCGTCCGGCGACTGACCCGCACCGCCAGGGACATCGGGCTGCGCGGAGAGCTGGACCTGCGCCTGGCAGACGAGCGCACGGGCGACGAGGTCGGCGAGATGGCCGCCACGTTCGACGCCATGGTCGACAAGATCGAGACGGCCGTGCTGATGCAACGCCAGCTGCTCGCCGACGTGTCCCACCAGCTGCGGACCCCTCTCACGGTGATGCGCGGCCACCTCGAGGTCATGGCTCGCGGTCGCCTCGACGACCCCGCCGAGGTGCGCGCCACGACTGCGGTGGTCATCGACCAACTGGACCACATGCGCCGCCTGGTGGAGCAGCTCCTGTTCCTCGGGCGGTCCCTGGAGGTGAACTTCGCCGACCTGCAGCCGGTCGACCTGCGCGCCCTCCTCGCCGATGTCGGCGACGCCGCAGCGGTCCTCGGCCCCCGGGACTGGAGGATCGGCCCGGTGCCCGACGTGGTGCTCGACGCCGATCTCGACAAGGTGCGCGGGGCGGTGCTCAACCTGGTGGACAACGCCGTGAAGGCGACGCATCCCGGGGAGGTCATCCGGATCTCGGCTGCGCTCCCCGACGGCGTGCAGCCAGCCGCCGTCGACATCATCGTCGACGACTCCGGCCCGGGGATCCCCGCCGCCGAGCGCGAGGCGGTCCTCGCCCGCTTCGCCCGGTCCTGGACGACCGAGACCCGCGGGAGCGGCCTCGGGCTGGCCATCGTCGAGGCGGTGGCGCGCGCCCACGGCGGGCGCACCCTGGTCGGCGAGTCCCCGCTCGGGGGGGCGAGGATCGTGATGCGACTCGCCCTGTCCCCGAGGGGCGCGACGGTCGAACCGCTGGACGGTCCCTGAACCATGAGGGTGCTCATCGTGGAGGACGACGACGGCATCGTCTCCTTCCTGGACAAGGGCCTGCGCGCCGAGGGGCACGCGGTGGTCCCCGCCCGGAGCGCCGGGGCCGCCCGCGGCTGCCTGGACGCCGATCCGGGCAGCATCGACCTGGTCCTGCTCGATCTGCGGCTCCCGGACGGGAGCGGCGAGACGTTGCTGCGCTGGATGCGGGCCAGGGGCATGCGGATGCCGGTGATCATCCTCACGGCCAAGTCGGAGGTGCACGACAAGGTGGCGGGGCTGGACGCCGGAGCCAACGACTATGTCACCAAGCCGTTCTCCTTCGACGAGCTGCTGGCCCGGATACGCGCTGCCCTCCGCACGACAGCGCAACCGGCGGCGACGGAGCTGGTCGTGGGGGACCTCCGGCTGGACCTTCTCACCAAGGTGGCGCACCGGGATGGGCGCCGGGTGGAGCTGTCGCCGCGCGAATGGGCGATCCTGGAGCTGTTCATGCGCCACCCCCACCAGGTCCTCTCCCGGGCGCAGATCCTCAGCCACGTGTGGGACTACAGCTTCGATCCCGGCTCCAACGTGGTGGACGTCTACGTCGGCTACCTGAGGCGCAAGCTGGACGCTCCGGGGCTGCCGCCGCTGATCCAGACGATCAGGGGGGCGGGTTACCGGCTGACAGAACCGGACTGACGACTCACCGGCAAGTCGGTGGGTCGGGTCGGATCGGGTGCCCACTGGAGGCCTAGCCGCCGCACCCGGCCCGCCATCGTGGTGCGCAACCTGGCCGTCGCCGACGCCTTCGGCGCACGCCAGCAAGAGGACCGTCGCCGGGCGGCGGCCGGACGGCCACCACGGACCCGGCGGCGCCGGCGGACCACCATCTCCGACCTCGTCGGAGCATCGGCGAACGCACCGCCGTAGTCGGTGACGCTTCCCCAGGAGCGCCGGAACCCGTGACCTGGACGCGGCCCCATGACGGCTTGAGCTGATCCGGCGGTCACCACAGCGCCACACGCCGACGACGCGGCCCGTCACAGCCCTCTGGCAGGATGACGACAGCTCGAAACGTGAAGTGGGCCCCCACTGAAACGTGAAGACCTCGTTCGTGAGGTGTTCACGTTTGGGCTTGACCAGGGGCGATGCGACGTGATCGGTGGCCCACCCACGGGATAAGCGCCGGGGACCCACAGCGATCAGGCAGGCGGAGCCGGTTTGCGCCCGCGAGA
>JAKAQB010000139.1 GCA_021811865.1 Actinomycetes bacterium | reverse complement strand
GGGCAGCCCGACCACAAAATCTTCACAGAAGTTGCGACTTCTCGTTCACAGAAGCCGACCGAGTGCCCTCTGGACAGGCACGTTCAGGATGAGCACGGCTGCGTCAGGCCGGTCGAGACCCTCCGAACGAGCACCTGGGCGCGTGTCGCCGGCGAGTGAGGCGTCGTTCGAGCTGGCGCCCAGGGCGCAGACTGCGCCGGAGCTATTCGGGTGTGGGATCCGGCACGCCATCCGCCGGTTCGCTGCACGCAGGCCGCGCGCGCCGCTCACGCCGCCGCCGTCGCCTGCGCCGGAGTGGAGACAGGCCCATCGCCGCTCGCCGCGCCGCCTCTGCTTCTCGGTCCTCGTGAGCCAAGACGAGCCGGACGTTTCTCACGACGACGCACAGCGCGTACATGAGCGCGTTCGGCGCGCGGCCGAAAAGACGCGACCAGCCGCGCCGGATCCCCCCGGTGGCGGGGTCTTGGATCCACGAGAACGTGCGCTCGGACGCGGTCCTTCGGTTGTAGGAGAGCCGGTGGGCTCTGGAGGGATAGTCGTGCTTCTGGCGGCGCTTCGTGTCGACGCTGACCGGGACCGAGATCGTCTTCTGGGTGCAGCAGGTGGGGGGCTCGTCGGGAGGGGAGGCCACCTCTGGGTGGGTGTAGTCGAGCGCCATCGACGCAGGGCGCAATGGGCACCGGACCTTTTCCATCACGGCCGGGCACATGACCCGGTGCGTCCCGTCCTCGTCGTCAGAAGAGATCCGCCCGAGCTTGTAGCAGGAGAGCTCCTTGGTCCTTTCGTCGTGGGCGGCGGTCTCCTCCGCCGACGCCTGTCGTGCGAGCGGGGAGAGCTCCAAAAGGGCGAGGGGCGTGGCCGGGCAATAGAGGTTGCCGTTGGAGACGATCGCCCCGTGGTGGGTGCCCCGCGGCCCGCGGTCTGTGGGGTGGAGGTCCACGACGAGGCTCGCCCCCGCACGCCTGAGCGGGGAGGCGAAGGTCTCGGGGTCACGGTTCGAGTACCCGCAGTCGGCCAGGACGTCACCGGCTTCGACGCCGGCCGTGTACGCGCGCACGAGCACCTCTTTCATGACGGCCGGCGGGTCCTTTCTCGGTGCGGCGAAGGCGATCCGGCGGACGAGCTCGGGCACCGCCTCCCCGCGCTCTTCTTTCACCATCGTCGCCACCTGCGCGTAGTAGCCGAAGAAGAGCTGGTCCTTTGCGCCCGGGGCGTTGCGCTTGGCGTGGCCCCAGGAGGCTGTCGGGTCGTTGGCCGGGACCGGGTCGTCCTTCGCCCTCGGTCTCGACCAGGTCTCGTGGTCGGTCCAGTCGACCGCGAGCGCGCGCGACGACGTCTTGTAGCGGCTGGGGACCGAGGCCTCCACCAGCTGGTCGAGGACCCTGTCGAGGCGTTCTTCTCGCACCTCGGCGTCGACGCCGATGCGCGCGGCGTCGAGGTAGGCGGCGCGGCCGTCTTCGGCGACGCCGGCAAACGAGGGGACGGGCGCGGGGTCGAGGGTCACCACCATCGCGCGGTGCGCGTGGGCGAACTGGCGGTAGGTCGCGTCGTGGAGGGTGCCTGTGCGTGTCTCAGCGGCACGAAGGCGCAGCCGTGTCGCACCGGGGAGGCCGCAGAGCGTCCGCCATCCGGCCGCAAGGTGCGCGGGGCGGCCCTCGTCGATGGAAAAGGCCATGGCCAACAGCACCGTGGCCGCCCGAAGCTGGCGGGGCCGGCCACCGGTGGGCATCAGCCCTTCGAGCAGGTCTGCGACCCCCGACGCGACGATCACGGCCTCGATGGCCGCTCTCCTGGGGGCCCGGCTCAGAGCGGTCCCCCGACGAGCGCGACCACATCAGCCTCGCTCCCCTTCTCCAGGTGAGCGACGAGATCGCCCAGGCGCTGCGAGCAGACGATGCCGGCCGCGTCCATGAAGGCGCGCAGGCCGATCGCCTCGGCCACCTCGCACAGCCACGTCGCCCGAAGCCTCGAGACGTCGAGGCGTGGAAGGTCTCGTCCGCCCGCAAGCGACGCGGTGATGGGCGTCGTCACGTTGCGCCGGGACACAGATGTGCCGCCGATGAGAAGACCGGTGCCGGCGAGGTCCGCGGCGTGCACCAGCCGCTCGTGGAAGCGGCGGAGCACCGGGACCACGCGCGGACGGCGCCCCTGGCGCACCACGACCACGACGCCCCCCGAGCGCAGGGCGACGTCGGTGCCACAGACGGCCTTCAAGTCAGCTCCGACGAGCCCCGCACCCGCCGAGAGGCAGACGAGCGCTGACGCCCGCAGCCGGCGCCCCTCGGTCGGCTGGGCGTCTGAGAGGGCGAGGTAGGCCGCGATCTCGGCTCTGCTGTAGGGGGCCTTGGCCCGCTCGCGCGAAAGGCGGGGCGCCTCGGGCCCCAAAGGCGCGACCCGCCGGGCGATCGCCCGCAGGTTGGTGCGCACGGTCCGGCGCGTCGCAGCAGACATGGCGCTCACCCCCGGCGCACAGAACCGCTCGATCACCGACGGGCGCACCAGCACCTCTGCGCTGAGCTCGAGGCCACAGGCCTCGCCGAAGGCGCCCAGACGAGAGGCCGCGAACAAAAAGGCCTTGGCCCGGTTGACCGACTCTGGAGCGGCGTGTGCGACGAGCTCTCGTGCGAAGCGGGCGGCTTCTTCGTCGACGCCGCTCGGGCAGAACCGCTCGATCGCCTGGGCGACGGCCGCAGGGAGCTCGTGTGCCACAGTGTATGTACTGTTGGCACAATGTCCTCTCGGAGCGGTGGATCCTCTGGGAAGCTCTCGGGCGTGCGCCTCAGCTCACGCCAGGGCGCCGCGTTGGCGCGCATCCAAGCGGAGCTCCAGACGATCGGGCCCTGCCTCCCCGGTAGCGTCGTCGTGAGGGAGGGACGCTGCGGCAAGGCGGCCTGCTCGTGCCGCAGGACACCGCCACGCCTGCACGGGCCCTTCCGCTCTTGGACCCGCAAGGTCTCGAAGAAGACGGTCACGCGCCTTTTGTCCGACGAGCAGCTCGCCGACTACCAGGTCTTCTTCGACAACGACCGCCGATTGAAGCGCCTGCTCCACGAGCTCGAAGAGCTCGGGCTCGCCCTCGTCGAAGACGACCCCCGCTCGAAGCGCTGAGCCGCCGGGCCCCGCCGTCCAAGAGTGGACAGAGGGGGCCGACCGACCCCATGGAAGCGGGCCTTCGCGCGACGTCCCTGGTGGGGCAGTTGGCGGTGTGGGCTGGCGTCGCTCATCGCGTGGGTGACCAGTCGATCCCGGCGCGTCGGGGCTGCTCAGACCCTTGTGTGATGACCTCACCACCACATCCGCTACCAGCGTCACTTCATCAGGTTGGACCTTCCACGGCGCGAACCACTACGCCGTAGAGTGGTTCTCGTGCAGTTCACCGCAGCGGTCACGCACGAGGGTGGGTGGTACGTCGCGCGCGCCCTGGAGGTCGAGGTGACCAGCCAGGGTCGGACGGTCGACGAGGCCTTGGCGAACTTGCGGGAAGCGCTCGAGCTGTACTTCGAGGACGAGACCATGCCCGAGGTCGTCGAACCTCCCATCATCGCGACGGTCCAGCTGTCGGCGTGAGCCCGGCACTGCCGGTCGTCGGTGGTGCCGACGTCATCGCCGCCTTGTCCAAGGCCGGTTTCGTGCAGGTCAGTCAACGAGGCAGCCACGTCAAGCTCCGAGGCGGCGATCGAACGGTCATCGTGCCGATGCATCGGGAGCTTGCGATCGGCACCCTCCGCTCGGTGCTCAGACAGGCCGGTCTCACGCCCGCGGAGTTCTTCGCGCTTCTCTGACGCCCTCACTTGGCGTAGCCCTCACGGCGCACTTTGGTGTGCCGGCCGGCCAGGGTGATGGCCGGCCCCTCCACCAGCGGACCGAGGTTCGCATTCTGGGAGGCCGGGGGCGCCGAAGATATTACACAGAACGTGCGACTTCTTGTTCACAGAGGTCCCCAAGCGGCCTGGTGAACAGGTTCGCTGCCGACCGACCCGATGACCGGCAAGTTTCCGCGGTGGGCTCTTCCACGGCCCGAACCTGGAGCTTAGCGTCGCTTGACGCGGTCGTCACACCCTTCTCGTACCCTCAGTCCGTGAAGGTTCGAGACGTCATCCGTACTTTGGAGCAAGACGGCTGGTGCCTCGACAGGCAGGTTGACTCTCATCGCCAGTTCCGCCATCCCGGCCGGCCTGGAACGGTGACGGTGGCAGGCAAGCCGAGTGGTGAAGTGCCGAAGGGTACGCTGAGATCGATCTGTCGGCAGGCCGGCAGGCCGGGAAGGCAGAATGGTGACTGAGTACGTCGTCGTGATCGAGCAGGAAGGCGACGCCTGGGGCGCGTATGTACCCGATCTTCCTGGGTGCGTGGCGGCTGGCTGCTCCCGCGACGAGGTCGAAGAGCTCATCGCCGAAGCGATCCCTCTGCACATCCAGTCGCTGCGCGAGCATGGCGAGCCGATTCCCCCGCCGACGGCGATGGGCTCGACGAAGGTCCGGGTGGCATGAACGGTGACGAGCCCGTGGCGCGCCATCACCTGAGGTAGCCCTCGCGACGGATCTTCGTGTGCCGGATCGCCAGTCTGATTGCCGGTCCTTCGACCAGCGGCTCGAGGTTCGCATTCTGGGAGGTCGGGGGCGCCCGATATTCTTCACAGAAGTTGCAGATTCTTGTTCACAAAATCCCCCAGGCGTCCTGGTGAAGTGGCGCGCTCAGGGTGAGTGCGGCGGCGTCAAGCCGGTCAAGACTCCCCGACAAGCACCCGGGCGCGTGTCGCAGGCGAGCGAGGCGTCGTTCGAGCTGGCGCCCAGGGCGCGGACTTTGCCGGAGCTATCCGAGTGTGGGGTCCGGCACGCCGTCTGCTGATTCGCTCGACTCTTCCTCAGCGTTCCGCTCACGGCGTCGCCTTCGTCGGAGTGGAGAGATGCCGATAGCCGCTCGCCGTGCCGCTTCGTTCTCCGGTTCCTCTGCGCCCAGGGCGAGCCGGACGCATCTCACGGCGGCGCACAGCGCGTACATGAGCGCGTCGGGCACGCGTCCGATCCTCAACAGCGGGACCAGCCCCGCCGGGCCCCGCCGGTGGCGGGGTCTGAGAACCACGCGAACGTGCGCTCCGCGGCAGTCCTCCGGCTGCAGGAGAACCGGTGTGCATTGGAGGGGTACTGGTGCTTCTGGCGGCGCTTGGCGTCGATCTCCACTATGACCAAGATGGAGGCAAAGGTCTTCGGGTCACGATTGGAGTACCCGCAGTCGCAGAGCACGTCGCCGGGAGAGACGCCGTCTGTGTACGCGCGCAGAAGCGCCGCTGCCAAGGTTCCCGCCGAGCCCCGTCAGTATGGGTCACGATCAGGCTGACTCGGCACCTTCGTTGCCCGTCCCCAGCAGCCGGGTCTTCCGTCGGCCCTTGAGGACGTTCACCTCGAGCATTGCGCCGAGCGCCTCGACGTACTGCTCGAGTACCTCGATCGTCATGTTGTGCGAGCGTTCGATGGCAGCGACGCGTGGCTGGGAGACGCCCAGACGCTTCGCGAGCTCACGCTGGCTGACCCCAGCGCCTTCACGCAACGCCGTGAGCCGGCTGGCGAGAAGGAGCTCCCGTTCGATCTCGGCAACTCGCTTCTCGGCGCACTTCGTCGCAAGGACCTCTTTCTCCCAGTCTCGTGCGCTCATCTTCCCTACCTCCCGCCACTTCCCTTCGCGTGACCCTGCTCGGCGTTCACCCCGCTGAGATGGGCGTCGTAGCGCTCGTCGGAGGTTGGCCGGCGCCTCATCGCTGCTGTGGTCCTGGGTCGTCACCTCGACCTCGAGGGCGCGAGCGGCGAACCACTCGCCCTCATGCGCGATCGCTGCCGTGAATCGCACACCGACGAAATCACACATGAAGTGCGACTGCTACTTCACAATCGCCGCCACGCCTGTT
>JAKAQB010000050.1 GCA_021811865.1 Actinomycetes bacterium | reverse complement strand
GATCTGGCCCCGACCAGGTGGAGCTGTTCCCGGCGTGGGAGACCCTGCCGTTCGAGCGCGTCAGCCCGGGCGTGGAGACCATGGGCCGGCGCCTCAGGGTGATGTGCCGGATCCAGGGCGACCCGGCTCCCCGGGTCGTGGTCGCCCCGGTGCGCGCCCTGCTGCAACGCCTCGGCCCGCACGTGGAGGAGCTCGAGCCCGTCGTGGTGCGCCGGGGCGAGCAGCTCGATCCCCAAGAGCTCGTCGTCCGGCTTGCCGGCCTCGGCTACCGGCGCGAGTACCAGGTGGAGCACCGCGGGGAGATCGCCGTGCGCGGCTCGATCGTCGACGTCTACGGCTCGACGGCCGACTGCCCCATCCGCATCGACCTGTGGGGCGACGAGGTCGATCGGCTCACCGAGTTCAGCGTCGCCGACCAGCGATCCACATCCGACCTCGACGAGGCGGAGCTGTGGCCGTGCCGGGAGCTGCGCCCCACCGACGAGATCCGCGAGCGCGCCGGACGGCTCGTCGCCGGCGCCCCCTGGGGCCGGGAGCAGTGGGAGCGCCTCGCCGACGGCCAGGTCTTCGATGGCATGGAGTCGTGGCTGCCCTGGCTCACCCCCGAGGAGCGGCTCCTGCCCGACCTGCTCCCCGACCGCGGCCTCGTGTTGCTCGTGGAGCCTCGGAGGATGCGGGACCGTGCTGGCGAACTGCTCGGGGAGGAAGCCGCCCTGGCCTCCGCCCTGGCACAGACGTGGGGAGCGGAGGGCGTGGACTTTCCCCCCCTCCACCTGCCCTTCGACCAGCTCCTCGCCCACACCGGTGCTGCGGCGTGGAGCGTCGTGCCCGCGCCGGAGGGACCCGGCGCCATCGCCGTCGCCGCCGTCGCCTGGGACCCCGTCGTCGGCGACGGCGACCGCCTCGTCTCCCGTCTCCGGGGCCTCGTCGCCGACCGCTACCGCGTCACTATCTGCGCCGAGGGCAAGGGCAGCGGTGCCCGCCTCGCCGCCCTCCTCGGCGAGCACGGCTTCTCCGCCCCGCTCGTCGACGGCGGCGGCGGGCACGACCTGACCGCCCCCGGCGTCCGGGTCGTCGTCGCGCCGCTCGAGCGGGGCTTCGTGTACCCGGCGGTCAGGCTCGCCGTCCTCGCCGAGGGTGACCTCACCGGTCGGCGGCGCACCCACCGCCGACCCCGGCAGCGCGCCCGGGCCCCCGAGACGTTCTTCGACGACATGAAAGCCGGCAACTACGTCGTGCACCACCAGCACGGCGTCGGCCGCTTCGGCGGGATGGTCCGCCGCTCGATCGGCGGCGTCGAACGCGACTACCTCGTCCTCGAGTACCGGGCGGGCGACAGGTTGTACGTCCCGTCGGACCAGGTCGACCTGCTGCGGCCGTACTCGGGTGGGGAGAGCCCGGCGCTCAGCCGGCTCAACGGGAGTGACTGGCAGAAGACCAAGTCCCGCGTCCGGGCGGCGGTCCGGGAGATCGCCCAGGAGCTCGTCGTGCTGTACCAGAAGCGGGTCAGCTCGCCGGGCCACCTCTTTGGCCCCGACACGCCGTGGCAGCGGGAGATGGAAGCATCGTTCCCCTACGACGAGACCCCCGACCAGCTGCGCGCCATCGCCGACGTGAAGGCTGACATGGAGGCGGCCGCGCCCATGGACCGGCTCGTGTGCGGCGACGTCGGGTTCGGCAAGACCGAGATCGCCATCCGGGCGGCGTTCAAAGCCGTGCAGGACGGCAAGCAGGTCGCCGTCCTCGTGCCCACCACGCTGCTGGCCTCGCAGCACTACCAGACCTTCTCGGATCGCTTCGCCGGCTACCCCGTCCGGGTCGAGATGCTGTCGCGCTTCCTCACCCCAGCGCAGGCCGAGCAGGTGATCGACGGTCTCGCCGCCGGCGACGTGGACGTCGTCATCGGGACCCACCGGCTGCTCACCGGGGATGTGCGGTTCAAGGACCTCGGCTTGCTGGTCGTCGACGAGGAGCAACGCTTCGGCGTGAGCCACAAGGAGGCCATCAAGAAGCTCGAGACCGACGTGGACGTCCTCACCCTCACCGCCACGCCCATCCCCCGGACCCTCGAGATGAGCCTCACAGGCATCCGGGACCTCACCCTGCTGCAGACGCCGCCGGCCGAGCGCCAGCCGATCCTCACCTACGTCGGCGAGTACGACGAGCGGGCGGTGTCCGAGGCCATCCGCCGCGAGCTGCTCCGGGAAGGGCAGGTGTTCTTCGTCCACAACCGGGTGGCGGACATCGAGAAGGTCGCCGCCGAGGTGCGGGCCCTCGTGCCGGAGGCACGGGTAGCCGTCGCCCACGGGCAGATGGACGAGGGGGCGCTGGAGAAGGTCGTGTTCGACTTCTGGGAGGGTCGCTACGACGTGCTCGTGTGCACGACGATCATCGAGTCGGGCATCGACATGCCGACGGTCAACACCCTTGTCGTCGACCGGGCGGACCGGCTCGGGCTCGGCCAGCTCCACCAGCTCCGGGGCAGGGTCGGTCGAGCCGGTCAGCGGGCGTACGCCTACCTGCTGTTCCCACCCGACGCCGCTCTCTCCGAGGAGGCCTACGAGCGGCTCCGCACGATCGGCGAGCACACCGAGCTCGGGTCGGGGTTCAAGATCGCCATGCGCGACCTCGAGATCCGCGGTGCCGGCAACCTCCTGTCGGCCGACCAGTCCGGCCACATCGCGGCCGTCGGCTACGACCTGTACGTGCAGATGGTCAGCGAGGCGGTGGCAGAGCTGAAGGGCGAGGAGCTGCGCGAACCGGCCGAGATCAAGTTGGACCTGCCCGTCACGGCCAACCTGCCGGCCGACTACGTCGAGCGGGAGGACCTGCGGCTCGAGGCGTACCGCCGGCTGGCGACGGTCACCACCCACACGGAGGTGGACGACATCCGCTCGGAGTGGCTGGACCGCTACGGGCCGCTCCCACCGCCGGCGGCCGCCCTCCTCGACATCGGGCACCTCCGGGCGGAGTGCGCCCGCGTCGGGCTGCGGGAGGTGGCGGTCGTGAAGGGCAGCGGTGGCGGCATGGGCTCGGCGGCCTACACCGCACGGATGCAGCCCCTGGCCCTCAAGGCCTCGGAGCGGGTGCGCCTGGCGCGGCTCTGGCCCAAGGCGGTGCACAAGGAGGACGGTGGTCGGCTCGTCGTGCCCCTCCCCCGGGGCGCCCAACCGGCCGCCGACCTCGCCAAGCTGCTCGCCGACCTGGTAACGAGGGCGCCGCAGAGCGCGCCGGGCGAGGGGGCGCCGCCGCCGCGCGCTGAGCGGGCGGCGCGCTGAGCGGGTGGGCGTGTCGAGCGGGTGGAGCGCTGTGCGGGGGCGGGGAGTCGTAGGTCGCGTCCGCGCCTGGCCCGGGCGCCGGTCTCGTCGGTACCATCGCCGCTCCGTGAACCGACTCTCCCGCACCCTTGCCGCCGGCGCCGCCGCGCTCGGTGCTGTGCTGGTGACGGCGTCCTGTTCGGCGTCGCCGCAGGCGGCCTCCGTCAACGGGCAGGGATTCAGCTCTCAGGCGGTCAACTCCGAGCTGGCGTCCCTCTCGGCGAACGGCCCGTACATCCGTGCCGTCGACCAGGCCAGCCTGCAGTCCGGTCAGCGCGTCGAGGGACCCTCGCCCGGAACGTACAACTCGGCGTGGACGGCGCACGTGCTGACGGGGATGATCGACAGCGCTGCCGTCGCCCAGGAGCTGTCCTCCCGCGGGCGCATCCCGAGCCGGTACCAGGTGATGGTGGCCCGGACGGTCGACTCCGCGGACTTCGGCCCTTACTGGGACCGCTTCCCGGCGCCGTACCGGCTCACCCTGGCGGAGCGCACCGCCGACCTGGCCATGATCGGCGTGCCACCCGTGCCCGTGGCCCAGCTGCGGGCCGCGTACCAGCGCTTCGCCGGCTACTTCTTCTCCTCGGTCTGCGTGCGGGAGGTGATGTCCGGGTCCAAGGCCGCGGCGTTGGCCCACACCACCTACGTCCGAGGCGGCGCGATCCTGGCCGGGGGCACGGTGACCTGCTACACGCCGGCCCAGCTGGAGAACCAGCCCAACGCCTTCGTCGGGGCCGTCCTCGCCCTCCCGGTCGGCAAGGTGAGCGCCCCGACGCCCGCGTCGTCGGGCTACACCGTCCTGGCCGTGACCAAGCGGGTGGCGATCCCCTTGGGGCTGACGATGCGAGACGCCCTCGCCGCGGTCATAGGTGCCAACAGCGACACTGCCCTCCAAGCGCTCCTCGCCCGGGACCACATCACGGTGGACCCGATGTACGGCACCTGGCGAGGATCCCGCCAGACCGGCTTCGCGGTCGTGCCGCCCGCAGGGCCCGCCGGGGCCTGAGCGGCCGGCGGGTTTGGGACGCGTGGGCGGTCAGGGGCCTCGGGTGGGTCGGGGCGTGGCGAGGGTAGGCCCGGTGCGGCGGGTCGTGGTCGTCGGCCTTGGCCCCGGCGACCCGGGGCTGGTCAGCCTCGCCACCCGGGAGGCCATCGACGCCGTGCCCGCTGCCCTCCGGTTCGTGCGGACCTGCCGCCATCCGAGTGCGCACCTGGTCGCCGGCGCCGCATCGTTCGACGGCCGGTACGAGGCCGGCGCCACCCTGGAGGAGGTGTACCGAGGGATCGTCGCGACGCTGCTCGATGCGGCCCGCGCCGGCGAGTCGGTGGTGACCGGCCATGGGGCGGTGGCCGGCTCGGGGGAGGTCCTTTACGCCGTGCCCGGGTCGCCGCTCGTCGCCGAACGCACCGTCGAGCTCCTCCGCGCCGAGGGCCCCAGATGCGGTGTTTCGGTGGTGGTCCTCCCAGCGCTGTCGTTCCTGGACCTGGCTTGGGCTCGGCTGGGCGTGGACCCGGTCGCCGCCGGTGTCCGCCTCGTCGACGGCCACCGCTTCGCCACGGAAGCGGCCGGCGTCACTGGTCCCCTGCTCGTCGGCCAGTGCGACCGGCGGCTGGTCCTGTCCGACATCAAGCTGGCCGTGGAGCAGGAGGACGGCGAACCGGGCCCCGTTGTCTTCCTCCAACGGCTGGGCCTGCCCGACGAAGCGGTCACGGAGGTGGCGTGGTCCGACCTCGACCGCTCGGTCGAAGCCGACCACCTCACGTCCCTCTGGATCCCGCAGTTGGCGCCGCCGGTCGCCGGCGAGGTGGCGAGGTTGGTTGAGCTCATGCGGGAGCTGCGCGCCCGCTGCCCGTGGGACCGGGCGCAGAGCCACGCCAGCCTCCGGCGGCACCTGCTCGAGGAGTCGTACGAGGTGCTGGAGGCGATCGACGAGCTGCCGGCCGGCGAAGGCTGGGAGCACCTGGAGGAAGAGCTCGGCGACCTCCTCTTCCAGGTCGTGTTCCACGCCCAGCTGGCAGGTGAGGAGGGCCGCTTCGGGTTCTCGGACGTGGCGCGCGGCATCCACGACAAGCTGGTCGCCCGCCACCCGCACCTCTTCGCCGGCGATGTGCAGGCCGACTCCTCCGACGAGAGTTGGGAGCAGCGCAAGCTGCGGGAGAAGGGCCGCACCAGCGTGGTCGACGGCGTTCCGCTGTCACTGCCGGCGTTGGCACGGGCCGAGAAGCTGCAGCGGCGAGCGGTGACGCTCGGGCTGGACTTGCCCGACGCCGGCGCGGCGTGGTCTGCGCTGGAGGGGGAGCTGGCCGGGTTGCGGGAGGCGGTGGCCGCCTCGGGCGCCGGCGGCGCCGGCGCTGGGAGCGGCACCGAGCCGGAGGTTGCCGCCCTGGTCGGCGGCGTGCTCTTCGGCGTCGTCGACCTGGCCCGGAAGCTGGATGTGGACGCCGAGGCCGCTCTCCGCTGCGCCGCCGGCCGCTTCGCTCGCCGGGTGGCGGCCGCGGAACGGCTGGCGGCGGCCGCCGGGGTGGCGCAGGACACCCTCGCAGCCCTCCCGCCGGCGGAGCTCGACGCCGTCTGGCAGGCGGCCGGGGCGACCGGTCCTGCAATGCGAGCGACCTGAGCCGGATCTCCAAACTGTGAGTGAAAAGTGCACAGGGTGTGACGTTTTCACTCACACCTCGGTGGCGGGGCCGGCCCGGCAATCACAGGGGCAACACCAACCTCGTGAGTCACTCGGCTACCGTCTCAACCAGAAGCCACAGCCCAGAACCCACAGCCCAGAAGCCCCTGAGGATCCATGAGCGCCATCGACCAGCTGATCGCCCGCCAGATCCTCGACTCCCGCGGCAACCCGACCGTGGAGGTGGAGGTGGTCCTGGACTCCGGCGCCCGGGGCCGGGCGGCGGTGCCGTCAGGAGCGTCGACCGGCAGCTTCGAGGCGGTGGAGTTGCGCGACGGCGGGGACGATTACGGCGGCAAGGGGGTGCGGGAGGCGGGTGCCAATGTCGAGGGACCGATCGCCGAGGTCCTCGAGGGGATGGAGGCTTTCGACCAGCGAGGCGTCGACCTGGCGTTGATCGACCTCGACGGCACGGCCGACAAGAGCCGCATCGGAGCCAACGCCATCCTCGGTGCCTCCCTGGCCGTGGCGAGGGCGGCGGCGGAGGAGGCGGGCCTGCCCCTGTTCCGCTACGTCGGGGGCGCGAACGCCCACGTGCTGCCGGTGCCGATGATGAACGTGCTCAACGGCGGTGTCCACGCCGACAACAACGTGGACTTCCAGGAGTTCATGATCGTGCCGGTCGGGGCGGCGTCGTTCGGCGAGGCGCTGCGGTGGGGTGCCGAGACCTACCACGCCCTGCGGGCGGAGCTGCACGAGCGGGGGCTGTCGACGGCCGTCGGCGACGAGGGGGGCTTCGCCCCCGACCTGCCGTCCAACGAGGAGGCGGTGGTCACGCTCGTGCGCGCCATCGAGCGCGCCGGGCGCACGCCGGGGGAGGAGATCGCCATCGCCCTCGACGTGGCGGCCACCGAGCTCTTCCGCGACGGGAGCTACGAGCTGGCCGGTGAGGGCCGCTCGCTGACCGCCGCCGAGCTCGCTCACCTGCTGCGCGACCTGGTCGAGCGCTTCCCGATCGTCTCGGTCGAAGACGGCATGGCCGAAGACGACTGGGACGGCTGGGCCACCCAGCACGCCGTGCTCGGCGACCGCATCCAGGTGGTGGGCGACGACATCTTCGTGACCAACCCCATCCGGCTGCAGCGGGGGATCGACGCCGGCGTGGCCAACGCCATCCTCGTCAAGCTCAACCAGATCGGCACCCTCACCGAGACGCTGGAGACGGTCGCCCTGGCGACACGCAACCGGTGCGCCTCCGTCATCTCGCACCGCTCGGGCGAGACGGAGGACACCACCATCGCCGACCTGGCGGTCGCCACCAACTGCGGCCAGATAAAGACGGGTGCTCCGGCGCGCACGGACAGGGTCGCCAAGTACAACCAGCTGCTGCGGATCGAGGACCTCCTCGGCGACACGGCGAGCTACGGCGGGCGCGGCGCGCTCGCGCCCATCGGCGGGAGATCCGACTGAATGCGCCGGGCGGTCTGGCTGCTGGTGGTGTCGGTGGCGTCGGTCGGGGTGCTGCTGCTGTTCGTGTTCCCCACCCGCACGCTGCTCGACCAGCGCCGCGAGGTCGCCCACATCAACGCCCAGATCGCTGCCCTGCAGAGCGAGAACGCCGTCCTCCGGGCCAGAGCCGCCGACCTGCAGGAGCCGGCGACGCTCGAGAGGATCGCACGCGAGGAGTTCGGGCTGGTCCTGCCGGGCCAGCGGGCGTACGCCGTGATCCCCACGCCCCCGCCGCCGGCGTCCCACCCGGGAGGGGCGGTCGGCCACCCCAAGCATCCTCACGGCCACCATCCCTGGTGGGAGCTGTGGCGGGATCTCTGAAGCTGAACACGGGGATCTGATCCTGGAAGGGCGCCTGTAGTGTCGGCCGGGTGAGCATCCTCGGCAACCGCGTCCTCCGGGTGGAGGACCCCAAGTTCCTGACTACCGGCGGCGTCTACGGCGACGACCTCTCCATCGAGGGGGCGTTGTGGGTGACCTTCGTCCGGTCTACCTCCGCCCATGCCCGCATCGTCGGGATCGACGCGAGCGGCGCCCTCGGGATGCCGGGGGTGGTGGCGGTGCACAGCGGTGAGGACCTGGCCGGGGGGCCGGGCGCGCCGGCGGGGACGACGCCGCTGCCGCTCATCCCCGCCGGGGCGCCCATCCCCGAGGCCATGGCCCGGCCGGCGATCGCGGACCGGACCGTCCGCTTCGTCGGCGAGATCGTCGCCGCCGTGCTCACCGAGCGCCGGGAGCTGGGGGAGGACGCGGCGGAGGCGGTGGTCGTCGACTACGAGCCGCTCCCCGTCGTCCTCGACCCGGAGGTGGCCGCCGGCGACGGGACGCTCCTGTTCCCCGACCACGGCACCAACGTCGCCATCGACCTGTCGGCGGCCCCCGGAGACGACACCTTCGCCGGCTGCGAGGTGGTCGTCGAGCAGCGCGTCGTCAACCAGCGGGTGGCACCCTGCCCCCTCGAGGTCCGGACGGCGGCAGCCTGGTGGGCCGACGGTGGCGGCCGCCTCACCCTCTCGGCCTCCAACCAGCACCCCCACGGTGCCAAGGCCGCCCTCGCCGGCCTGTACGGCCTCCAACCGGAGCAGGTCCGTGTCGTGGTCCCCGATGTCGGTGGCGGGTTCGGCGCCAAGATCGGGCTCTACCCCGAGGAGCTCGTGCTTCCCTGGCTCGCCCGGGCCGCTGGCCGTCCGGTCCGTTGGACCGAGACCCGTACGGAGAGCATGCTCTCCCTCGGCCACGGCCGTGCCCAGTGGCAGCGGGTGAAGATCGGCGGCCGGCGGGACGGCACCGTGCTCGCCTACCGCCTCGAGGTCCTCCAGGATGCGGGGGCGTATCCGTCGATCGGAGCGTTCCTGCCCTTTCTCACCAAGATGATGACGAGCGGCACCTACGCCATCGCAAGAGTCGAGTTCTCCTCGAAGGCGGTCGTGACCAACACCGACCCGATCGTCGCCTACCGCGGCGCCGGCCGGCCGGAGGCGACGGCGGCGATCGAGCGGGCCATGGACCTCTTCGCCGCCGAGATCGGCATGGACCCGACCGACGTCCGCCGGCGCAACCTGGTGGCAGAGGACGCCTTTCCGTACACCAACGGGACCGGCACGGTCTACGACAGCGGCGACTATGCCCGGGCCCTCGACCTCGCCCTCGAGGCGTCCGGGTACCAGGAGCTGCGCGCCGAGCAGCTCCGCCGGCGGGAGTCCGGCGACCACCGGTTGCTCGGCATCGGGGTCTCCACCTACGTCGAGGTGACCAACGGCGACGGCACGGGCGAGTGGGCGAAGGTCGAGGTGCTGCCGAGCGGGCGGGCCAAGGTCTACACCGGGACATCGCCCCAGGGGCAGGGCCACGCCACGGCGTGGGCGATGGTCGCCTCCGAGCAGCTCGGCATCCCCGTCGAGGACATCGAGCTGGTCGCCAACGACACGGACCTGATCCCCTCCGGTGGCGGGACGATGGGTTCCCGCTCGTTGCAGGCGGGCGGCCTGGCCGTGCACGAGGCCGCCGTCGAGCTGGTCGAGCACGCCCGCAAGCGGGCCGCCGACGCCCTGGAGGCCGCCCCTGCGGACGTGGTGCTCGACAGGGCCGAAGGCGTGTTCCATGTCGCTGGCACCCCGGCGGTCAGCGTCTCGTGGAGCGCGCTCGCCCAGCAGGCGGCCGGGGCGAGCAGCGGCGCCGGCCTGAGTGTCGAGCGGAGCTCGTCGCCTCCAGGCCCGACCTTTCCCTTCGGTGCCCACGTCGCGGTGGTGGAGGTGGACAGCGAGACGGGAGCCGTGCGCCTGGAGCGGATCGTGGCCGTCGACGACGCCGGCACGATCATCAACCCGCTCCTGGCCGAGGGGCAGCGCCACGGCGGCTTGGCGCAGGGGGCGGCCCAGGCGCTGCTCGAGGAGGTCCGCTACGACGAGGACGGCAACCCGGTGACCGCCAACCTCGCCGACTACGCCATGATCTCGGCGACCGAGCTGCCGAGCTTCGAGCTGGTGGCGATGGTGACCCCGACGCCGCTAAACGCCCTCGGAGCCAAGGGGATCGGCGAGTCGGGCACGATCGGATCGACGCCGGCGGTGCAGAGCGCGGTGGTCGACGCCCTGGCGCACCTAGGCGTCCGCCACCTCGACATGCCGGCGAGCGCCGAACGGGTCTGGCGGGCCATGGCCGGCGCCGTGTAGAAACGGGGCCAGCCACCACAGAAGGGGGAAGCATGGACGTCTCCATGACCATCAACGGCTCGGCGCGCACCGACACGATCGAGCCGAGGCTCCTGCTCGTCCACTACCTCCGGGAGGTCGCCGGCCTTACCGGAACCAACATCGGCTGCGACACGTCCTCCTGCGGCGCGTGCACGGTCCTGGTGGACGGGGAGTCCGTCAAGTCCTGCACGATGCTCGCCGCCCAGGCGGACGGTGCGGACATCACCACCATCGAAGGGCTCGCCGACGGGGACCGGATGCACCCGGTCCAGGAGGCCTTCCGGGAGCACCACGGCCTCCAGTGCGGCTACTGCACTCCGGGCATGGTGCTCGCAGCGGTCTCCCTGCTCTCGGAGATCCCCGATCCCACCGAGGCCCAGGTGCGGGAGGGGCTTGAGGGCAACCTGTGCCGCTGCACCGGCTACCACAACATCGTGAAGGCGGTGCTGGCGGCGGCCAAGGCCCCGGCAGGTGCGGGGTCAGCTGGCGCGGGGGCCCGGTCGTGACCGCCGTCGGCACACCCCCCGCCGGAGGCCGTGTGATCGGCTCGCGACTGCGACGCCGGGAGGACCCGGCCCTGCTCACCGGCGAGGCCCGCTTCGTCGCCGACCTCAACGTGCCTGGCGCTTTGCACCTCGCCTTCGTCCGCAGCACCGCGCCGCACGCCCGGATCACCAACATCGACCTGTCGGCCGCCACGGCGATGCCCGGGGTGGTCGCCGCCTACACGGGCGCCGAGTTGAAGGACGACTGGGCGCCGCTGCCGTGCGCGTGGCCGGTGACCGCCGACATGAAGAGCCCGCCGCACCTGCCCCTCGCCGTCGGCAAGGCCAACCACGTCGGCGACGCCCTGGCCGTGGTGGTGGCGACGAGCGAGTACCTGGCCCGGGACGCCGCCGATGCGGTGGTCGTCGACTACGAGCCGCTGCCGGCGGTCGTCGACATCGAGGACGCCGTCACCGACCGGGTAGTCGTCCACGAGGACCTCGGAACCAACGTCAGCTACGTCTGGGAGCTGACCCCGGACAAGGACGCCGTCGACACGGCGTTCGCCGGCGCCGCCCACACCGTCTCGGAGCGCTACGTGCAGCAGCGGCTCATCCCTGCCGCCATGGAGCCCCGTGGGGTGGTGGTGGTGCCGCAGCCGTTTGGGGGGGACTACACGGTGTACTCCGCGACGCAGATACCCCACATCCTGAAGGTGATGCTGGCCCTCACCGCCGGCATCGACGAGACCCGCCTGCGGGTCATCGCCCCGTCGGTCGGCGGCGGCTTCGGCTCGAAGCTCAACGTCTACGCCGAGGAGGTCGTCGCCCTCGCGCTGGCCCGCAAGCTGCGCCAGCCGGTGCGGTGGGTGGAGGAGCGGACCGAGGCCGCCCAGGCGACGATCCAGGGCCGGGGCCAGGTGCAGTACATCGAGCTGGCGGCCGACGCCGGCGGCAGGGTGACGGCCGTGCGGGTCCGCCTGGTCGCCGACATGGGGGCCTACCTGCAGCTGGTCACCCCGGGCGTCCCGCTGCTCGGGGGGTTCCTCTACTCCGGCGTCTACGACGTGCCCGCCTATTCCTTCACCTGCACGTCGGTGTTCACCAACAAGACGCCGACGGACGCCTACCGGGGCGCCGGCCGCCCGGAGGCGACGTATGCCATCGAGCGGGCCATGGACGCTCTGGCTGCCGAGGTCGGCGTCGACCCCGCCGAGATCCGGCGGCGCAACTTCATCACGCCCGACCGGTTCCCCTACAGCTCGGCCGCCGGCCTGGTCTACGACAGCGGCAACTTCGGGGGTGCCCTCGACTCGTCGCTGTCGCTCGTCGGCTACGAGGAGCTACGGGCGGAGCAGGCCGCCCGGCGTGAGCGCGGCGACCGGGTCCAGCTCGGCATCGGCCTGTCCTCGTACTTCGAGATGTGCGGCCTCGCCCCGTCGCGGGTCCTCGCCTCGCTCAACTACAGCGCCGGCGGGTGGGAGGCGGCGACCGTGCGGGTCCTGCCGACCGGGAAGGTCCAGGTGGTCACCGGGACGTCCCCCCACGGGCAGGGCCACGAGACGTCGTGGTCGATGATCGTCGCCGACCGCCTGGGCATCAGCCCTGACGACGTCGACGTGCTGCACTCCGACACGGCGATGGCGCCGTACGGGATGGACACCTACGGGTCGCGGTCGCTGTCGGTGGGTGGCACGGCCGTCTACCTGGCGACCGAACGGGTGCTGGACAAGGCCCGCAAGCTCGCCGCCCACCAGCTGGAGGTCGCCGAGGAGGACCTCGAGTACGCGTCGGGGTCGTTCAGCGTCAGGGGTACTCCGGAGAAAGGCGTCCCCCTCGCCGGGCTCGCATTCGAGGCGTTCACCGCCCACAACCTGCCGGAGGGGATGGAGCCCAACCTCGAGGCGTCAACCCACTGGGACCCTCCCAACTTCACGTTCCCGTTCGGGACGCACATCGCCGTCGTCCTGGTGGACACCGAGACGGGCGGGGTGCGGCTGGCCCGCTACGTGGCGACCGACGACTGCGGCAACCAGATCAACCCGCTCATCGTCGAGGGGCAGGTCCACGGCGGCATCGTCCAGGGGGTCGCCCAGGCGCTGTGGGAGGAGGCCGTCTACGACGAGGACGGCAACCTGCAGTCGGCCAGCCTCTTGGACTACCTCGTGCCGTCGGCGGCCGAGGTCCCGAGCTTCGAGACGGCGTGCACCGTGACGCCGAGCCCCACCAACCCCTTGGGGGTGAAGGGGGTAGGCGAGGCCGGGACGATCGGTGCTGCCCCCGCTGTCATGAACGCCGTCGTTGACGCCCTATCGCCCTACGGCATCCGCGACATCACCATGCCGGCCAGCCCCGAGCGGGTCTGGCGCGCACTCACCGCCGCCGCGGGCGGCTCGACCAGCACGGAGGCACGCCCGTGATACCTGCACCGTTCGACTACCACCGGGCTGGCAGCGTCGACGAGGCGCTCCGCCTGCTCCAAGACGGCGGTGAGGACGCCAAGCTCCTCGCCGGTGGCCACTCCCTGCTGCCGCTCATGAAGCTGCGCCTGGCGGCCCCACCGCTCCTCGTCGACATCGGCCGGCTCCGGGAGCTGTCGTTCGTGCGCGAGGACGGCGACACCGTGGTCATCGGCGCGCTGACCCGCCACCGCGACGTGGAGACCAATGCGATCGTGCGGGAGCACGCCCCGATCCTCGCCCACATCGCCGGCCAGGTCGGCGACCCGCAGGTGCGCCACCGCGGCACGATCGGTGGCTCGATCGCCCACGGCGACCCGGCCTCGGACCTGCCGGCGGCGGCGCTCGCCCTAGGGGCCACCTTCCGGGTCGTCGGGCCGGGAGGGGAGCGGTCGGTGCCGGCGGACGAGTTCTTTCGGGGCTTCCTGGAGACGGCACTGCGGCCCGGCGAGATCCTGACCGAGATCGCCGTGCCCAAGGGGAGCGGTGCCGGCTGGTCGTTCCAGAAGTTCAACCGCCGGGCCCAGGACTGGGCGATCGTTGGTGTCGCCGCTGTGCGCAACGGCCACACCGGCATCGGTCTGGTCAACATGGGTTCCGTCCCGCTGCGGGCCGCGGCGGTGGAGGAGGCGCTCGCCGGCGGGGCGTCGGCGTCGGAGGCAGCGTCGCACGCCGCCGACGGCCTCGAGCCGCCCGCTGACCTCAACGCCTCGGCGGAGTACCGGGCGCACCTCGCCCGGGTGCTCGTCCGCCGGGCGCTCGAGGAGGCCGGGGCGCCCTGAGCAGCTGCCGGTGGGCGAGGCCGCGGGGGCCGGTGCCGGTACCCTGAACCGGTGAACGAGCCGACCCCCCCGCCCGCAGCGGCCCCCGGCGCCTCCTACGACGTCGACACGGTGGCCGCCGCCCTCGCGGACCACGGCTACCTCGCCGACGAGGGCCTGGCGACGTCGATATTCCTGTCGATCGCCCTGGCCCGCCCGTTGCTGCTCGAGGGCGAGGCCGGCGTAGGCAAGACCGAGGTGGCCAAGGTGCTGTCTGCGTGGACCGGCGGAGCGCTCATCCGCCTCCAGTGCTACGAGGGCATCGACGTCTCGCAGGCGGTCTACGAGTGGGACTACGCCCGCCAGCTGCTGCACCTGCGGGCGGCGGAGGTCGCCGGCGGCTCGGAGGCCGGGCCGGCCGTTGACCTGACCGACGCCGTGTACTCCGAGCGGTTCCTCGTCCGCCGGGCGTTGCTGCAGGCCATCGACCACGGGCAGGGGCCGCCTCCGGTCCTGCTCATCGACGAGGTCGACCGGGCCGACGACGAGCTCGAGGCCTTCCTCCTCGAGATCCTGTCGGAGTACGCCCTCACAGTGCCCGAGATCGGCACCTTCCGGGCCGACGTGCCGCCGCGGGTCGTCATCACCTCCAACCGGACCCGGGACGTGCACGACGCCCTGAAGCGCCGCTGCCTGTACCACTGGGTCCCACACCCGGGTTTCGACCGGGAGGTCGCCATCGTGGGCTTGCGTGCTCCCCAGGCGTCGCCGGTGCTCGCCCGCCAGGTGGCGGCCGCCGTCGAGTCGTTGCGAGGGATGCAGCTCTACAAGCCGCCGGGCGTGGCGGAGACGATCGACTGGGCGACCGCCCTCGCCGCTCTCGGCTGCCGGGAGATCGACGAGCACAACCTCGACGTCACCCTCGGCGCCGTCGTCAAGTACCGGGAGGACCAGGCCCGGGTCCGCGCCGCCGGGCTCGGCGAGCTCGTGCGTGCCGCTGTCCTTCGCGGGGCGTGACCCGGTGCCGACCGACCCCGCTCGCATCGTCGTCGGGTTCGCCCACGCCCTACGTTGCGCCGGCCTGGCCGTGCCCGTCGGCAGCGTCATCGCTTTCACAGAGGCGCTCGGGCACCTCGGCGTCGAGCGCCGCCCCGCCGTGTACTGGGCGGGTCGGGCGACCCTGGTCCGCCGACCGGAGGACGTTCCCCTCTACGACAGGGTGTTCGCCTCGTACTGGCTGGGTCGGGCGGCGCTCGGCGAGATGGAGGAGGCTGCCGAGCCGGTGACGCTCGCCCTCGACGATGCCGAGGACGACACACCGCCGCCCGGTGAGGAGGACCAGGAGCGTGGCGACGTCCAGGCCGTGCGCTGGAGCGCTGCCGAGAGGCTGCGGGACCGGGACTTCTCGCGTTGCACGCCGGCGGAGTGGGCAGAGCTCGAGCGCCTGGTCGCCCGCCTGCATGTGACTGCCGATCGCCGGCGCGCCCGCCGCCGCCGCCCCGATCCCCGGCGGCGGCACCCCGACCTGCGGCGCACGGTCCGCCTGGCGCTGCGCACAGGCGGCGAACCCCTGGAGCGGGCCTGGCGCGCCCCAGCGGAGCGGCCCCGCAGGCTCGTGCTCTTGGTGGACGTCTCCGGGTCCATGGACATCTACGCCCGCGCCCTGCTGCGCTTCGCCCACGCCGCTGTCGTGGCGCGCGGGGTGGCGCGCTGCGAGGTGTTCACCCTCGGCACCCGGCTGACCCGCGTCACCCGCCATCTCGGTGATCGTGACCCCGACGCCGCCCTGCGGGCGGCGGCCGGCGCCGTGGACGACTGGTCGGGCGGCACGCGGCTCGGGGCAGCCCTGCGGGAGTTCAACGACCGTTGGGGCGCCCGTGGCGCCGCCCGAGGCGCCGTCGTGGTCATCCTCTCCGACGGCTGGGACCGGGGTGATCCCGAGGAGCTGGGCGAGCAGATGGCCCGCCTCGCCCGCGTCGCCCACCGGGTGGTGTGGGTCAACCCGCTGAAGGCGAGCCCCGGCTACGCGCCCCTCGCCCGCGGGATGGCCGCCGCCCTACCCTATGTTGACGAGTTCGTGGAGGGTCACTCGTTGGGGGCGCTCGAGCACCTGGCCACCGTGATCGGGGGAGCGCCCGTAGGAAGGAGATCGACTCGATGAAAGAGGTCCTCGCAGACATCGACCGCTGGCGCGCCGAAGGCAAGCGGGTGGCGGTGGCTCGCGTCGTCGGCACCGAGGGCTCGAGCCCGAGGATGCCGGGGGCGACGATGGTCGTGAGCGACGCCGGCGAGGTCGCCGGGTCCGTCTCCGGCGGCTGCGTGGAGGCAGCGGTGGTCACCGAGGCCCTCGACGTGCTGGCGGGGGAGGGCACCCCCCGGTTGTGCACGTTCGGGTACTCCGACGACGAGGCCTTCGCCGTCGGACTGACGTGCGGGGGCACCGTCCGCGTCCTGGTCGAACCGCTCGAGTGGTGATCGGCTCGCTCTGATGTCGGGGATGTGCTGATGTCGGGGATGTTCGATGCGCTCGCCGCCGCCCTGCGGGCGCAGGAACCCGTCGCCCTGGTCGAGGTCGTCGAGGGACCCGAGGATCTCTTCGCCCGCAAGATGGTCGTCCGCCCGGATGCCGAGCCCGTCGTGCTCGGCAGCCTCGGCGACCCCGACCTCGACCGGGTGGTCAGCCGGGACGCCCTCGGCGAGCTGGCCGCCGGCTTGAGCGTGACCCGTCACTACGGGCGTCACGGGGAGGCGCGGGAGCGGGAGGTGGGCGTGTTTGTCGAGTCGTTCGCCCCGCCCCCGCGCATGGTGATATTCGGGGCTGTCGACTTCACGGCGGCGCTGGCGCGGGTGGCGAAGGTGCTCGGCTACCACGTGACGGTCTGCGATGCCCGAGCGGTCTTTGCCACCCGGGCCCGGTTCCCGATGGCCGACGAGGTCGTCGTCGCCTGGCCGGACCGGCACCTCGCCGAGATCGGCCCCTCCCTGGGCCAGCGTGACGTTGTGTGCGTGCTGACCCACGATCCGAAGTTCGACGTCCCCGCCATCGTGTCGGCCCTCCGGACCCGTGTCGGCTACCTGGGCGCCATGGGGTCGCGGCGGACGGCGATCGAGCGCAACGCCCGCCTCCGGGAGGCCGGCGTCAGCGCCACCGAGCTCGACCGGATCATGGCGCCCATCGGACTCGACATCGGTGCCCGGACCCCCGAGGAGACGGCCGTTGCCATCTGCGCCGAGGTCATAGCCGAGCGCACCGGCCGTAGCGCCCCGTCCCTCCGCGACGCGGATGGGCCGATCCACCGGGACCTGGTCGGGGATCCGCACCGTCCGCGGTGACCGGCGCCCGGCCGTGACCGCCCACCCTGCGGCGGCTGCCCGACCGTCCACCCGGCCGTGACCGTCCACCCTGCCGTCGGTGCGGTCGTCCTCGCCGCCGGCGGCGGCTCACGGTTCTCCCGAACCGCGCCGACGCCCGCCGCCGGGGCCGGCGGGCTGTGCCCTGCGCCAGCAGCGACCGGCGCACCGGGCGCTCTCGCCTCCCGGTCCTCCAGCGCCGGCCACAAGCTGCTCGCCCCCTTCCGGGGGCGGCCCGTCGTAGCCTGGGCGCTCGACGCGGCCCTCGGCGCCGGCCTGGAACGCACCTGGGTGGTGACCGGGGCGGTGGACCTGAGCGGCGTGGTGCCGCCCGGCGTGGAAGTGCTCCACAACCCGGCTTGGGTGGCTGGGCAGGCCACCTCGCTTGCGGTTGCCGTCGGTGCCGCCCTCGTCGCCGGCCTCGACGCGCTCGTCGTCGGGCTGGGGGACCAGCCACTGGTCCCCGCCGTCGCCTGGCGGGCGGTGGCAGCGGCCGGCGCGCCGATTGCAGTTGCGACCTACGACGGCGTCCGCCGCAACCCGGTCCGACTCGGGCGGCAGGTCTGGGAGGAGCTGCCGGCATCCGGTGACGAAGGCGCCAGGGTGCTGATCCGCCGACGGCCTGATCTCGTGCGCGAGGTAGCGTGCGTCGGCGACCCGGCGGACATCGACACCGTGGAGGATCTGCAGCGATGGAACTGACCAACGACTTCCGAGTGAGCGTCTCGCCCGCCAAGGCCTGGGCCGTCCTGACCGACGTGGAGCGCATCGCGCCGCTGCTGCCCGGAGCACAGCTCCAGGAGATCGAAGGCGAGGAGTTCCGCGGCGTGGTCAAGGTGAAGGTCGGTCCGATCACCGCTCAGTACAAGGGGACGGCCAACTGGCAGGAGAGGGACGAGGGCGCCCGCAACGCGGTCCTCGAGGCTTCCGGCCGTGACACCCGCGGCCAGGGCAACGCCCGCGCAACGATCTCCATGTCCCTGACCCCCGACGGGGAGGGCACAAAGGTCGACGTTGTGACGGACCTGACCATCACCGGCAAGGTTGCCCAGTTCGGCCGGGGCGTGCTCGCCGACGTCAGCAGCAAGTTGCTCGGCCAGTTCGTCGAGGCCCTGGAGGCCGACCTCGAGCGCGAGGGTACGGTGGGCGGGCCCCCGCCGGCACCCCCGGGGGGCAGCGAGGCGGCCGTCTCTGCCGGTGGCCCTGCCCATCTGTCGTCCGATGCGTCGCCGGCCACGAACGGAGCGTCCGGCACCTCGCCGGCTCCGTCGGAGACCCCGGCCACGCCGGAGGCCGCCCCGTCACCCACATCCGATGCCCCCTCGACCTCAGGCTCGGGGGGCTCGGGGTCCGGGGCGGCTGGGTCCGGGGCGGCTGGGTCCGGGGCGGCTGGGTCCGGGGCGGCTGGGTCCGGGGCGGCGTCGCAGGGTCCTCGCCGCGTCGACCACCCGGAGCCGGAGCCGATCGACTTGGTGGACATCGCCGGCAGCTCGATCGCCCGCCGCCTACTGCCTGCCCTCGGCGGGCTCGGCGTCGTGCTCCTCGTGTTCCTCCTGCGGCGGGCCCGCCGCAGCTGACGGTGGCGACCGGCGCTGCGCCGGCAGGCGACGGAGCGGGGGACGGGGCCCGGGTCGCCTCCCTCCTAGGCCGCCCTCCCAAAGGGCGGTTCGATGTTGTCGTCCGGCGCCCCGATGGTGAGCCCGTTGTCATCCGCAACGAGCCGTTCCTCGCCGACGGTACGCCGATGCCCACCCGCTACTGGCTCGTGGACCCGCAGTTGTGCCGGGCGGTCGACCGCCTGGAGTCCTCTGGCGGTGTCCGGGCGGCCGAGGCGGCCGTGGACGCGGCCACCGTCGCCGCCGCCCACCAACGCTATGCAGCCCAACGGGACGGCGCGATCCCGGCGGGGTGGGCCGGTCCGCGCCCCAGCGGTGGCGTTGGAGGGACGCGGCGCGGCGTGAAGTGCCTGCACGCCCACTACGCCTGGTACCTCGCCGGTGGGGACGACCCGGTGGGCCGGTGGGTGGCCGATAGGCTCAGCGCGGTGACCGTGCCCTGCGCCCCGGCACCGGCGAACGGTTGGTGACCGCCGTCGCGGCCGTCGACTGCGGCACCAACTCAACCCGACTCCTCGTTGCCGACGGGTCGGGCCGGCAGTTGGAGCGGCTGATGACGATCACCCGCCTCGGTCAGGACGTCGACGCCACCCACCGGCTCGCCGAGGAGGCGGTAGCGCGCACAGTTGATGTGCTGCGGCGGTACCGGGAAGTGATGGAGCGCTTCGGCGTGGAAGCTGTGCGCATGACGGCGACGTCGGCAGCGCGGGACGCCACCAACCGTGATGCGTTCTTCGCTGCCGCCCGTGACGCCGTCGGTGTGGATGCGCAGCTGCTCACCGGGGACGAGGAAGCGGCTCTCTCCTTCGCCGGGGCCACGGCCGAGCTCGACGTCGCTGACGGGCCGTGGCTCGTGGCGGACATCGGCGGCGGTTCCACCGAGCTGGCAAGCGGCCCCCGAGCCGTCGACGGCCCCGGTCGGCTCCAGCCCGCCGCTGCCCGCTCCATCGACGTCGGCTGCGTCCGGGTCACCGAACGCTTCCTCCGCCACGACCCACCGCTTTCGACGGAGGTCCAAGCCGCCAGGGCCTACGTGGACGCCATGTTGGAGAGGACCACTGCCGCGCTCCCCGGGCTCAGGTCGGCGGACACCCTCGTCGGGCTGGCCGGGACGGTGTCGGCGACGGCCCGCTTGGACCTCCGCCTCCCGGCGTACGACCGCGACGTCGTGCACCATCACCGCCTCAGCGCCCCCGTCGTGGCCGCCCTGCTGGGGGAGATGGCGACCCTCGAGGTTGCCGGGCGCCGCCGGCGTCCCGGCATGGAGGAGGAGCGCGCCGACGTGATAGTCGGCGGCCTGATCGTCCTGGACGCCCTGCTCCGGCACTTCGAGGTCGCCGAGTGCCTGGTGTCGGAATCCGACATCCTAGATGGGATGGTCATGAGTCTCCTGCCCGCCAGACCCTGATCACGCAGCGGGTCGGCAACCCGGCCGTTACGATCGAAGCGATGGTCAGCCCGTCTTCCACTCCTCGAGAGCCGTGATGAGTTGGGGGGCGCACCGAGCCTCGTCGCTGGAGCTGCTCGGGCGCCGGGTCCTCCTCCGGCCCATCGTGGTGAGCGACTTCGAGGCATGGCGGGAGGTGCGCCGCCGCAGCGGCGACTGGCTCGTGCGGTGGGAGCCGCGACCGCTCCCCGGCCAGCCTGACGCCACGACCGACCGGCGGGTGTTTGCTGCCCGCTGTGGAGCGCGCGAGCGCGAGCGCCAGCTCGGCACCGGGTACGGCTTCGGCATCTTCGTCGAGGGACGCTTCGCTGGGGAGATCAACCTGTCCTCCGTACAGCGCGGGCCCTACCAGAACGCGTACGTGGGCTACTGGATCGACGAGGCCGTGGCTGGGCACGGCTACACACCGGAGTCCTTCATCGTCGTCGCCCGGTTTGCTTTCGAGGACCTGGCCCTGCACAGGCTGCAAGCGTCGATCATCCCGAGGAACACCGCCAGCCGGCGGGTGGCCGAGAAGCTCGGCCTCCGCAACGAAGGGACCGCCATCCGCTACCTGGAGATCAACGGCGTCTGGGAGGACCACATCCGTTACGCCATCACCGCCGAGGAGTGGGAGCAGCGCTCCGAGGCGTACCGGAGGGAGTGGCTCATTCCCTGACTCCAGCAGGGGAGTGGCGAGGAGAGCCCCGCCAATGCCTGTCGGTGCCGGTGCTACGGGGCCGCCCGCCGGAGCCTCCCGACCCGCGATGGCGGTGCGTACCGGTAGACGGCTCCGCCGAGGAGGGAGCCGGGAGGTACAGGGCCCCACGAGCGGCTGTCTGTACTGGCGCCTGCGTTGTCGCCCAGCACGGTCACACCGTTGGGGCCCACGGCGGCCACCCGCTTCACGAGGAGGCGCTGCTCGCAGGACGGGTCGTGCAGGGCGACGATCTGGCCCGGCGACGGGAGGCTGCGACGGCGCACGACCAGCAGGTGGTCGCCCGGACGCAAGCTCGGGAGCATCGACGGGCCTTCCACCCGGACCCGCCGCGGCCTCCACCACGACCAGCACCCGACGGCGGCCACCGCGCCGACCCCAGCAGCAATAGCGCCGACCCGGGTGACCGCCGCGCAGGCCCGGGCGGTGGGGCGGAGGCCAGCCGGTTGACGCTGGGTAGGGTTCTGGACGTTCAGGTACCACGACCAAGGAGTGTCAGCCATGACCGTCCTGTCCCGTCTGCTCGGCCTTGCGGACCACCTCCGCGCGCCGGACGTCGCCCATGCGCACTGCGACCTGCCGTGCGGGGTCTACGACCCGGCGCAGGCCCGCATCGAGGCAACGGCCGTGAAGGGCTGCATGGAGAAGTTCAACGGCTCGGACGACGCCACCTTCAAGACGAGGGCGGTGATGATAAAAGAGCAGCGGGCCGAGCTCGTCAAGCACCACCTGTGGGTGTTGTGGACCGACTACTTCAAGCCGCAGCACCTGGAGACCTATCCACAGCTGCACGAGCTGTTCTGGAAGGCGACCAAGGCCGCCGGCGAGACCAAGAAGACCAACGACATCGCCGTCGCCGAGGACCTCCTCTCCCAGATCGCCGAGATCGATCGGATCTTCTGGGAGACCAAGAAGTAGTGCAGCCGGGGCCGCAGCCCGGTCGGCGCCTGGTTCAGGTGCCGACCGGGCCGCTGCTGACGTGGACCAAGACGCCGTAGCCGTCATAGCCCTGTGGAGAGCTCCACAACATCTGGGCGTTGGAGATGGGCAACTCGACGCACCCGTTGCTCTGCGGGTAGCCGTATCCGGACCGGTAGTAGCCGTGCATGGCGTCGCCCCCGTTGAAATACGACACCCATGCCGTTGACACCCATGCCCTTCATCATGGTGTGCTCGTAGCGGAGGTAGACGGGGAAGGTGCCCGGCTGGGTCGTTGCCCCGGGGGCGCCGGTGTTGGCCAGGGACGTGTAGACCACCCGTCCGTCCGACCACACCCTCAGGTTGGTTGTCCGCGGTGCCGGTCTCGTTGACCATCAGGTAGTTGTACGGGTGGGGATCGACCCTGCGGGACGCCACGTCCCGCAGTAGCGCCGCCCACACCTGCGGCCCGGCGATGCCGTCGACGGCGAGGCCGTTGCTCGACTCGAACGCCATCACCGCCCCGCGGGTCAGGATGTTGTCACGCCCGGGCGTCCAGGCACTGGCGAGTGACGCGGGGACGTTGGAGTGGCGATGGTGATGGACACCGTTGACCGCGAGGTGGGAAGAGGAGGGCTCGGGATGTACGGACGTCGCCGTCAGTGGTGTCGACGCCGGAGCCGTCGTGGTCGGGGCCGCACCCTTCGCAGGCGTCCGAGACTGATTGCCGCTGGAGTCCGGTGTTGAGCGCAGTGAGCGACCCCGCGAAGCCGCGCTTTTCGGTCGCGACGACGACAGCCCCGACGGCGACCACGACTGCGCCAGCGGCGGCTACACGCCCCAGGGCGGATCGACGGGGATGGGCGCCGTCGTCGCGTGACGACTTGCGGTGCGCGGTCTGTGGCACTTGCTACTCCGTCCGTATGGGCTGGCGGGGCGTCGGAGCTGCCGCCGATACCCCACTTGCGCTTCCCAACGCGCCTGTCCGGTTAAGGTACGGATAGCAGAACCTTCGCGTGCCGGGGGGTCTGGCCGCATGACTTGTGCCATGTGCAACAGTGGGTCATACTGCGCGGACCGCCGTTGCTGCCCCTACGGCGGTTCTCGCTCGGCCGGCTCCCTGCCCCGCCCCTTGGCGGGGAGCCGGCCCGAGCACTGCTCCGGTCACGGCGCCTTGGCGAGCACCACGTGAGGAAGTGTCCATCCGGGCAGACCCACTCCATTGGCCGGTAGTGACTTGCGCCGGAAAGGCTCTTGATGCACGACCGACCAGCCGAGGAGGCTCGAGTAGAACACCGCAGCCGCCGCCGGGTCCGGCGTCTCCATCGCCGTACCCCACCACATCTCTGCCGCCCGTCCCCGCACCGTGGCGATCATAACGATCCATCGCCGACAGCCGAGCGTTCCGCCCGACGGCTCTCCAGGCATGCCGAGTCGGCGCTCGGCGTGCTCGGTCGGTCGCTGATGGTGGGAACAGAATGCCAGCTACATCCGGCTCACGGTGACTTCGTTGGTGGTGTGGTCGGCCAGAGCGCGCAGGTCACCAGGATCACTGGACAGGACGGTGGCGCCGCCGGCGTCGTCTGCGACGGCGACGACGATGGCGTCGACGGCCGAGGGAGGGCGGCGGCCACCCGCTCGTGTGCGCAGGGTGGCAGCCACTCGGGCCACGACCTCGTCGACGGGCCGAACGTCGCAGGTCCGCAAGAGTCGGTTCTCGTGATAATCACGGCGGTGGTCGCCGGTCAAGGCTTCGGTGAGCACCACGGATGGGACGATCGCAGGCCACTCTCCTCGCCGGCGCAGCTCCTCGAGGTAGGCGCGCCTGGCCGCGAGGACAGTCAGGCCGTGAGCGTCCAGCACGACCGTCACGCGGTGCGGCGTCGTTTCGGGGAGCCCAAGGCCTTGTCGGCCCAGGCGCTGGCTTCGGCGCGCTCGCCGTCGGAGGTCGGGCCGAGCTCGTCTTGGAGCTCGGCGAGGTAGGCGTCCAGCTCAGCAACCTTGGCTTGGCGTTGCAGCTCGGCAGCCACGGCGAGTTGGGCGAGCTGGGAGATGTTCAACTCGGCCTGCCTCGCTTGCGTGTACAGCTCATCCGGCATGGTGATGTTCACGCGGGCCATGCGCATAGCATACACACTAAGAGTGGATCCTGGACGCGCTCCGAACGATCCATCTTGCGGTGTCGTACGCCCTTCTTCGCCCGCACCGAGTCGGCGCTCGGCGTGCCCGGCTGCCGGCGAGCCCCTCCCTGCGGGCAACTCCATGGTGTCAGGCAGGTCCGGGGTCGGTCTGGTCATCGTGAGTCCGCAGCCGGGCAGGGCTGAGGCCAACTGCGGCCTCGGTGACGGGCCCTGGGAGGAGTACTGGCGTGCCCTCGGGGATGCCGCGCAGCAGAGGACTGCGCACCAGCGAAGGACACGAGGAGCCGGTGCGGGCGACGGCAGAGGTCACGGCCTTGCTCGGTGGCGCGCTCACCGGTTGTCCGATCTTCACGGGGCGCGCGCTCAGTGGCTACCCTCGTGAACCGTCCACGCCCGATGTGGCGGGGATCTCGCGTGTCCCATACGTGTCCCACGCCGGTCCGTCGGCACCGAAGCAACGCCGTGACCAGGGGTTTTCGCGGCGAGAACGGCGTGGGTGCGGAGGGAGTCGAACCCTCACGCCGTGGCCTGCACGACAGGAGCTGACGTGCGTTTTCCCCTGTTCACAGGCTTGTCGCCCTGACCGCCGTTGACCGTCAGACCCCCCTGTGGGACACACTTTCGTGTCCCGCGTGTCCCGCGTGTCCCGCGTGTCCCGCGTGTCCCGCGTGTCCCGCGTGTCCCGCGTGTCCCGCGTGTCCCGCGTGTCCCGCGTGTCCCGCGCCGCCGTCGCGGCCCTTGCGCCAGCGGCTCGAACCGGCCAGTACCACCAGGACGCGAAGGGCGCGTGAAGACCACGTAGCGTGGTGACTGCGTGTCCGGCCTCGTCCAGCGCAGATCTCACGGACTGTGCCGAACGCCGAGACCTGCGAGGCGCTTACGGCGACCGGTTCAGCCGCCGTCGGGGCCGAGAAGGGTAAGCCCCTCGTGCGATGCGAAGTCCACGAAGTCCTTGCGGTTGAGCGTGACGAGCGGCACGCCGAGCCCGATGCAGCAGGCAGCGACCCAGGTGTCGTTCTGCGGCCGCGGTCTTCCGCGAAGCTGGGCGCCAGCCGACAGGCGTCCCAACACTCGGGCGATGTCCCGGTCGTAGGGGATGACCGGGCGTTGGGCGACCCATCCTTCGAGCCTCGCCTGCCTGACCTCGCCCCAGTTGCGAAGGTGGCCCCACTTGGAGAGCTCTCCGATGGTGACAAAGGTCAGCCAGGTGCGGGCACCGAGCACGTGGTCTCGGGCCCAGGCCGGCTCGCTGCCCTTCTGGAGGTGCGACGCGACGTCGGTGTCGATCACCACGTCCGCCATCGGCAGGTGTCAGCTCGGCGAGGCGCTGCGAGCGGCCCGCCAGTCGACGAGGAACTCGTCCAGCTCCTCGTCGGAGTCCCACACGTCGGCGCGCAGGTCCTCAATGGCGCTCACGGGCGTGGCGTGCTGATGGCGCGCCAACTCCTCGAGGGCCGAGGTCGCGGTGGCGTGTTGCTGGCTCAGGGTGATCATCGTAGTCCCGGTAGCCGCTGCCGCCGGGGTGTCACCAGAGTCGGCGAGCCCCGGCGCCGGGTCCGAGTGGCGGACTCGGCCTCTGGGCTGGCTGGTGACGTTCATGATCCCGTCGAAGGGCGAGGGCGCAGCTCGCGCACGTCCGCCGGGGTCCGGGACGGTGTGGACGCCCGCCGGCGGTCGAGGCGGTCAGTCAGGTCGCGTTGGACGCCCTCGAAGAGGTGGTCGTACACCCGGAGGGTGACGCCCGGGTCGGTGTGACCCATCCGCTGAGCCACGGTGAGCACGTTGGAGCCGTCGTCGATCAGCAGGCTCGCGTGGCTGTGGCGGTTACCAGTATGTGGAATTCCACATACTGAGGAGGCTAGAAGTAGTGCGACTCATCGGAGGATGTTGAGCAGGTCGGGATCGTGGAAGAATCTCATTACCAGGCCCGGGAGGTCGGCGAGACGCTGCAAGGCTCGGACTGCTTTGTCGCGGAGGTCTTCGCGGCTGGTGATGCCAGCCTTTCCGAGTACTTGTTTACCGCATTCGGGGCGCATTGAGGTGGGGCTGGTCGAATGATGCGTGTTCGCCGATGCGTGTGCCCGGCCCGGGCTGGGGGTCAGCCGAGGAGGATGGCGAGTCCGGGGTTGGGGCTGCGGGCGCGGGCGGCGAGGTAATCGACGGGATCCAAGCCGTGTTTGGTGGCTGTGGCGATGATGCTGGTGAGCACGCCTTGGGTGGCCGCCCCGGTCCAGGTCCGGTTGCCGCCCCAGGTCTTGCGGTTCACGACACAGGGCCGCACCGCCTGCCCCTGAAGTTGGTGGCGTCGATCCCCTCGACGGTGAGGAAGGTGAACAAGGCGTCGGCTTGGTGGGCGAGGTGGCGGAGCAGGCGGCGGTTGGCGTCGCAGCTCGTCGGTCGGGCGCACAGCTCATCCAGGCGGGTTCGGCACTCCGCCGCAGCCGCGGCCCGCTCGGCGGAGGTGGCAAGCTCGCGGGCCGCCAGGGCGTCTTTGACGATCGTCTTGGCTGCCGCTGGGACCTTCGCGTCGGTGGCGGGCAGGTCTGCTTCCATCTGGTGGCAGCGGCGTAGGACGTGAGCTGTGCAGGACTGATGCGTCGCGTTGGTGTAGTGGTTGTAGACCACGTAGCCGTCGCGGACAAGCACGCCTGCGTAGTCGGCGTCGATCACCTTGCTCGCCTGCTCGAAGCCGCGCCCCTCGCCGATCCAGGCGAGGGTGATCTCCGCGTTGGCTGCCACCCACAACCACTCGCCCTCGCCCCCGACCCGCCAGCCGGACTCGTCCAT
>JAKAQB010000138.1 GCA_021811865.1 Actinomycetes bacterium | reverse complement strand
CGCAGCAGCAGCGGTGCTCTATGTCGACGACGTCGAGGACGTCATTCCAGACACGTTGGGTGTTATCGGGATGGTCGACGACGACTACGCGCTCCGCGTCGTGTTGGAGGAGCTCGGCGGAAGCCAGGGCGGGGCATACCTTCATTGGTCCGAGAAAATATCTTCCCTTTGGGACGAACTGCCATTTCTCCAAGGTGTGAATCTTCAGCGCGGCGACAGCCCCATCTCGGTGACCTGGCTTGACCGCGTGAACTCCTACGTCTCGTACTCACATGTTCTCGGTTCAGAGAAGGCGACGCTCGTACTGCTTCAGCCATCGATCGCCTGCTCGCCCCTCCACGCGATCGTGTCGCTCATCGGGCTTCTGGTCCTCGATGCAGTCACGTCCTCGCAGAGTAAAGCGCATGCCCTCCGCGCGGGACAGACGTACGAGCTCGACAACTTCGTGGTGCGGTTCGAGGGCGTCGCCGGCCCACCTGCACCCGGGTGGCTGCGCCTCCGAATGAGAGACGGCATCGTGTACCAGCCACCAGGATTGGCGGACCGCATGGTGCCGGTCGATACGCGCAGGTTGTCATCGCTGCGAGAGTTCTCGTCGAGAGCACGCACCGCAAGCACTGACCCGATGCAGCGCTTCTTCGACTGGGATGCCGCTATCGGGCCTGCCTCCATTTCGAGCCGCCTCGTCTTGGTGGCTTCCCGGCAACGGGCCCTGGACCTGCTCGAAGGAGTTCAGTCGAACGGTGTGCGCCTGCTCGATCACGGGCTGGTGCGATTCGTTGGCGCGGTCCCCGAAGCGGTTGAAACGCACGGAGCCTTGGTCCTGGTGGTGCCCTCCCTCAGCACGGCACGCCTCCTCCTGGATCGCGGCGTTCGTGTTCAAGCAATCCTTGTCGACGGTTACGAGCGGCTTCATCGTGGGCGCCACGAGCTACCCTTCCTGATCAACAGGCAAGGTGCGCCGCCGATCATCAGTTGGTCGGCAACCGGCTACTATCCGGCCACGCCACCCACTTGGCTGCCTCCGCACAAGCGTCTTGAGGTGTCGTCGGATGATCTGGCGGGCATCCTCGAGCTCGACGATGCGAGCACCGACCTCGGCCATGCTTCGCTCTGGGAGGCCGCCACTGGCGCGGCAGTGCGAGCGTATGTCACACTGGCTACCGTAGCCGAAGTGGGGGTCGTTGACGCGATCGATGCATACCTCCGGGCTATCCGGTCATCACAGGCGCTGCCCGAATACTGGCAGTACCATTTGACTACCCTTGCAAGGACCCTTCGAACGCTGGTCGCTGCGACTCCGGCCGAGTGGTCGGAGATCAAGCGCTTCGCGTCTTCGTGGTCTTTCGCGCTCGATGAGAAGTGGTCGTCGCTTCGGCCCTCAGCGATCGCGGCGCTCACGGATTTGCGGCACACCGAAAAGGGTGTCCTGAAGCTGATCGAGGAGGTGCCCGACGCCGTCAACTCCCGCGCCGCTGCGCTTTCGGCGTTCCTGTCAGCCCCCGCGCAAGCCGACGGCCACTGGTACCTCGTGTGCGATCGCCCAGAGCAGACGAAGGCGGCTGCGTCGGCAATTCGAGCGTTGGGATTGCGTGCCGTAGAGCCCGTGCTTCTTCGCGACCTTGCCGTGTGCAGCACGTGCGTGGTCGCCGGCTGGCTGGGCCCCTCGTTTGCGAGACGGCTGTGGGCGCACACCCCACGTGCGATCGTCGTGCTCGCAGATGAGACCGATCGCTCGCGCTGGGAACGGGCGGCTGAGTTCCAGCGCCAGCCTGGTGGGCAGTCTCTCCTCGGGGCTGTAGGCGGGCTTCGATCCGCGCCGAGCCCCGCCAGTTCGTCTCCGGTCGTCCAGGAAGATCGACATACCGGGGAGGACGTCGACGCCAGTTGGGGTACCGATGAGCGCGTGCCATGCGTGTTCCTGTGGGTGACCGGTGAATCCGAAGCGAAGGTGCTGGAGCCGGATGGTCGGGTGGTCGTCGAGGAGGGCGACGTCGTCCGCGAGCGTGTTGCTGCACGTCTTCGCCCTGACGATCGTGTGATCCTCGGTCTCGGCACAAGTCGATGGTCTCCCGCCGACGAGTTCACCGGTGCGGTCGTCGACGCCGTCGAGATATCGCATCCAGCGCTGGTGAAAACTGCGAGGGGGTGGCGACGAGCTCTGCGGCAGATGGTCGAGACGCAACGGATATCCACGTCGCAGCTGCGGGCTCGGCTCGCTGCTGTTGGTGTCGGGCGCGAAGGTCAAACTCTCGAGGGATGGCTCGACATCGACCGGCCCTCGCCGATAGCGCCGAGGGGCCTACGTACCGAGCTTCCCGCGCTGTGGCCGCTCGTCGAGCAGTACGCGGAGCACTCGCTTGACGATGTCGCTGCGGCTTGCGCCCGTCTTCGAGCGCTGCGAACTGCTTCGGGTCGCGCGCTACTGCAACTCTGGAAGGGACGGACGGTCGAGCTGGGAGTCGACGAGACACGGCTCGACGAGCTCGTCGACCGCCTACGCCAGGAGGTCCAGGTCTACGAGGTTGAGGCCGTCACCTTGGGAGAGGTCCCCCAGGCGATGCTCGGTTGGTGGATCCCACCGACGCTAGCCGGAAGATTCGAATCGGAATCCCCTGCGACACTCCCCACGACGGAACGCGATGGGGAGGACGACGCGGAGGTGGCATGACGAGTCGCGTCGGTCGTGGCGCGAGCCAGAGCGGCGACGACGTCGTCTACAATCTCCATCGTTCGGCGCAGAACATCGGTCTCCCAGGCACGCATCACCGTCCAGCCAGCCTCATGCAGCGTGCACGTCTGTTGACGGTCACGTTCGACGTTCCGCCGAACCTTCGCGACCCAGTATCTCGAGGTGTGGCCTCGGGCGAGCTTCACGAGCCGGTGCTCCAAATCGCGTCCATGCCAAAAGTCGCCGTCGCAGAAGATCACGAGACGATGCCTCGGGAACACGATGTCCGGGCGTCCGGCAACTCGGGAACGTGCAGGCTGTAGCGACAACCGCGACGCCAGAGCTCGCGCCGGAGGGCAAGCTCGCAGCGGGTATTCGTCTTCGCGCTGGCGCCTCGTGCCGCCGTGGACGCGCTCTCCGAGGCCGATTGCAGCCCCGCGAACGAGGGCGTGGTGCGCGTGCGCTGGCGGGGCTTCATCGAGGTCGCATTCTACTCGCCACCGGAGGCGCTGTTAACCGGCCCCTCCCGACCGTGCCGACCTGTTAACCGCTCTCTGCCGTTCTCGACCTGCGGGCGCCTCCAGAGAGCTCGATCGCGCCGCCGCGGGGGTTGCGCCGGCCGCGCGGGCGTTCTCAGGATCGGCGTTCGCGATCGCGCCCGCGGCGGCGCCCTCGCGCAGAAGCCCGCGAACGCTGGCGCTTTCAGGGCGAAGCCCCGCGAGTCGCCTCGCGGGGCTCCTGTGTACGGCGCTGCCGCCGCGGGTTGGCGCGGCGGAAGAATGGCTCCCCGCGCAGGAGTCGAACCCCCGCCCCGGTGATTGACGGCCGCATCTGCGGCCGGTTGGTGTACGCTCCCTGGGAGGGGAGGCCGCATGCCCACCAGCACTCGCACCCGACGCCGGTCCGGCGCCCTCGAGCCCCCGCGCCCCACGCGCCTCGTCCCGGGGAGTATCGGGCCGCGCCGAGAAAGAGGTCGTAGACGGTGCTGCGCTGGCACCCGACGAAGGAAGTCGAGGCGCTCCTGAAGGCGTGGCACTTCCCCGACCTCGATCGCGTCTCCTTCAGCGAGAACGACCAGGACGTGGCCATCTCTGGTCGCGCGCGGAAGAGCCACGGCGAGGGCGGGCGGGCCATCACGCGGGCGGCGTTCAACCTCGCACTCCTTCACCTCTGCGTGGAGGACCAGCGGCCGTTCCCGAATTTCGTCCTCATCGATTCGCCGCTGCTCGTCTACGAGGAGCCAGACGTAGACGAGTCGTCGTTCCCGCAGGACATCGAGAGGCCTTCCGGAGACGCGGCATGACCCGCAAGAAGAAGCCGCCCACGTCCCTCGTGCGCTCCTCGGCGGCCGAGTACCTGACCTTCGTGGCGGCGAGCGGCACGGGCGGCGTCGAGGCGGTCTACGCCGACGAGAACGTTTGGCTCAGCCAGAAGATGATGGCGCAGCTCTACGACGTCGACGTGCGAACCATCAACTACCATCTGAAGAGCATCTTCACGGACGGCGAGCTGGAGGAGGACGCAGTTATCCAAAGGTTTCGAATCACTGCCGCCGACGGCAAGGCCTACGACGCCAAGCACTACAACCTCTCGGCCATCATCGCCGTCGGCTACAAGGTCAACTCCGAGCGCGCGGTGCAGTTCCGCAAGTGGGCGACGCGCGTCGTCGAGGAGTTCACCATCAAGGGCTTCGCGATGGACGACGAGCGCCTGAAGCGCGGCGGCTCTGTCCTTGGCGATCGATACTTCGAGGAGCAGCTCCAGCGCGTCCGAGAGATCCGGCTGTCGGAGCGCAAGTTCTACCAGAAGATCACCGACATCTACGCCACCTCGGTTGACTACGATGTGACGGCGCAGGCCACCAAGCGCTTCTTCGCCACCGTGCAGAACAAGCTGCACTGGGCCATTCACGGGCAGACCGCCGCCGAGGTCATCGTCGACCGCGCCGACCCCACCAAGGAGCACATGGGGCTCCACCCCTGGACCGACGCGCCCCACGGGAAGATCCAGAAGTGCGACGTGGCCGTGGCGAAGAACTGCCTGACCGAGTCGGAACTCGCGCAGCTCTCGCGGCTGGTGAACGCCTACCTCGACGTCGGCGAGGACATGGCGCTCCGCAAGATCCCCATGACGATGCAGGACTGGGAGGTGCGGCTGAACCGCTTCCTGGCCGCAACCGATCGCGAGGTGCTGCAAGACGCCGGGAAGGTGACCGCGGAGATCGCCAGGGCGCACGCCGAGAGCGAGTTCGAGAAGTACCGCATCGCGCAGGACCGCCTCTTCGAGAGCGACTTCGATCGCGTCGTGGTCGAGACCAAGCGCCTTGGTGAGGGCACGCCGCGCAAGGGGAAGAAGCCGTGACCCTTGCGCGCGCCTCGTCCCGCACGCGACGCTCGGTCTGGGCGCCGGGGGAGTATCGGGCCGCGCCGAGGAAGAGGTCGTAGGCCGTGCTGCGCTGGCACCCGACGAAGGGCTGCTCGTCCGCTTCGAGGGCGAGCCGGCGGACGACTCGGAGCCGCTCTCGGAGGAGCTGCGCGCCAGGGTGAGCGCGCACATGGAGGGCTGCGCGAGGTGCCGCGAGCGGAGCAAGAAGGCAAACGCCGCCGTGTTCCTCGCGATGCTCGACGACGCCGGGGCGCGGCTGCGCGCGGTGGGGCTCGATCCCCAAAAGATCGGCGAGGGGCTGGACAGCATCGATCGGATGGAGGCGATCTTCGCGGCGGCGGCGCCGTACTGGCACCCGAGCCAGGCCGAGATTGGCTGCTACCAGGACGACCTCGAGGCCGGTGGGCGCTTCCTCCACCCCTCCCTCCGGATCAAGGTGAAGGTCCACCTGGGCACGGGCTGCGAAGAGTGCCGGAAGATCGTCCGCTTGCGCTCGGCGCTCACGGGGCTGCTGGACGACCAGCTGGGGCGCATCCGGGATTCGGTCCAGCGGCTGCGGGCGGCGGGGCGCGAGGTGCCGCCGCTCGTGCGCGGCGACCGCTTCGACTCGGTGGACCGGCTCTTCGCGGCGGCGGCGAGGACGCCCTCGATCGAGGAGTGGCCGGAGCACCGGGAGGAGGCGATCGCGCTGATCGTCGACTACCTCGTGGGCGACCTGGACGCCGAGCGGCGGGAGGGAGTCGAGCTCCACGCCGAGAGCTGCGCGGAGTGCCGGGAGCTTCTCGCGATGGGCCGGCGGGAGCACGCGGGCTTCGCGAAGTTTTTCGCGCACCCGGATCCCGTCCGGGCCCGCGAGGGGCTGAAGAAGGTGCTCACCCTGGGCCTGATCCGATCTGGTGGACAGGTTGACTAGCAACACACCCTACTTCATCCGCCGGGGTTTTAGGCTTTCAAAGTGGTTCTCTCCTTGTTCGAGGGGGGC
>JAKAQB010000137.1 GCA_021811865.1 Actinomycetes bacterium | reverse complement strand
CTGCGATGCACCGGCGCCCCGACGGGATCGTGGACTTCGACAAGTCCATCTGCATCGGGTGCAAAGCGTGTATCGCGGCGTGCCCCTACGACGCCATCTTCATCAATCCCGAGGACCACTCGGCCGAGAAGTGCAACTTCTGCGCGCACCGCCTCGACCTCGGCCTGGAGCCCGCTTGCGCGGTGGTCTGCCCGGTGGGGGCCATCGTGGTCGGGGACCTCGCAGACCCGGATTCCAAGGCCGCCCACCTGGTGCACCGATCGGCGGTGGCCGTGCGCCGCCCCGAGAAGGAGACCCGTCCGGGCGTCTTCTACCGGGGCGCCGACCACGCCACGTTGGACCCGTTGGCCGCCGCCCGGCCACGCGGGGGGATCTATGCCTGGGCCGGGCAGGGGAGGGCGGCTCCGGGCAAGGTGGCGGCCGGCCACCCGCACCGGCACAACTCACAAGCCGCGGCGATCGTCTCCTACGACGTGCCCCACGAGGCGCCATGGGGCTGGCGGGTGAGCCTCTACACGTGGACCAAGGGCATCGCCGCCGGCGCCTACCTCGCTCCGCTGGTGCTGGTGCTGGCCGGACGGCTGGCGTGGTCGAGCACGCTCTTCCGCTGGACGGCGCCGGCGGTCGCGCTGGTGGCGCTGGCGGTGACCGGCGGTCTCTTGGTCTGGGACCTGAAGCACCCTCTTCGCTTCTGGATGCTGTTCGTCCGGCCCCAATGGCGGAGCTGGCTCGTGCGGGGCGGCGTCATCATCACGGCCTACGGCGCCGCCCTGGTCGCCGCGATGGGGGCATCGGCGGCCGGATCGGTGAGGGCGGAGGAGGTGGTGGCAGGGTTCGGCCTGCCCCTCGCCGTGCTCACCGCCGGGTACACCGCCTACCTCTTCGCCCAGGCGCGCGGACGTGACCTCTGGCAGAGCCAGCTGCTCGCTCCGCACCTTCTGGTGCAGGCCCTGATGCTTGGGGCCGCAACCTCGCTCCTGGCGGACATCGCGACGGGGACGCCTCGCACCTCCCTCGCGGACCTCCTGGCGGCGACCGCGGCCCTCCACCTCGTCATGGTGGCTGGCGAAGCCATGCCCAAGCACCCGACCGCACACGCCCACCTGGCGGTCGCCGAGATGGTGCGGGGGCGGTTCGCCGCCTTCTTCTGGGCCGGTCTCGCCTTCTCGGTGCTGGCCGTCGGCGCGCCGTGGACCGCAGCCGTCGGCGCGGTCGCGGCGCTCCTCGGAGTGGCGGCCCACAAGCACGCCTACGTCCAGGCCGGCCAGGCGGTCCCGCTCGCGTGAGACCCGACCGCATCGTGCGCTGGGCCCGCCGGGACGGCGGGGACCGTCAGGCGGACCTCGACCGGCTGGAGGCCAGGCTCCGGGCGGCCCGCGCCGCTCCCCGGGCGGCCCGCGCCGCTCCCCGGGCGGGCGAGATCGCTCCCCGGGCGGGCGAGACCGGCCCGAAGACGCGCTACCCGGGCCCGAGCGGCGGTCAGCTGTCGGCCTTCCCGCCCCTGGAACGCTGGGACGACTGGGTGGAGCTCGACTCTCGGTCCTGGCCCGAGCGGTCGGAGCGCCGCTACCTGCTGGTCCCGACCACGTGCTTCAACTGCGAGTCCGCCTGCGGGCTGCTCGCCTACGTCGACAGGGACACCCTCTCGATCCGGAAGCTGGAGGGCAATCCCGAGCATCCCGGCTCGCGCGGGCGGAACTGCGCCAAGGGACCGGCCACGATCAACCAGGTGACCGACCCCGACCGGGTGCTGTACCCGTTGCGGCGGGTCGGGGCGAGGGGCGGGGGGCGCTGGGAGCGGGTGACCTGGGACGAGGCGCTCGACGACCTCGCCGGCCGGATCCGCCGTGCCATCGAGGAGGATCGCCGCAACGAGATCATGGTCCATCTCGGCCGGCCCGGGGAGGACGGGTTCACCGAGCGGGTGCTGGCGAGCTGGGGGGTCGACGGCCACAACTCCCACACGAACGTCTGCTCGAGCGGCGGGCGCACCGGCTACCAGTTCTGGATGGGGATCGACCGTCCGAGCCCGGACCACGCGCACGCGAAGGTCATCTACCTCATCAGCGCGCACCTCGAGACCGGTCATTACTTCAATCCCCACGCGCAGCGCATCGTCGAGGCGCGGGCGGCGGGCGCGAAGGTGATCGTGCTCGACACCCGGATGTCCAACACGGCCACCCACGCCGACTACTGGCTGGCACCCCAGCCCGGCAGCGAAGCCGCGATCAACCTCGCCATCTGCCGCCACCTGCTCGCGACGAAGGCGTACGACGCCGGCTTCGTGCGCCGCTGGTGGAACTGGGAGGAGTACCTGACCGCCTGCCGGCCCGAGCTCGAGGTGACCTTCGAGGCGTTCGAGCAGGCGTTGGGAGAGGAGTACGAGGCGTTCACCTTCGACTACGCCGCGGCCGAGTCGGGCATCGACGCCGCGACCCTGCGTGAGGTCGCGGAGGTGGTCGCCTCGGCGGGCACCCGGTTCGCCGCGCACAACTGGCGGTCCGCGGCCGCCGGCAACCTCGGCGGCTGGCAGGTGAGCCGCACCCTCTTCATGATCTCGGCGCTCCTCGGCGCGGTGGGCTCGGTGGGCGGGACCTTCCCCAACGCCTGGAACAAGTTCGTGCCGAGACCGATCCACCTTCCTCCGCACCCCCAAGGCTGGAACGAGCTCACCTGGCCGGCCGAGTACCCGCTCGCGCAGAACGAGCTGTCCTTCCTCCTGCCGCACTTCCTGAAGGACGGGCGGGGGAAGGTCGACGTCTACTTCACGCGCGTCTACAACCCGGTGTGGACCAATCCGGACGGCATGTCCTGGGTCGAGGTGCTGACCGACGAGTCCCTCGTCGGCTGCCACGTGGCGCTCACCCCGACGTGGAGCGAGACCGCGTTCTTCGCCGACTACGTGCTGCCGGTCGGGCATGCGCCGGAGCGCCACGACGCCCACTCCTACGAGCAGTACGACGGGCAGTGGATCGGCTTCCGCCAGCCCGTCCTGCGCGAAGCCAGGCGCCGGCTCGGCCAGCCGCTCGACGACACCCGCGGGGCCAACCCCGGGGAGGTGTGGGAGGAGAACGAGCTGTGGATCGAGCTCTCGTGGCGCATCGACCCCGACGGATCCCTCGGCATCCGCCGCTACCACGAGTCGGTGGCCCGGCCGGGGACCAAGCTGACGGTGGAGGAGTACTACGGCTGGATGTTCGAGCACTCCGTCCCAGGGCTCCCCGCGGCCGCCGCGGCGGAAGGCCTCACGCCGCTCGACTACATGCGCCGGCACGGCGCCTTCGAGATCAGCCGCGGCGTCGGGCCGCGCCACGAAGAAGTGGTGCCCGACGATGAGCTCGTCGACGTGGCAGTCGAGGGGTTCGGGCGCGTCTACACCGCGGCGCCGGCCGTGCCGTCGGCGAACATCGTCCCGACGGGCGCGCCGGACGCAGGCCCGGGCGGCAGACGCGCGGTCGGCGTCGTGGTCGGCGGCGACCCCGTGGTCCGCCGCGGCTTCCCGACGCCCTCGGGCAGGCTGGAGTTCTACTCGTCGACGCTCGCAGCGTGGGGGTGGCCGGAGCACGCGGTCCCCGGGTACATCCGCAGCCACGTCCACCCCTCGTCGCTGCGGCCGGACGAGCTGGTGCTCATCTCGACCTTCCGGCTCCCGACGCAGATCCACACCCGGTCGGCCAATTCCAAGTGGCTCGACGAGCTCGCCCACGCCAATCCCCTGTGGGTGCACCCGGTCGATGCCGCCCGGCTCGGCGCGGGGGACCCGACCAGTGCTCCCTCCGGCAACCGGCCGCTCGTCACGGGCGACCTGGTGCGGGTGGAGACCGCGATCGGCCACTTCGTGACGAAGGCATGGGTCACCGAGGGCATCCGGCCCGGGGTGGTGGCCTGCAGCCACCACATGGGCCGGTGGAAGCCCGAGGGCCAGACCGGCGGGCAGGGACTGGCCATGTCCACGGTCGCCCTGGAGCACGACGGAGGCAGCTGGAGCCTGCGCGTCGGGAGCGGGCCGCGACCCTACACGTCTTCGGATCCGGACACGGCCAGGCTGTGGTGGACCGAGATCGGCGTCCACCAGAACCTGACGTTCCCGGTCCACCCCGATCCCATCTCGGGGATGCACTGCTGGCACCAGGCGGTGCGGGTCCGGCGCGCGGCGCCCGGCGACGCCGTCGGCGACGTGGCCGTCGACACCGACAAGGCCGGAGCCGTCTACGCCGAATGGCTCGCGAAGACCAGGCCCGCCGCCGAGGTCTCCCCAGACGGCACCCGCCGACCGAGCTGGCTCATGCGGCCCCTGAAGCCGTCGGCGTCCGCGTTCACCCTCCCGGCGGCGTCCGCGCTCACCCTGCCGGCGGCGTCCGCGCTCACACTGCCGGCGGCGCCCCGTTGAGCGACCCCGCGACCCGGCCCGAGCTGGTGCGCGCCCTCGCCGGCCTCGGCGGGCCCTCGCCGGACGCCGGCACGTGCCGGCTCCTCGGGCTGCCCGCGCCGGCGGGCGCCGCGACGCACACCGACGTCTTCGTGCTCGAGACCCATCCCTACGCGTCGGTCCATCTCGGTGAGGAGGGCATGATCGGCGGCGATGCCGGCGACAGGGTGGCCGGTTTCTGGCGAGTCCTGGGGGTCGTGCCGCCGCCTGAGCCGGACCATCTCGGCAGCCTGCTCGACCTCTACGCGCGGCTGGGAGAAGTCGAGCTGGCGCTGCCCCCCGCCAGCCGCCGCCGGTCGGCACTCATGAGCGCCCGCGCCGCGCTCTTGTGGGAGCACCTCGCGTCCTGGGTCCCCGTGCACCTGGCCGCCGTCGACCGGGCAGGTGGGAGGTTCCACCGTGCATGGGCAGGGCTCATGGCCGACGTCCTTGCGGCCGAGGCCGACGGCCTGCCGCCTCGGGCCCAGCTGCCCACCGCCCTCGTCGCCGCGCCGGCTCCGCTCGCCCTCTCCTCTCGCCAGGAGCTCGTCGAATCGGTGCTCGCCCCGGTCCGCAGCGGGATGGTGGTCACCCGGTCGGATCTCGTCCGCGCCGGAAGCGACCTCGGGCTCGGCGTGCGACGGGGTGAGCGGCGCTTCGCCCTCGACGGGCTGCTCGACCAGGACCCGGCCGGGATCCTCGCCTGGCTGGGCCGGGCGGCGGAGGAGTGGGCCGGCACGCATCCCCGGTGGCACCGCGGCGCCCTCGAACCCGTCGGGAGGTGGTGGGAGGGCCGGGCTCGAGCCGCGGCCGGCGTGCTCTCCGGCGCCGCAGCCCGGGTCGCGGCGTAGCCGGGCACTGCCTGGAGGGCTCGGCCCGCAGCCGTCCTCGGAGGGGCGCCGCTCGACGCGACGTGCGGGTCAGGGCGGCGCAAGGAGCGCGACCTTCGAGAGCGCGGCCAGGATCTCCGAGGCGAGCTCGGGGCGGCACACGAGGAGATCGCGCTGGACCGTGTCGGGCCGGTTGAAACGGAGCGGCGTCCCGTCGAGGTGGGACACGTGGAGGCCGAAGTGGCCCGCGACCGCAGCCGGCGCGGCTGCGTCCCACTCGTGGTGACCACCTGTGTGCACGTAGGCAGCGGCGTCGCCACGGACCACCGCCATCGCCTTCGCCCCCATGGACCCCATCGCTCGCAGCTCCCCACCGAGCAGCTCCGCCAGACGGTGCGCGAAGCGGGGCGGGCGGCTCCGGCTCACCACGATGAGACGGCGCCCCCGAAGAAGAGGCGCGGAGCGGGGCGGCTGCCACGTCGAGTACGTGGCGCCGAGCGCCGGCAGCGCGACGGCACCGGCGCTCGCCTCGCCGTCGACGGACAGCGCCACGTGCACGGCGAAGTCCCGACGGCCCTCGCGGTACTCGCGCGTGCCGTCGAGCGGGTCCACGATCCACACGGCCCGCTGGCCGAGCCGGGAAGGATCATCCGGCGACTCCTCCGAGAGGACGGCCTGGGCGGGGCACCGTGCGGCGAGGGCCCGCGCCAAGAACACGTTCGCGATCTCGTCGCCCGCGTCGCCGAGGGCCCTGCCCGTCAAGGCGCCGCTCCGGCGCAGGTCCATCAGCAGGTCACCTGCTGAGCGGGCGAGCGAATGGGCGAGGGCGCCGGCAGCCGGCGCAGTCGGCCCGAGCGGCCCGCTCATCCGCGCGCCGCCGTCGTCCGGCCGCCTGGTCGCGAGAT
>JAKAQB010000136.1 GCA_021811865.1 Actinomycetes bacterium | reverse complement strand
GTCCTCGCCGCAGCACAGGACGAGCGCCACCGAACAGGTGATCGAGTCCGGGTCCCGACCGACGGTGCCACAGGCCTCTCGCACCCGCTCGAACTGGCGCCCGCACGCCTCGACCGAGGCGAAGGGCACGTTGAACTCGTCGGCGTACCTCGCCGCCAGCTCCGGCGTCCGGCGCCGACCGTGGCCGCCGACGACGACCGGGGGATGTGGCCGCTGGACCGGCTTGGGCAGCGCCGGACTCTCGTTCAAGACGTAGTGCCGCCCGGCGAAGGAGAACGTCTCGCCTTCGGGGGTCGACCAGAGACCGAGGACGATCCCCAGCTGCTCCTCGAGCCGGTCGAAGCGCTCCTCGACCGAGGGGAAGGGGATCCCGTAGGCGCGGTGCTCCTCCTCGTACCACCCGGCCCCTAGGCCGAGCTCGACCCGGCCACCGCTCATGGCGTCCACCTGGGCGACGGTGATCGCGAGCGGTCCCGGCAGCCGGAAGGTCGCGGCGCTGAGCAGCGTGCCGAGCCGTATGCGCTCGGTGTCCCGGGCGAGACCGGCGAGCGTGGTCCAGGCGTCCGTGGGCCCCGGCGACCCATCGCCCTCTCCCATGGAGAGGTAGTGGTCGGACCGGAAGAACGCCCCGAAGCCGGCCGCCTCCGCCGTCCGGGCGACGGCCAGCAACTGGTCGTAGCGTGCCCCCTGCTGGGGCTCGGTGAAGATCCGCAGTTCCATTCGGATCTTCATAGCGGATAGGCGGCCCCGGCCGCCGCCACCGCGGGAGGCTCGCGCTCAGCGGACGAACTCAGCCAGATGCGCGCTCTGACGCAGCCTGCTCTCCTCGTGGAGGTAGGTCATGTGCCCCGACTCGTAGTACCGGAACGAGATGTTCTGGCGCAGGCTGTCGGGGATCCGCAGATGGTTGACGGTGTGCTCGGCGGCGAAGTACGGCGTCGCCCCGTCGTAGTAGCCGGCGCCGATCTGCACCCGGAGATGCGGGTTGGCACGCAGAGCGGCCGCAAGCCGGTCCGCCACGCTCACCTGGCGGCCCTCGAACTCCTTGTAGGACCAGGGCTGGACACGCTCGGTCAGGATCTCGTAGGGGAGGTCGTTGGCGTACCCGAGCTCCGCGCGGACATAGTGGTTGAAGGCGGTCGAGAACGGGCCGCGGATGGCCGTGTAGCTGGGGTCGACCGTGGCCCGTTCGCCGACGGCGTCGGCCTCCCATCCCGTGAAGCGCCCGTCGAGGCGCCCGATCACCCTGCCGTCGCGCTCTCGCAGCAGCTGTCTGAAGAAGCGGTGCGACTCGACCCGGAGACCGCCACGTTCGATCCAGTCGACGTCGAGCCCGGTGAGCTGCGCCATCCGGGTTGCGACCCCGCGCCGCTCGGCTGCCCCGAGGCGGGCGCCGAGGAGGAGGGCTCTCGCGTACTCCCCGGTCGCGAAGTGCTCGGCCTCTCTCCTGACCTCGTCCAGCGGGCGGTCCTCGACCAGCCCGTGGTAGCGGGCAAGGCAGGCGAAGGTCGGCAGGCTGAGCACGAAGGCCAGGTCGTTTCCCTCGGACTCGTCGTCCCCGGTCGCGAAGTCGAGCACCGCCGAGACGAGCATCACGCCGTTCAGCGTCAAACCGTAGCGACTCTGCAGGTGATCGGCGAGCGCTCCCGCCCGAAGCGTCCCGTAGGACTCGCCGATCAGGTACTTCGGCGACAGCCAGCGACGCTCCCGTGAGGTCCACTGCCGGATCACCTCGCCGATCGACTCGAGGTCGCGCTGGTACCCGTGGAATTCGGCCGGCTTGTCCCCCTCGGTGACCCGGGAGTAGCCGGTCGAGACGGGGTCGATGAAGACGAGGTCGGTGTGGGAGAGGAGCGTCTCGGCGTTGTCCACAAGCCCGTAGGGAGGCGGCCGTAGGTCGCCGGCGTCGCCCATCAGCACCCGCCTCGGTCCGAGGAGGCCGAGGTGCAGCCACACGCTCGAGGAGCCGGGGCCTCCGTTGAAGGCGAAGGTCACCGGCCGCGGGGAGCCCTCGGGGGCGTCGGCGACGTAGGACACGACGAAGACCTCCGCCTTCGGACGCGACCCGCGGAAGACGCCGTCTTCGTGCACCTCCTCGCGCAGCACCACCCGCCCGGCGGTCGCCCGGTAGCGCAGGGGCCCGCTCGAGGCGACGACGTCGTGGGCAGAGGTGACGAAGTCGTCGACCGGGGTCGACCGGCTCGCTTCCGGCGGAATCTCCTCGGGCACGTGCAGAGGGTAGCTCGCCGGCTCCCGTCTACCTCTGGGGTCTGCGGCCCGTCGCCGATACTGGTGCGATGCTGCCGGAGACCCGCCCGCCGACACCCCGCGGCTTCCGCAACCTGATGTGGCTGGTCTCCTCGGTCGTCTTCGTCGACACCATCTTCTACATGGCGGTGACGCCGCTGCTGCCCCACTACGTGGCGATGCTCCATCTCACCAAGGCGGGAGCCGGGGTGCTGGTCGCCGCCTACCCCCTCGGCACCCTCCTCGGATCCATCCCCGGCGGGCTCCTCGTGAACCGCCGAGGCGCCAGGAGCGGCGTGCTCTCTGGGCTCGTTCTCATGAGCGCGGCCACCCTCACCTTCGGCCTGGCGAGCCAGGTGGTGCTGCTCGACCTCGCCCGGTTTCTCCAGGGCATCGGCGGAGCCTGCACCTGGGCGGGCGGCCTGGCCTGGCTGGCCACGGCAGCCCCGCCCGACCGGCGGGCACGCTCGCTCAGCACGGCGTTCGCAGCCGCCGTCGGCGGGTCGCTGTTCGGGCCGCTCGTCGGGGCACTCGCCTCGCGGCTCGGCTCGGCTCCGGTCTTCGCGGCCGCCACCGCCTTTGCTGCCGTCCTGATCGTGAGCGCGCTCGTCATCCCCCTCCACGACGACCGCGTGACAGGGCAGAGCGCGGGCGTTCGGACCGCCGTGCGCGACAGCTCCCTCCTCGCAGGTCTGCTCCTCACCGGCCTCGCCGGCCTCGGCTTCGGTGTGGTGGACGTGCTCGTGCCGCTGCGCTTCAGCGCGCTCGGAGCAGGCGCCACCGTGATCGCCGCCGCCTTCCTCGGATCGGCCGCCGTCGAGGCAGGGCTGGCGCCCTTGGTCGGGCGGATGGCCGATGCCCGCGGGCGGAGGCGCCCGCTCGCCATCTCGCTGGCCATCTCCGTCGTCGTGAGCGCGCTCCTGCCGGTGGCGCAACCGACCGCCATCCTGGTGGGGCTCGTCGTCGTCGGGCTCCCGGCCTTCGGCACCCTGTTCGTGCCGGCGGCGGCGCTCGTCGGCGACGGGGCCGAACGCGGCGGCCTCCGCCAGGGCCTCGCCTTCGGACTGTCCAACCTTGCCTGGGCGGGGGGTCAGGCAGTCGCCTCCGCCGGCAGCGGGGCGGTGGCGCAGGCGACATCCGACGTCGTGCCCTACCTCCTCCTCACCTTCGCCTTCGCAGCGACGCTCTTCTTCCTCGTCCGTGCACCGAGGCGCCCACCCATGACGGAGCCGGCGCCGCCACCGAGCCGCGAGGACTGAACGCCCCCACCGCTCGCGTGGCCGGCAGGCCGGCCTGCGGCGCGGACAGGCCCTCGAGCGAGAGAGCCTCCCGGTCTCCTCAAGCCGCCGGGGTGGCCGGCGACATGTCCTCGAGCTCTCGCCGCGCCGCTCATCTCCGAGCCCAGGGCGCCGCCCCGCCGTTGCGCCGGCCCCGCCGCTCCCCGGCGCCAGCCGGTCTGACGGGCCGCTCCTGTCCCGTCGTCCAGCAGAGGCCGTGTCGTTCACCTAATCTGCCCTCGGGCAGCGCCCGGCGTTCCATCCCCTCGCAGGACGCCGGGCGTTGTCGCGCCCGCCCGCCGGGAGGCGCACCCGCCGAAGGCCCGCAGCGGGGGACGACCGATGGCTCCGGGCCACGCGGACACGGAGGGCTCCCTCGCTGAGGTGCAGGCGGCCGGCCACCTCGTGAAGGAGTGGCGAGAGCTCCCGGCGACAGCTGCTGGGTCGCTGCCATCCGAGCAGCAAGATCCTCTGCTGCCACGAGGCCTCGCTCCTGTTCGGCTGAACGGACGTGACGAGCGCGCCGGTGACCGTCTCGTCGTCGAGGGTGGCGTCGGCACTCTCCCGCCGTGGGGCCCTCGGCCGTCCGCTACGTCGAGAGACACGTCGTGTCCTCGCGAGACCGTCCGGGACGCCCGGGCGAGCTCGTACACGGGCCCGAGGCTCTGACCGCCGGGCAGCTGGAGGCGAGCCGGCAGCTCCTCCCCCGATTGGAAGGCGAGCGCACCTGTGCCATGTGGCATCGCGCTATATAGCATTGCGCCTCTCGGTATCATCCTGTGGTGACGACACGCAACCCCTACCACTACGGCACCCCCGTCGAAGGCGAGCACTTCACCGGACGGCGCAAGGAGCTGTCGGCGCTGCTCGCCAGGATGCGCGACGGGATCAACGTCGTGGTCATCTCGCCGCGCCGCTACGGGAAGACGTCGTTGCTGCGAGCCGCCAGCGCCCGCATGAGCAGATGGCGGCCGTCGCCTGCGGTGGTGGAGGTGAACCTGCAGCGTGCCACGAGCCCGGCTCGCTTCGCCTCACTTCTGACGGTGGCGGCGTACAAGATGCCCGGTGCCCGCTGGGCCCGGGCCCGCCAGGCAGTCCCCGACTTCCTGCGCCGCCTGCGAGTGACCCCGTCGGTGAGCTTCGATCCCGACGGGCATCCCCGCTTCGGCTTCGACACCAGCTTCCAGGCGGCAGAGCTGGACGCGGTCCTGGCCGACGTGTACCAGTTGCTGGCTGACGAGGCCGAGCGCCGGCCGGCGGTCCTCGTCATCGACGAGTTCCAGGTGGCCGCGCGCCTGGGCGAGCGCCTGCCTGACGTCCTGAAGGGTCTGGCTGACGACAACCCGTCCGTCTCCCTCGTGCTGGCTGGGTCCAAACGGCACTTGATGGAGCAGCTGGTCATACGACAGGAAGCCCCGCTGTACGGCTTGGCCCAACATCTGGCGCTCGGACCGATCCCGGATGCCGACATGGTGGCGTACCTCCTCGAGCGAGCCGAGGTGGGTGGCAAACGCCTCTCGGAGGAGGTGGCCCGCTACCTGCTGGACCAGGCCGGGCCGGTCCCCAACGACATCCAGCACCTCGCCTATGACGCGTTCGAGTTGGCCGGCGAGCGCATCGACGCCGCGGCTGTGGACGCCGGCATGGCCGCCGCGGTGGAGCACGACGCCACGCTCTTCGCCGACGCCCTGGGGCGCCTGTCACCAGGCCAGGTCCGGGTGCTCGAAGCGCTGGCCGTCGAGCCGCCCTCCGAGCCGTACGCGGCGGCATTCGCCCGAGCGGTCGGGCTAGCCAACGCCAGCTCCGTGCGCAAGGCTTTGAGCCCGCTGCTGGCCGACGACCTAGTCGTGCAGCGTGGCGGCCGGCTGGTGATCGCCGATCCCTTCTTCGCAGCATGGGTCCGCGCCGGGGCCTGACCTCACTTCCCCGAGGCGTGCCGCGCCGGCTCACTTCGATAGTCGGCGCGATGGCGAGCGCGCCCCACGAGAGGGATCCGATGACGAGGACGCTTCTCGTCAGCCTCGAAGCTCTCCAGCCTCACACCCCGCCAGTCTCGTCCACCGCACTGTGATCGAAGCCACCCAGTGCTCGTTCTGGAGCGACAACCTCAGTCGGCCCATGGCGCGGCGCTGTCCATGTCGAACTGCGCACGAACACAGTGGGAGCGGCTCCTCGGACGGTCGGACCACGAAGGGAGGGCTCGGCCGTCAGCGAAGCCGTCGTGCTGTCGGTATCCACTGCACCACAAGGTGGGACGCCAACACGCCGCCGGCAGCCATGACCAGCTCAGTGATCGCGACTCGGGACCATGGAGCCGCTCCGCGAGTCTGGCCTGATTGTTGTCGACGCACATCGATCCGGGCGCTCGCCCTGGCGCTTGCGGATCAGATCCGTCATCAGGATCGCAGGTGCGAGGCGCCCGTCAGCGGATGCCACCGGGGGATGGATTCGGCGAACTCGCGGCCAGGCGTCGGGTGAGCCGGTACACCTCGTACTCGACACCGCCAGGGATGAACCGCCGCTGGTCTCCAGCCGTGGTGTCGTGCAAAAGCACCGGTCCTCCAAGCGGTCTCGACCTGCGCTCCCCCAGCGACGCTCATCGCTGCTTCCGTCAGCTGGACGAGGCTGTTGTAGCTGAGGTAAGTGATCGCACCGTCATCGGACCCCATGCCGC
>JAKAQB010000135.1 GCA_021811865.1 Actinomycetes bacterium | reverse complement strand
GCTATCAGGAGACCGGCACCATGCGACGGAGAAGAGGTCGTTCGATCACCCATCGACACCGCCTCGATGTCTGGCTCCAAGTGCGGTCGGGCACGAGGCCGCCGAACCCTGCGCGGCGACTTCGGGGTGCGGCTGCCTTCCACGGCGGCCAGCCGAGCATTGGGCTGCGCCCGAGGTCCTCCAACCAGATCGAGACAGCCTCTCGACCGTCTGCTCGAGCACCCAGGTGACGACGGGCCGGACTCCAGCGGACCGACCATGGCCGTCGACTGGTCCCGGTCGGTGAAGACCACCCGCGCTGATTCAATGGCGCCGTCTCGTCGCGCTCCTCGCGCCGGAGCGACGGACCGAGAGGAGTGCCGGTCGGGAACCAAGCGCAGCAAGGGAGACCGGCGCAAGGTCAGCGGTCGAGCCGACCCACAGATCCTGAGCATCCCCTCGCCCGACTCCGCGTACGACGCGGGGCGGTCCGCATATGGTTGAGCGGCAACCTGCCGGAGGGAGCCACATGGAGCTGTACGTCCTGCCACTCGGAGACTGCTGCTGCGACTACGAGGTGGTCGCGCCGGGCGTGCGGGACGGCCATCGCGTCCACCTGCCAGTCAACGCCTTTCTCGTCCGCCTTGACGACGATCGCCTCGTCCTCGTGGACACCGGGATGAACCGGCTGCATGTCGACGACCCCGAGATGACCTGGCGGGGGACCGAGGCGGCCGAGGCCCTCATCCCGGTGATGAGTCCGGAGGACAGCCTGCTGCTCCGGCTGGGTCAGCTGGAGATCGCCCCTCAGGACGTCGACTTCGTGATCAACACCCATCTCCACTTCGACCATGCCGGCAACAACGACCTCCTCGGCAGGGCGACGTTCTTCGTCCAGCGGGACCAATTCGAGCACGCCAAGGACAACCCGAGCTTCCCCAACCAGTACTGGGATCTTCCGAGCCTCAGCTACGAGCTGGTCGATGGGCGGACCCGTCTCTTCGACGGTCTGGAGGTGCTCGCCACTCCGGGGCACTGCGTGGGTCACCAGTCGGTCGTCCTCCAGCTCGAGGAGACCGGGACGGTCATCGTGTGCGGGGACGCGGTCTACTGCCAGGACAATTTCGACCATGACAACTGGGACGGGCAGGCCGATCCCTCCACTGCCCGGGCAAGCGGGCTCATGCTGCGCCAGCTCGCCGACGAGCACGACGCCATGATGATCTACGGACACGACGCAGCCCAGCACCGCACCCTCAGGCTGTCGCCGAGTGGCTCTTACCGCTGAGCCCGGCGTGGTCCCCGGAGCACGCTGCTGACGGCAGAGCCGGACACGATGCGTGGAGGATCCCTTGCGCGCCAGGAGAGGCCGGCGGACCAGCGGCCGAACGAGCCACGCGGTGCGGCGCTCTCGCCCTGGGAGGAAGCCGGTCGCTGAGACACCCGCTATGCGAGCTGTCGCTCGTCCTGGTCGGTGCGCCACTCGCCGACATGCTCGGCCGGGCTCACCCGCCGAGAGCCGAGCGCGGCGGGCCGTTGATGACGGCGGTTGTGACGTGTGCGGGCCGGCCGACCACTACAGCTACTCGCCCGACGACCGCCCGACTGGTCACCCCGATCGGCAGGGCGAGCACAAGTCACTGTTGGTAGCTGATTGCTGCGATCAGCCGGGTTCGTCCAGTTCACCCATCACACGGGCCAGCTGTCCCTCGGTGGGCTCGGCGGTCACGGTGGGTCATCCTCCAGGGAGGGTGAAGCCGTGGGCGGCGTATGCCGCGCGGCCCGCCTCGCCGCACAGGTGGTCGATGAACCAGCCGGCGGCCTCGGGATGCGCGGGATCGGCCACCACGGCGGCCGCGTAGCCGCCCCGGCGGTTCTCTGCCTCGGGGATGGCGATCATCTCGAACGGTGCGCCACGATGGAGGTGGTGGCGGGCCTCGGTGGACCATACGACCGCCACGTCGGTTGTTCCATCGGCGAGCCAGGCGGGGCCTTGGCGGTGGTGGATGCTGGTGAAGACCACCTCGCCGGCCGCCGCTTTGTCCGTCGCGACCTTCTGGCGCAAGCCCGCACCGCCCGACGCCTCGAGGGCCTCGAACGCTAGGGCGCCGATGCCCTCGGCGTGAGGATCGGGGAAGGCCACCCGCACCCCGGAACGGCCCAGGTCCACCCAGCCGCCCACCCCGGCCGGATTGCCAGCCGCCACGAGCAGCGCCAGGTCGTTGCTCGCGTACGTGCGCCCCGAGCCGACCAGACCGTCGTGTTCGAGGTCGGCGAGCGCGGCGGGGCTCGAGGCCATCACGTCGGGGCGGACCCGCAGTTCCAGCGACCCCATCCGCAGCCCCCCGGCCCGCAGCTGGGCGGCGATCACACCCGGGGGCAGGGTCTCGTAGAAGACCGAACCGATCGATCGGTGGGCGGACAAGAAGCCGTCCACCAAGTCAGGAACCACCATGTACTGGTTCCCGGCCATGAGCACCACCAGATCCGCCGCCGGATCCCCGCAGAGGTCCTCCACCATGTCGAACGGCGCCGCCGCGAACTCGACTGCAGGCTGCGGCGCCTGGCCGTCCTCACGGCCGGACATACGCCCAACCCTTCTGCTGCCTGCGCACCAACTCGGCCATCCCCGATGGCACCGTCACCACACCTGCCGCCAGACGCTCACGGGCGATGCCCCTCGCATCGAGGGTGTGCTCGCATGCTGCTGCCACCACCCCCCGGCCGATCAGGTCCTGCAGATCCTCGGCCAGCAGGCTGTCGGCCAGGCACACCCCGATGCCAGGGCCGTGGGTGACCAGCTCCACTGTCGCCTGGCCGCCCAGATCGGTGACCAGGTTGGCCACGTTGCGCAGCACTGCCCTGTACTTGTCGTCTCCGTCCTCGTCAAGGTGCACCACCACGCCCCTTTCGCCGTCCGCGCTCACGGTCGCTGCCCCGCGGGTGGCCGCTCTCCCGTGCCCAGTACGGCGCCGGGCGCCGTGCCGGTTCCGGACTCGCTGTCGCCCCACCGGCCAGAGCAGACATCTCGATCTCCGTCACCACCCCCGCCCGCCCCGGTCCACCCGCCCCGAGAGCGGCAGACCTGCTCGCATGCCAGCCGGCCAGCACGCCGCTGCAGGGATCCGACCGGGTGGGTATGACTTCGAGACGACCTCATCGTCCGCTTCTACCCCACGTCATCGAGAGATACCCACCTGGGTATGGTGGATCTGTTGCCCCGGCCCAACCGACATTGGGCCCGCGTCCCAAGAACAGAGGAGGCTCTTGCATGACTGCACAACTCCCAACCGGTGCCGGCGAGGCGGTCGTCGCCGCCGCCCGGCACCTCTTCGCTGCCGGGGTCATGTCGCACGCCGGACACGCCAACCTGAGCAGCCGCCTCGACGGCGAGCGCTTCGCCCTCACCACCACCGGCATGGTCCGTGAGCTGCGCCCCGATCAGATCGCCACCTGCAACCTCGACGGTGACGTCCTCGACGGCGAGCTGGGACCGGAGAACGCCGAGATCGTCGCCATGCACGCCGTCGTCTACAAGGCCCGCCCCGAACTCGGCGGAGTCATCCACACCCACTCGCCCTCCGCCACCGCCTTCGCGCTCGCCAACAAGGAGCTGCCCTGCCGGGCCGAGCCGCTGCTGCGTTTCGGCCAAGCCGAGCCGGTCCCCGTGGTGCCGTGGGGACCGCGGGGATCGGACGTCTCGGTGCGCGGCATCGCCGCCGCCCTGGACACCCACCCGACCACCGCCGCAGTACTCCTCGCCAACCATGGGCTTCTCGCCTTCGGCGCCGACCCCATGGGCGCCGCCCGGCTCGTCATCGCCATCGAAGAAGCCGCCGAAGCCGAGCTCGCCGCCCAGACCATCGGCGGGGCGGTCGACCTCCCCGGCGGCGCCCTCGAAGCGGTGCGGGCATCGATGGCGCGGGTGCGCAAATGACCTCGCCGAGACTGCCCGAGCGCGCTGAGGCCATCCGCGACCGCTACCACACGGTCTTCGGGGCCGTCCCGCGCGACATCGAGGAACGCCTCGCCCTGGCCCAGGCCACAGGGCGTCTCGATGCCGTCGAGACCATCGAAGAGTTGCGCCGGGTGCTCCTCGCCGAGAACCCCCTCGACCCGAAGACCCAGCAGCTCGTGCACTTCGCCCAGCTCGTGGCCTTGGGGCATGAAGGCCCTGCCCGTCTTCACGCCCGGGCGGCGCTTCGGGCCGGGGCCGGCATCACCGACCTGGTCGGCGTAGCAGAGACCTCCCTCGTCACCGCCGGCATGCCCGCCTACGCCCTCGCCGTCTCAGTCATCGCCGAGCTCGAGACCGACCAAAGTCGGGACAGGGCAGAGCCGTAACAGCAGCCAGGCACTCCTCGCCGCGACCATCGCCAGCAACCAAGCCCCCGCAGCCAACCCGGCGGCGGCGCGTGACCAGCCGGGCGTCAGGCGCACCCTCCGAGCCTGACCAGCCGCTCGCGATCGAGGGAGCTGTGCCGTGCCCATCGGGCTTTCCCGCCGACTGCCAGCCTGTGAGTAGACCGAACGTAGCGAGGACCGCGCGCCTTTGGAGGAGCAATACCGACCTCCTGTCGCCGGCACCGCTCGACGACGATGCTCCGGCGGCGCTGAGCGGGGATGCTTCGCCAGCTCCCGGGACGGACGCGAAGCGGCGCCGGATGTGGGTGACCACCGCGGTCACCCGTGCTTGTGGGCATCCGATGCGCAACAACGCCGGCACGAGCGTCCCGTCCCTCTCAGCGTGGCCCGTCGATTCCCTCAACCGAGTCGGCTCGCCGGCAGAACCCCAGCGACGATCTCCCTCACGGGGCCGACCCGAAGCCCACCGGAGATCCATCACCGCCGAGGTTCCTCCCGAGACCACCGCAGGTGGTCTCGACCCGAGGAAGTGGCGTACCTCACTGTGACGAGCGGACCACGTCCTGGACCGGACGTGACGACGACGCCGCGGTCACTCCTCGCCCGTGGCTCACTGGGGGCAGTTCGACGCGGGGTCGACAGTGACCCGGACGACCCGGGCACCGGCTGCGGCTTCGATCTCGAGGAGCGACGAACACGGCTTGGACACCACCCTCGCCCCGCTCACGCTCACCGTGTACCCGCTCGGGTAGACACTCGTCGGGGCCTCGATCACGGTGACGGTGCCTTTGGCGAAGGAGCCGCCGGTCACCTCCGACGTCGAGTAGGCGAACCGGAGCGTCCTGGTGGTCGTGTCGTAGCTGTCGGCGGTCGGAACACCGGCCGTTGCCAGCGGGTACGGCTGGGTGAGGCTCGAGGCGATCGTCTGGTTCAGGTTCGTCCCAGAGGGCGCTTTGGCCAGATCGGGGATCACCGCTGAGGTGGACTCCCCGCGCCTGCAGCCCGTCGAGCAGCCGGCGAAGGACCAGTACGCCCACGGCACCAAAGCAGCGTCGAGCTCACCCGCCTGGCGCACGATCCCAGATGCCCCGGTAGCCGAGCTCCACTCGCTGTCGAGCAAGGCTCCCCCGGTCGAGCGAGACCAGGCCAGCGACTTGGAGATGAGCCCGGGCTCGGCTGCTGGCGTGCTCGTGTACATGTGGAAGCTCATGCCTGCCTGCCCCGCGGGAAGGGAGAGGTCGGGAGCCGAGCCGCCAAGGTTGAACGTCGCGAACGGCTCTTCGAAGACGATCTGGCGTGAGCCCTGGCGTCGGATGACTGCGGCGACCTTGTCGTAGAACGGCGTCAGCTCGCTTCGCACCAGGCTGGGGCATCCTGCTGGTGCGAGGCACGGGGCCCACGTGGTCCCGGGCCACGGCTCGTTCAGCACGTCGTACCCGATCACCCACGGATCTCGAGCGAACTGCCTCGCCACCGCGGCGTAGCCCATGAGCGCATACGTCTGCAGACCGACGCCGCCCGGCCGGCGGGCGTTGTCCCAGAAGCTCTGGAAGGCCTGCTGGACCGCCGGATCCATGACGTAGTACTGGGGGAAGTGCGCATTGACCGAGGCTGCACCTCGGGTGAGGGTCATCCAGGCGGGAAAGCCGTCACTACCGACCGCCGGACCGTAGCCGTCTTGGTGGAAGTCGATGAGGGTGAAGATGTGGAACCGGGCGAGCAGGTCGACGCCGGACGTGATCGCCGCCAGGTAGCGCCTGCTCACCTTTCCGGGCGTCGGCATGAGCCCGCTGAACAGGACGCCGAGCCGGACGAGTCGGAACCCGTTGGAGGCCATCCACGAGGCGTCGGCAGCGCG
>JAKAQB010000134.1 GCA_021811865.1 Actinomycetes bacterium | reverse complement strand
GGTGGAATCCTGACCACCGCAGAGTCTCGCTCGGCTACTGCTACGACGATGACGTCTGGGGTCACGGCTACGCCACGGAGGCGGCGGCCGCCCTGCTGGGGTGGGCATTCGACAGGCTGGAGCTGAATCGGGTTCAGGCTGAGACCGATACGCGCAACGTTGCGTCAGCCCGCGTGCTGGAGAAGCTCGGATTCCTCCGTGAAGGGAGGCTGCGAGAGGACTGCGTCGTGAACGGCGAGGTCTCCGACTCGTTCGTCTACGGGCTGATCAGGCGGGAGTGGCGGCCGCCGTCCGAGCCGGCTCCCGCCCGCTGATCCCGGCGCTGCCCGCTGTGGATCACCCACCCCGGTCGTTCCTGCGGTGGGCACGCCGCCCCCCGCCGCGCCTCAGCCCGCCTTGAGGCGAGCCTGCCACGGGGATGCGGCGGTCGCCTGGCGAGGTCGGCACACGGCGGGGGAAGGTCTCGTGCTCGTCGAGCACGAGATCGGTGATGTCGGGCAAGGCTCCTTCTCCGGGTGGGTCGGGCGCACGGCCGCGCCGGGTCTCGGTACCAAGGAGGGTCTCGGGTTCAGCCGTCGAGGTTCGCGGCGGTCGGTTCCGAGCCGGGGCGGACGACCACGAGACGGCTCTCCTCGTCGCCGCCGCTGGTCTCCCGGTGGGTCACCCCCAGGGGAGGACGTGGACGAGGTCGCCGGCCCCTGCCGAGACCGTCTCGGCACCATCGGGACCACTTCGAGGAGGGGTTGCCCGGCGGCGACGTAGGTCGACTCTCGTGGTGGTGCCAGGGGCAGGGTGCACCAGCCCGGCCGCGAGCTGCCCGCTGGCGATGGTCTCCTACCGGCACATCCCCGGCGCACGGTCGGCGTCCGACCAGACCCGGGCCGGTTGTGACGGTTCGCCCGGGCGCGGTCACAGACCCGAGGCTGCCCGCCGCCGCGACAACTCCTGCTCGCTCAGGCCTTGTGGCTCTCGAGGTACGAGAGGTACCACTCGACGGCCTGCGGGATGCCCTCTTCCACCTGGACCGAGGGCACGAAGCCGAGCGTCTCGCCGAGGAGCGAGACGTCCATGCCGTTCTCCTGCACTTCCGCCGCCATGGCGTCCACGAGCTCGAGCTCGGCCGACCGCCCGACGGCCACCTCGACGAGGCGGATCATCTCCATCAGCTGGACCTGCCGCCCGGTGGCGACGTTGAGCACCCGCCAGGGGTCACCGGCGATGGCGGCCCGGGGGCCCCCGCCGGCAGGAGTGGTGCCGAATTCCGCGCCGTCCACGACTGCGAGCGCGACGACGTGGGCGACGTCGTCTCCCCAGACGAAGTCGCGCACCATCTTCCCGTGGCCGTGGACCTTGATCGGCTCGCCGCGGGATATGCGCTCGGCGAAGGTGTACATGGCCATGTCGGGCCGGCCGTCGGTGCCGTAGACCGTGGAGAAGCGCAGCCCGGTGCAGGAGATCCTGGCGGCGTGGGCGTAGCTGAAGGCGAGCAGCTCGTCGCAGCGCTTCGTGGCCCCATAGAGCGAGAGGGGGAAGACAGCGGCGTCCTCCTCCTTGAAGGGCAGGTGCCGGCTGCCCCCGTAGACGGCACCGGAGGAGGCATAGACCATCGTCTTCACCTCATGGTCGACGGTTGCCTTGATGACATTGCCGAAACCCGAGATGTTGGAGGAGATGAAGGTGGCGGGCTCGTCCATCGACTTCCGCAGGCCGCCCTGGGCGGCGAGGTGGACGACGGCGTCGGGCACGGGCCGGAAGAGGGAAGAGACGGCGTCCTCATCCCGGATGTCTCCAGTGATGAGGTGGAAGCCCTGGCGCCCCTCGAGGCGCTCGACCCGATCGTGTTTCAGCTCGGCTGAGTAGGTGGTGTCGAAGTTGTCGATGGCGACGACCTCATGACCGCCATCCAACAGCTCGTCCGAGACCTTTGCTCCTATGAAGCCGGCCGCTCCGGTCACCGCGATGCGCATCGCCATTGCCTAGCAGAGAGCATCGCCGATGACATCTTGTGCCGGTGTCTCCCGAGCGGCGCCGGAGGTGCCCGCCGGCGGCTCGGCTTGTCGGCAGGGAGCCCACCAGCCTCTCGTCGATCGCCTCGGACGCCTGCCAGCTGCATCGAGCGTCCTGGTCCCTCGAGCCCCGCTCGGCCTGGATCCACCGTCTGAGCTCTGCCACACGCGCCTGTCCGGCAGATTGTCCGGGATGCTGCAAGGTTCCGGTTGTTGCCGCTCCGGCGAGAGGCGTGCGAGAGCAGGCCTTTGTTCGGCGGCGTTCGTGCTGGAGATCGCCGGGGCGTGCCACCGGCGATCTCGGGGGCGGTCGCTCAGGTGTGAAGCGAGCAGAGTCGCTCGTAGGCCTCGAGCCACTGTCGGTCCACGGCCAGCTCGTCGGTAGGTGTGGAGGCGCCGTCGGGCGCAAGTGGGTGCGATGCCCGGGCACAGCGAGCAGACGCGGGCGGATCGTCGCCCACTACTACGACATCGAGTCGGGCACCCGCTCCTACGCCGCCCAGGGCCCTGGCGGACTGGCTGGCTTCGACATCCCGATCCCCCGAGACGGCGGACTGCAGGACCTCCTCGCCGACGCGGCGAAGCGCCCGGCGCGCCTCGACCGGGTGATCGTGGCGTCGATCTCCCGTGTGTCACGCGACTCCTCGGTCGTCTTCCGGGTCGAGGACGAGCTGCGATCGGCCGGTGTGCGTCTCTGCGCGACAGACGAGCCGCTCGAGGAGTCCTTCGGCACCATCGTGCTCCGCCACGTGAACATCGGCATCGCGCCGGGCTACCACCACGAGCTGATGGTCAAGTCCCGCCAAAGCCAGGAGAGCTCGACCCGCCAGGGTTCGCACACCGGCGGCGTCGCCCTCTACGGGTACCGCTTCGTCACCCACGACCACCCGAGCCCGCACAAGGCGAGCCGCGGCATCAACAAGCGGACCTTGGAGCTCGACCCCGTTCGCGCGTTGGTCGTGCGCACCATCTTCCCAGGATCCACCGACGCGTTCGCCGCTGACGTGCCTTCCCAAAGAGCACTTCGGCTGGTGCCACTGTTCCGAGCTCCGAAGAGGGTGGTCTCGTGACCGTCACCGGACGGCCTCGATCATGGTACGTGCCAAGCAGCGCTCGAACTGGAACTGGACCGAGCTGCTCGCACGTAGGCAACGTTGCGGAGGGGGAGCGCCCGGCGGAGCCGCCTCCGGCCGTTCCCGGGCACCGCCATCGAACGTCCGAGCCGTCAATCCGCGATCTCGAAGATCACCGTGACGTGTGCAAGAACCTCGTCGGATCCGGCCTCCACCGGCACTGACGCAGCGTGGGCAGCGGCGAATGTGGCAAGCCGGCGAGGCGGAGCAGGCATCTCGCTGATGGCGACCACTCGGCCGAGCCGGACGCCGGCGGCGTCGGCCACGCGCTCGGCTTTCGACCGAGCGTCCTTCACCGCCCGGGCCGCCGCGTCGTTGCGCGCCGCCTCGGAGTCGGCGGTGGACAGCTGGAAGCCTCCGAGCCGAAGAGAGTCACCGGCCGCCTCGCTGATGGCGGTCACCACGGCAGGAGCGAGTCCGAGTGTCCGTAGCCGAACGGACATTGAGTACGAGGCCACGTAGGTCACGACCCGAAGACCCCGCTCGTCCATCTGCGGATGGAGGGCTACACCTTGGGTCTGGACGTCACCCTCGTCGATCCCCTGGTGCTTGGTCGCTGCCAGCACCTCTTCCGCGCGACGAGCTACGACGTCGAGCGCCACCGAAGCAGCATCGGCCCTTGCCTCGAGGCCGACATGGAGCACCGCGGCATCTGGCGTCACCGTCGTCGATCCTTGCCCGGTCACGACGACCGTGTTCGGGGGCACACTCCCTGTGGTCATGCCCAGACGCTACCCAGGGACCGGGGAGCAGGCGGGTCCCCCGTGTGTCGGCAACGGTACCCGGGCGCGAGGATGAGAGCACCGGAAACGTGAACCCGAGGTCTTTGAAACGTGAAGACCTCTTGGGCGCCCCCGGCAGGAGCCGGCTCAGTCCTCCGACGGGTGGTGCGGCTGAGCCAGAGGCTGGAGCTGGGGTGAGAGGACCGGCTCCGATTGGGCCGGCGAAGGAAATCATACTCACATAGCCAGAATGTGGGTATGATTTCCTCCCATGAGGACGGCCAGAGGGTCCGGTCTGCGAGAGCAGCTAGGTGACACGTTCAACTACGGGGAGGCCAAGAAGGCCGGCGTCGGCGACAGGCGGCTGTACGCCCTGCGCGACAGCGGGGAGATCCTCGCGCTCGGCGGCGGGGTCTACCGCTGGGCCGATGCCCCGCCCGCCGACTCCGACCTGGTCGAGATTGCCGAGCGGGTCCCGCACGCCACGCTGTGCCTGGAGACCGCGCTCGCCCGCCACGGCCTGCTGGACGACATCCCCGCCGCCATCGACATCGCCATCCCTCGGGGGAGCGCTCGGCCGTCCCTGAAGGCGCCGACCCGCATCCACCAGTTCGACCCCCGCACCTTCGGCCTGGGACGAAACGAGCTCGAGGTCGGGGCCAGGCGCCCTCTAGGTCTGTACTCGGCCGAGCGGTCTCTCATCGACGTCGTCCGCCTGCGCCACCTCGAAGGCAGCGAGGTCGCCTGGGAAGCGCTGCGGCGCTGGCTTGGCCGCCCAGGCCGAAGTCCCGCCCAGCTGATCGGGCTCGCCCGGGAGTTCTCCCGCGCCGAGCCCGCTTTGCGCCAGGCGCTGGAAGTCCTCCTGTGACCGCTCCCTCCCGGGCCACCCGGGCGGGGCAGGCATACCTTGACCTGCGGGCCAAGGCCCGCGGCGATCGCCGCCCGGTCGACGAGCTCTTGCAGCTCTACGTCCTCGAGTCGTTCCTCGCTCGCCTGGCCGAGTCCCGGTTCGCTGACAAGCTCGTCTTGAAAGGCGGGGTGCTCCTGGCTGCCTTCGGCGAACGCCGCCCGACCCGCGACATCGACCTGTAGGCCCAAGTGCTCGACAACGACGCGGAGAGCGTCCGAGCGGTCATCTGCGAAGTCGCCTCCCTTCGCCTCGACGACGGCGTGGTGTTCGACGTGGGCGGCGCCGCTGCAGCCGTGATCCGAGACGAGGTCCTGCTCGGCGGCGAGGTCGTCGTGCAGGGGCACCCGCTTGTGATGGTGCACGCCGAGAAACGATCGTGACTGCCGTCGCACGAGAGACGGTCAACACCCGCTGGAGGGGCCTCCTGGGGTCGCTCCGAAGCGCTCGGGCGGCCGCCCAGCGGCGCAGCGGCGGCTCGGGGCGACGTCGGGTCTGGGCCATTGTGTCTTCGTCGACGACGAAGCCAGCTGCCTGGTCGGAAGAGCCGAGGTCCAGCCCTACCGGGGCGAGGTTCGCCGAGGCGTGCGCGCTCAGGAGGGCACGGGTGCTTGCCAGCTCGCCAGGATGCGCTGGACTTCGGCGCCCCCCTGCTCGCGCGCTGCGGTTCGAGGAACTCCCGACTTGACCAGCTCGTCGTAGCCGGTGTCCTGGTGGCGCACGGAGGCGGCCACGGCGAGGGTAACCGCCCGGGGGTCGAGCGCACGACCCACCGCGCTGCGCCCGACACAGCCGCTTCCCCGACCACCGGCATGGTGGGCGATCGCCTCGGCGCGTGGGGCGGGGCAGCCGGGCAACAGCCAAGGCCCGGGACATGGCGAAGCGGCCAGCGACCGAGATGCTCGACGAGCTCGCCAGACGAGGCTTCGCCTGGCGAGACATCGCTCGACTGGTGGGCGTGTCGGTTCCCGCAGTCCGCAGGTGGCGTCAAGGTGAGTCCCCAACCGGCCCGCACCTACTGGCCATCGCGCGTCTCCTCGCGTTCACCGAGATCCTCCGCGTCGACCACCTCGTATCCGATGTCGCCGGGTGGTTGGAGATGCCGCTCGTCCCTGAAGCACCCTTGACCGGGATCGACATGGCTGCCGACGGTCGCTTTGTGGACCTACTCGACCTGACCACGGGACACGAGACGCCCGAGGCAGCGCTCGACCGCTGGCAGTCAGGTTGGCGCGAGCGCATCTTCTCGGAGTTTGAGGTGTTCGAGGCCGCCGACGGGGAGCTCGGTCTTCGTCCGACTGCCCGAGACGACGATTGAGCCTCGAGACCTACGCTGTAGCGGCCGATTTGTACCTGGCCCGAGGTCAGGACGTGAACAGCGGCGCACCTGGCCTCCCAGAATACGAACCTCGAGCCGGTAGTCGAAGGGCCGGCGATCAGCCCGGCCGCCATTCACGCCAAGGTCCGCCGTGAGGGGTACCGGCGGTGAGTCATTCAGGACAGC
>JAKAQB010000049.1 GCA_021811865.1 Actinomycetes bacterium | reverse complement strand
GGCCGCCGACCTCGACGCACGCGCAGTTGCGGCCGATCTCCCCCAGGCCGCCGAGAAAGACGATGCGTACCGGATCAGCCAAGGGGTGCCCGATCCGACTCGGGTAGGGGGGCGGCGGGGGGGGCGGGGGGGGCGGAGGCGGGAGCGGCGGGGGGGCGGGGGGCGGGGGCGGGGCTGGGAGCGGCGGGGCGGGCGAGGCCGGCGAGGACTGCCCGGGCCTGCTCGGCCAGGCCTTCCGGCTCGGGACCCATCGGCGGCCGGCAAGCCCCGCCGGGCAACCCGAGCACCCGCAGCATCGCCTTGGTAGGCACCGGGTTGGGCGCCTCTTCGCTCGACTGGTAGCGGTGCGATCGGATCAGACGGGCATTGACCGCCCGGGCGTGCGAGACGTCACCCTTGCCGAAGGCGGCGATCATCTCCGCCACCTCGGGGGTAGCCCAGTGGGCCTCGACCGACACGGTGCCCACGGCGCCCACGGCGAGCAGGGCGAGGGTGTCACCGTCGTTGCCCGAGTACAGCTCGAAGCCCCGGGGCGCCTCGGCGACCAGGGCGGCGGCTCCTGCAGGGTCGCCCGTGGCGTCCTTCACGCCGGCGATCACCCCTTCCTGGCTCAGCCGCACGAGGGTCGCCGGCGCCACCCGGCGGCCCGTGCGCACCGGGATGTCGTAGACCAGCACCGGCCGGCCGCCGGCGGCGGCGGCGACCGCCCGGAAGTGCTGCTCGATGCCGGCCTGCGACGGGCGGTTGTAGTAGGGAGTGACGGCGAGGATGCCAGCCGCGCCGGCGGCGACGGCCGCCTCCGTCAGGCGGACGGAGTGGGCGGTGTCGTAGGTCGATGTGCCAGCCACGACCGGCACGTCCACCGCTGTGGCAACGGCACGCCAGAGCGCCACCTTCTCCTCGTCGGACAGCGTCGGGCTCTCCCCCGTCGTCCCCGCCACCACCAGCCCATCGTTGCCCTGCGAGACCAGCCAGCGGGCCAGCTCGGCGGCACCGGCGACGTCCAGGCGGCCCTCGACGTCGAAGGGGGTGGCCATAGCGGTGAGCACGGCGCCGAAGCGCCCCCCGACGGTCATCGGGGCATCTGCCGGCGAGTCGTCATTGGGCGAGCCTACCGAGGTGGCGCCGGCGGCCCGGGGCGGGGGCGGCGGGGCGGCGAGGGGGGGCGGGGCGGCGAGCCGGGGGGCACTCGTCGGAGGTCGGGGGATTCAGGCGGCCTTCCGTGCCGCTGTGCGCCGACCTGCAGCGAGTGCACCGACCTGGCCGCCGGCGGGGGGCCGGCGGGGGGCCGGCGGGGGCGGCGACCGCCTCAGCAGTCAGCCAGGGCGCGCAGCGAGTCGCAGATCTCGCCGTGTCGAGGTCCCAGCTGTCCAATCCGCTCGACCAGTGCCGAGCGCCTGACCCGCTGGAGGTTGTCGAACGAGGCCGCGCACTCGACTCCGAGACCCTCCCCTTCGCCGAGCGCAACCTCCGTAGGGATATTGCGGACGGTCCTGGTCACTGGGGCAACGACGATCCCGCTGAGCACGGCAACCGCCTCGCTCCGGGTGACGACCAGGACCGGGCGTCGCTTGTCCTCTGCCTCGGCCCACCAGATCTCCCCCTGCGCCGGCGGAGCTACCACGGCTCGCCTGCGATCAGGGCACGTGTCGCTTCCTCGAGTCCGGCCACCTCATCGGCCGTCTGGGGCCGCTCCCGGTAGGCGTCCACGATGGCTCGTCCCGTCTTGTGCCGGCGGTGCTGCTCGACGAGTGCTTCGAGGCCGACCCGGACAGCGTCCGAGCGGCTGGTCACGATCCCGGCCTCGACCAGCTCATCGACATCGGCGATCAGGCGATCATCAACGCGCGTGACAAGTTGCGGCATGCGTCAAGCATAGCGAATCGTGATGCAGCTAGGGCTTGGGCGACGATGGGGCCACAGATGCCGTCGCGGAGGTCGGGGGATTCAGGTCAGCTTTCCTCAACGCTGTGCACCGACCTGCAGCGAGTGCACCGACCTCGGCTGCCGGCGGGGGGGCGGGGGTCGCCGGCGGAGGGGAGGGGGGAGTTACCCGCGCGCGCCCGCCTGCCGAGGCTTCTCCTGGTTCCCCTCGATCCACGCCAGGTCGGAGGCCGTCTGGCGTCGAGCCTCGTCCTCGCGGGAGAACAGCTCGTCTGTCTTGGAGAGGACCAGGGTGTAGGGGCGACCTTTCCTCCTCGTCTGATGGGTGACCGGCAGCTCGGCGAGACCGATCCTCGAGTGCACATGCCTGCGGCGGTCCTCGGCGAGCGGCCACTCGAGGACACGCCGGGAGGCGTCGGCCAGAAAGCGGCGCAGCGCGACGCACAGCTCGCAGCCGCATCCGCCGGGTGGCAGGGACACCGACCAGTCACCCGGCGCCCGAGGAGCGCTCTGGAGCTCCGCTCGGAGGCTGGCGGCGCAGTGCACCGCCAGCATGGATCACGGAGAGCTGCCGGAGGCCAAACGGCTCCACGAGCATGCCGGCGGTGGCGGGATCTTCGAGGGCGGCCGCGACGCGGAGTGCCTTGGCGAAGAACCGCCGATCGTCCACCTGGCCGGCCGCGCCGTCCCAGAACGGCGCGAGGCTGGCCGCTTGCTGCCGGGCCCTGTCCCGGTCACCGCTCCTCGCCAGGGCCGCAAGCTCGCCGAGCGCCCACGCTGGTGACGCCTCCGCTCGCACGGCGAAGGACAGTCGCCTGGGCCAGACCACGACCGCGCCGCGGTGGTCCCAGCGGTCGAGCGTGTTGCCCCAGTTGCCCATGTAGCCCTCGTACTCCGAGGAGTAGGGATGGAGCTCACCCGACGGCGTCGCGGCACACACCTCCTCGCCGGGGACCGCCAGGCCGATCGCCCGGCTCGAGCCGCTTCCCGGGTCGACCCAGCTGTCGAGCACGACCTCGGCTTCGATCAACTCCTCGAGCTGGTAGTCGTCCTCGTCCACGTCGCTGTTGCCGGCTGCGTCGTCGTAGTCGTCGTAGTCGCCGTCCTCCTCGTCGTCCTCGTCCCAGGAGCGCGCCCCCCACCGGCCGCCCCACCCGTACCCCTCGTCGTCTGGCCCGTAGGCGCTCCACGTCTCGTGCACGTCGGTGAGCGCCAGGGTGCACTCGCACCCTGCACGTTCGGCGGCCTGCCGCAGCGCCGTCACCCGGCGGGCGTCGTCGCCCTTCAGCCGGGACCAGGCCATCCCCCGCCGGGTGTACTCGTGGTCCAGCAGGAACACGAGCCGCCTGGGATCCACCGCGTCCGAGAGATGCTCCCCGATCTGCCCCGCCAGCTCGTCGACGCGCGACGGGTCGGCGTCCATCTCAACCGGCACACCGCGGAGCAGGAGGTTGAAGGTCAACACGACGCGGTGGCCGGATCGCACCGGGGTGATGTGGTGACGGCAGTCGGCGTAGAAGGCCACGAAGGACACCCGCGTCCTCGACCCGCGGTACTTGACGGTCCGGCCGCGGTGCTCGACCTCGAGGACGCCGCCGCTGTAGGCGCCCGGCAGGGTGACGACGAGCGACCCGACCATGTCGTCATCCTTCTCGGAGTCCTGGTGCCGGAGGAAGAACTGGCCCGGGGCGTACACGAGCGCCGAGTGCAGCTGCGCCACCAGCCGCGCGCCATCGGGCAATCCGAGATCGCGGCGGAGGCGCTCGAGCAGCGGCCCGGCGGTGAGGTCCCAGCTCCGCTTGTCGATGCGGACCCTGCTCTTCGGGATCTCCCATGTGTCACGGATAGCCCGATCGACGAGCGTCTGCGTGCCCCGGCCGTAGCGGGCCGGACGGCCGAGGCCGGCAAGGTGCCTCGCCTGCGCCCGGGGGACGGGGAGCTGCAGCGGACCCACCCCCCGCACCTCGATGCTCAGGCTGTCGGCGCTGGCCGTGCGAGAAGCGCAGAACGCGCCGGCCACGCCTTCGCCGAGGAGAGCCGCCAAGCGTCCAGCGGCAACGGTCATCGCTCCGTCACCGCGCCGACTGTAACCGCCGTCGGTCACGGGCCCGGGTTGCCGGAGCCAGCCTGTGGGCTCGGGCGGCCAGTCCCCGGGCGGGCGGCTGAGCACGCCGGCGCAGGCAACCAGATCTCCAGTGCAACGGCAGGCTCACGCAAGCAGGCGCTCTGTACTCGCCGGAGCCGCTATGCAGCCAGCTCCCGCCGTCAGCTGATCCCGAGGAGCGAATCGAGGCCCACGGTCAGGCCGGGCCGGGATGGAACGGCGCGCACGGCGAGCAGCACGCCCGGAATGAACGACGAGCGGTCCGTCGTGTCATGGCGCATCGACAGCGTCTGGCCGACCGTGCCCAGGATCACCTCCTGGTGGGCAACCAGGCCCTGGAGGCGGAGCGCGTGCAGCCGGATCCCAGCCGGGCCGACCGCCCCACGGGCCCCGGGGATGGTCTCGGTCCGGGTCGGATCGGGCCGCCATTTCGGCGAAGCTGCTGCCATGCGCTCGGCGGTCGCGATCGCGGTGCCCGAGGGAGCGTCGGCCTTGCCGTCGTGGTGCAACTCGACGACCTCAGCGCTGTCGAACCAGGGGGCGGCCAGCTCGGCGAAGCGCATCAGCAGGACGGCGCCGATGGCGAAGTTGGGCGCCACCACGCAGCCGAGCGACCCCCCGGGCGGGTAGAGCTCGGCGGCCACGGCCAGGTCGGCGCCGTCGAAGCCGGTGGTCCCGATCACGGCGTGCATGCCGGCGGCGGCGTAGGCCGGCAGGTGGGCGCGGGCGGCGTCTCGGACCGTGAAGTCGACGACCACCTCGACGCCGGCGGCAGCGAGGGCAGTCACGTCGGCGGCGACGGTGAGCGGCTCCCGGCGGCCCGTGCTCGCCGGCGGCAAGAGGGACGTCCCAGCGGCCGCAGGGTCGACGGCGGCGACGAGATCGAGGTCCGGTTCGGCCTCCACGGCGGCGCAAACCATCGCACCCATGCGGCCGGCGGCTCCAACTACGCCGACGCGGACCGTCGGCGCCGCGGCGTGCTCGCCTGCGTCCGGCCGGGCGTTGGTCATCGCCGCGCCACGGAGTCGTCGTCGAAGGGGCCGACCACCGCAACCGAGCGGGGACCGGCCAGCAGCTCGCCGGCGAGCGCTGCCACCTCCTCGACGGTGACAGCGCGGAAGCAGGCCTCCAGCTCCTCGACGGTCGGCACCCGGCCGTGGCTGAGGCGGGCGTGGCCGATGCGGCTCATGCGGGAGCCGGAGTCCTCCAGGCCGAGCACCAGCGAGCCGCTCAGGTGGCCCCGGGCGACGTCGAGCTCGGCGCCGGTGATGCCCGACGCGGCCATGTGGTCGAGCTCGGCGTGGACGAGCGCGAGGACCTCTTTCGCCTTTTCGGGAGACGTGCCGGCGTAGACAACCAGCGCGCCGGCGTGCTCGTAGCTCTGGCGGTAGGAGTAGACGGAGTAGGCGAGGCCGCGCTCCTCGCGGATCGTCTGGAACAGCCGGCTCGACATCCCGCCCCCGAGGACGTAGTCGAGGATCGACAGGGCGTAGCGACGCTCGTCCTGACGAGGGAGGGCGGGGAGGCCGACGGCGATGTGGGCCTGTTCGGTGTCGCGGTCGACCACCGCCCGCCCCCCTTGCGGGCTCCCCGGTGCGCTGCGCTCGGGTCTCGTGCCGCCGGCGCGCCCGTCGAGGCGCTTGGCCACGCCCTCGGCGACGCGCTCGTGGTCGATGGCGCCGGCGGCGGCGAACACCACGTTGGCCGGCCGGTAGTGCTCGGCGTGGAAGGCGGAGATCTGGTCGCGGGTCATGGCGCGGATGGTGTGTTCGGCGCCGAGGACCTCACGGCCGAGCGTGTGCGAAGGCCACATCGAGGCGGCGAGGACCTCGTGCACGAGGTCAGCCGGCTCGTCGTTGTGCATGTTGATCTCTTCGAGGATGACCTGGCGTTCGGACTCGAGCTCGTCGGGGCGGAGCGCCGGCGTCCAGAGGATATCGGAGAGGATGTCGAGCCCGAGCTCGAGCTGGTCCGCCGTCAGCCGCACGTAAAATGACGTGTACTCCTTGGTGGTGTACGCGTTCAGGTCGCCGCCGACCGCGTCGACCGCCTCGGAGATGGACCGGGCGCTGCGCTCCTCGGTGCCCTTGAACAGCAGGTGCTCGAGGAAGTGCGACGCCCCCCAGAGCGGCGCCGCCTCGTCGGCCGCGCCGGTCCCCACCCAGAAGCCGAGCGTCACCGAGCCGGCGTCAGGCATGGCCTCGGTGACGACGGTCAGCCCGCCGTCGACGGTGGCGTCGGCGATCGTCACCGGCTACCGGTCGCCGGCGGCGGGGCGGGGGGTGTCACGACCGCCGGCGGCGGGGCGGGGAGCGTCACGACCGCCGGCGGCGGGGGTTGCGGCGGGGACCACGGTCCCGCTCACCGCCACCGTTGCTGCCGCCGCCGGCGTCGGTCGGGCCGAGATCGCCGAAGGTGGCGGCCGCCTCCGCCTCCCACGTGTCCTCGAAGGAGACGGCCGCGGCGGCAGGTGCACCGCCGGCGGCGGCGGCCGCGTCGGTCGTGGCGGCGCCGGTCGCGTCGGTCGTGGCGGCGCCAGCGCCGGTTGGGGCGCCGGTTGGGGCCGGGCCGTCGCCGGCGAGCGAGAGCGACACCTTGCCCTGCGGGTCGATGTCGTCCACGCGCACCTCGACCTCGTCGCCGAGCCCGACGACGTCCTCCACCCGGTCGATCCGCTTGCCCCGGCCGAGCTTCGAGATGTGCACCAAGCCGTCGCGCCCGGGGAGGATGTTGACGAACGCCCCGAACTTGGTGATGTTCACCACCCTCCCCCGGTAGTTGGCGCCGACCTCCGCCTTGGGCGGGTCGAGGATGAGCTCGATGCGCCGGCGGGCCTCGGCGACGGCGCCGCCGTCCCGCCCGCCGATCGTGACCGTCCCGACGAGTCCGTCGTCGTCGACGTTGATGTCGGCGCCGGTCTCCTGTTGCAGGGCGTTGATGACCTTGCCCTTGGGGCCGATGACCTCGCCGATCTTGTCGATCGGGATCTCCAGTGAGACGATCTTGGGCGCCGTCTCGGCGACCTCGGGCCGCGGCTCGGCGATCGCCTGGCGCATGACGTCGAGGATCGTGAGCCGGGCCTGCCGGGCCTGTTGCAGCGCGGCGGCGAGAACGTGCGCCGGCAACCCGTCGATCTTGGTGTCGAGCTGCAGCGCTGTGACGAACTCCGCCGTGCCCGCCACCTTGAAGTCCATGTCGCCGAAGGCATCCTCAGCACCGAGGATGTCGGTGAGGGTGATGTGCTGCTCCCCCACCTTCACCAGGCCCATGGCGATGCCGGCCACCGGCGCCTTGATCGGCACGCCGGCGTCCATGAGCGACAGCGTCGAGGCGCACACAGACGCCATCGACGTCGAACCGTTGGACGCCAGCACCTCCGAGACGAGGCGCATGGCGTAGGGGAACTCCTCGGCGCTGGGGACCACCGGCAGCAACGCCCGCTCGGCGAGCAACCCGTGGCCGATCTCGCGGCGTTTGGGGCTGCCGACCCGCCCGACCTCGCCGTTGGCCGACGGCGGCATGTTGTAGTGGTGCATGTAGCGCTTCTTCTCGTCGATCCCGAGGGTGTCGAGGAGCTGGTCCATGCGCGGCATGCCAAGCGTCGTGATGTCGAGGACCTGCGTGTCGCCACGCTGGAACAGGCCGGAGCCGTGGGCGGTCGGGATGATGTGCACCCCGGCGAACAGCGGGCGTATGTCGGTCGGGCCCCGGCCGTCGATGCGCTGGCCGGTCTCGGCGACACGCTCCCGCACGAGCTTCTTGGTGAGCGAGCGCACGGCGGCCTTCACCTCGCCCTCCCGCCCGACGAGATCCTCGCCGACGGCGGCGAGGATCTCCTGCAAGGCGCGCTCGGTGGCGGCGGACCGCTCCGCCTTGGTGACGACCTCGGTCACGGCCCGGATCGACGCCGTGCCGACCTCGGCGACGCGAGCCATGACGTCGTCGCCGTAGTCGTGCCGCGGCGTCCACGCCAGAGGCGGGCGGGACCCGGCCTCCTCGACCAGCCGGCGCTGCAACTCGATCGACTCGCGGATCCAGGTCTTGGCCGCCTCGAGGCCGTCGGCGATCGCCTCTTCGGTGACCTTCGGAGCACCGCCCTGGTACAGGCCCCAGGCGGCCTCGGTGCCGCCCGCCTCGACCATCATGATCGCCACGTCGCCGCTGTCCAGCTGGCGGCCGGCGACGACCAGCTCGAAGGCCGAGGCGTCACCCTCCTGGTAGGTCGGGTGGGGCAGCCACTCGCCCTCGGCGGTCCAGGCGATGCGCACAGCACCGATCGGGCCCTCGAAGGGGATCCCGGAGATCGACAGGGCGGCGCTGGCGGCGTTGATCGCCACCACGTCGTGGGGGTTCTCCTGGTCGGCGCCGAGAACGGTGATCACCACCTGGGTCTCGTTGCGGAACCCGTCGGCGAAGCTCGGGCGCAGCGGTCGGTCGATGAGCCGAGCGGTGAGGATGGCGGCATCGGTCGGCCGCCCCTCTCGCCGGAAGAACGAACCGGGGATCTTCCCGGCGGCGTACATGCGCTCCTCGACGTCCACGGTGAGCGGGAAGAAGTCGATCCCTTCCCGGACCGACGAGGCGGCGTTGGCGGTGGCGAGGACCATGGTGTCGCCGATGCGCGCCACAACGGCACCCTGGCTCTGGTGGGCCAGCCGGCCGGTCTCGAAGCTGAGCGTCTTGGTCGTACCGGTGACCGGACCCGACACGGTTGTGGGCGAAGCGGTGGTGAGGGAAGCGGCAGTCGGGGAAGTGGTGGAAGTGGTGGTGCCTGGCATGAGGCACGCTCCTTTCGGGGGCCCGGCAGACCCGGGCGTCGGGAGCGGCGGGGCCAGTTCCCAGTCGGCGAGCCCCGAGGCCGGCGGCTGGTCCGCCCCGGGGATCCTCGACTGGCAGCTGGCCTCCCGGCCGCTCGATGGTTCATCGTGCCCGCCGCAGGTCACCCGGGCGGACGGGGTGAGCGGAAAGAGGCGGCCCCGTCGGGCCGCCTCTTCGTCAGCGCCGCAGGCCGAGCCTGGCGATCAGCTGGCGGTAACGCTCTACGTCGTTGTCCCGGACGTAGTCCAAGAGGCGCCGGCGGCGCCCGATGAGCTTCATCAGGCCCCTCCGGGTGTGATGGTCGCCCTTGTGGACCTTCAGGTGCTCGGTCAGATGGGCGATCCGCTCACTCAGGATGGCGACCTGCACCTCCGGCGAGCCGGTGTCGGTCTCGTGGAGACGGTAGGTCGCTATCGTGGCGGCTTTGTCTGGCATGCAGCGGCTGTTCTTTCGTCGTATGGTGCCCGCCAAGGGGCTGGGAACGGTCCCATGGGCCTGAGGCGCGGACGCGCCACGGCCAGGAACCGTGTCCCAGCGTAGCATCGCCTCGTGGCCGAGCCGGACGAGCTTCGCGCCGGGCCCGGCGTGGTCGTGCCGCCATCCGAGCTGACCTGGCGGTTCTCCGCCGCCGGCGGCCCCGGCGGCCAGCACGTCAACACGTCCAACACCCGGGCGGAGGTGGTGTGGGACATCGCCGGCTCGCCGTCGCTCCCCGGCGCCGTGCGGGACCGCCTCGTCGCCCGGTTGGGCCCGGTCGTCTCCGTCGCCGCGTCCGATCGCCGCAGCCAGGTCCGCAACCGCTCGCTCGCCCTCGCCCGCCTCCAGGAGCGGGTGCAAGAAGCGCTCGACGAGCAGCGCCCCCGCCGGCCGACCCGGCCGCCGGCGGCGTCGGCGCGCCGGCGGCTCGAGGCCAAGCGCCGGCGGGCGGCGCTGAAGCGCGAGCGGCGCGGCGCGTGGGGGGATGCCGGCGAGTAGGTGGCGGGTGTGGGCCGGCGGGTGTGGGCCGGCGGGTGTGGGCCGGCGGGTGTGGGCCGGCGGGTGTGGGCCGGCGGGTGTGGGCCGCTCCTCTGGGCGCCACTCGGCACTAAGGCACCACTCGGCACTGAGGCACTGCGGCACCACTCGGCGTGGGGTCCCACAGGGCGGCGCCGGGGACCTTTGGAAGGTTGTTGTCGTCCAGCGACGACGCGCTTCCAAAGTTCGCCGGGCGGTCGCCCTGGTGTCAGGAATGGCGACCACGGAGAGTGGGTGACGGCTGCCTGAGAGCCGGCGGAATCGGTTGTAAGTGTGTGATACAGGCTGGATCGCAGAGGGACGGGCGGATGGGCTGCTCGCCGGGTGCGGGTCGGGTCCCCATCGTCAGGGCGCGGCCACCGCCAGCCGCCGGCGGGCCTGCTCCACGTCCACGCGCATCTGCGCCACCAGGTCGTCGACGGAGTCGAAGCGCTCCTGGCCGCGCTGGCGGGCGAGGAACTCAACCCGTGCCCGCTGGCCGTAGAGGTCGCCGGTGAAGTCGAGGACGTGGGCCTCGACGAGCGAGCCGCCCGCATCGTCGTAGAAGGTGGGGCGCCTTCCGACCGACACGCATGCGCCCCTCCGGGCGCCGTCATCGCCGGCGTACCAGGCGGCGTAGACGCCGTCGGCGGGGACGGCGACGTTGGCCGCCACGCTCACGTTGGCCGTCGGGAACCCGAGCTTCCGCCCCCGCGCGTCGCCGGGCACCACCGAGCCCCGCACCTGGTGGGGCCGGCCCAGCAGACCGGCGGCGCCCTCGACATCGCCGGCAGCGATCAGCGCCCGGATCCGGGTGGAGGAGACGACGGCGCCGCTCTGGGCAAGCAGCCCAAAGCCGTCGACCTCGAAGCCGAGCCCGTCGCCGAGGCTGCGGAGCATGGCGACGTTGCCGGCACGGTCGCGGCCGAAGTGGAAGTCCTCCCCCACCACCACAGCGCGCGACCGGAGGATGCCGACGAGCACCTCGCGCACGAACTGGTCGGGCTCCTCAGCGGCGCGCTCGTGGTCGAAGTGCACGACCACGGTGACGTCAACGCCCGTGGACGCCAGCAGCTCGAGCTTCTGATCGAGGTCCGTGAGGATCCTGGGGGCCGACTGCGGCCGAACGACCGACGCCGGATGGCGGTCGAAGGTCACCACCGCCGAGGCGCACCCGAGCCGGCCGGCGGCATCCCGGGTGCGCGCGATCAGCGCCCGGTGGCCGAGATGCACCCCGTCGTAGGCGCCGATGGTGACGGCGCTGCCGTCCCTCACCACGCTCGGCGCCGGCACGGGCTGGTCGACGGCGCCGAGTTGGATGACCTCCATCGCCGGGCGAGGCTACTCAGCGCGTCGCGTGTCGCTCACCGGCCCCCCGACCAGCACGACCGCCGGCTTCACCCGGCCGGCGCCGGCCGCTTCGTACACCGCGAGGAGCTCACCGCCGGCGTCGAGCACCGCCCAGGGCCCCTCACCGGCGACACCCAGCACGCCGGCGTCGAGGACCTTCCCGTGGCCGACACCCGCCGCGACCGGCCCGGACACCTGCACCACCGCCATCCCAGGCAGGCACGCCGCCGGCGGCAGGACGTGGCCCACCCCCACGTCTTCCAAGGGGATGGCGTCGGCCAGTGCCCACGGCCCGACCGCCGTCCGGCGCAGGGACCGGAGGTGGGCGCCGCCGCCGAGGAGCGCGCCGAGGTCGGCGGCAAGGGAGCGTATGTAGGTGCCCGACGAGCACGCCACGTCGATGGCGAAGACCGGGCCTCCCCCGAGGGGCCCGGGGTCGGGACGGTCAGCAGGCGACAACTCGAACCGGTCGACCCTCACCTCCCGGGGAGCCCGCTCCACCTCCACGCCCTGCCGGGCCAACTCGTGGAGGCGCCGGCCGCCGATCTTCACAGCCGAGACCATGGGCGGTACCTGCCGGATCGAGCCGGTGAGGCGGTCGGCGGCCGCTCGGGCCTGCTCGAGGGAGACCCCTGCCATGTCCCACCGCCCCGTCACCTCGCCGGCGGCGTCCAGGGTCGTGGTGGCGACCCCCAGCACGACCTCGCCGTCGTACTGCTTCGGCATCCCGGTGAGCCAGCGCAGGAGCCGGGTCGCCCGCCCCAAGCCGACCAGCAGCAAACCGGTGGCGTCCGGGTCCAGGGTGCCGGCGTGGCCGACCCGCTCCTGACCGAAGACATGCCGGCACCGGGCGACCACGTCGTGGCTCGTCATGCCGGGCGGCTTGTCGACGACGAGCAGCCCGTCTGTCAGAGCTCCTCCCCTGCCCGCAGGCCCCGGAGGATCTCCTCGACCCGCTGGCCGCTGACGACGGCCGGGTCGGCGGAGAACGTGAGCTGCGGGGTGCGCTTCATGCGGACCTGACGACCGACGGTGGCCTGCAGCCGGACCCGGGCCTCGCCGAGGGCGGCGACCGCTTCCGGGCCGAGCGTGGCGAAAAGGACGGTCGCGTGGCGCAGGTCCGGGTCGGTCCTCACACCCGTCACGGTGAGGAGCGTCAGGCGGGGATCGGCGTCGGCGAGGCGCTCGATCTCCTCGGCGATCACCTCCCGCAGCACCTCGTTGACGCGCGCTGTCCGGGCGTAGCGCCCGGTCGCCTGTCGATGTGCGCTCATCGGTCCTCCGACATCAACCAGTCCCGGTGGGTGGCGGTCACCTCCGCCTCCGGGAACGACCACACGAACCGCTCCACGGCGTCGAGCACATTGCCGGCCTGCGTCGCCGACGCCGACACGGTCGCCACGCCGATCGTCGCCCGCTGCCAGATCCCCTGGTGGTCGACCTCGGCGGCGGCCACGGAGAAGCGCCGCCGGCAGCCCTCGACGATGGGCTTGACGACGGCCCGCTTCTCCTTGAGCGAGTGGACCTGCGGAAGGTGCAGCTCCACCTCGAGCGACGCGACGTGCACCGAGCCCCCTAGGTCCGGGGGATCTCCCGCTCCTCGAACGTCTCGATGACGTCCCCCTCGCGGAGGTCCTGGTTGTTGGACAGCCCGATGCCGCACTCGAAGCCGGCGGCCACCTCGCGCACGTCCTCCTTGAACCGCCGCAGCGAGGTGACGGCGCCCTTCCAGATGATGACGCCGTCTCGGAGGAAGCGGACCCGGGAGCCACGGGTGATCACACCGCTGCGGACGTAGCACCCGGCGACGGCTCCGACGCGGGGTATGCGGAAGATCTCCCGTACCTCGGCCTCCCCGGTGATGACCTCCTCGTACTCCGGGGAGAGCATCCCGACCATCGCGCTCTCGATGTCCTCGATGAGCTTGTAGATGATCTCGTAGGTCCGGATCTCGACATCCTCCGCCTCGGCCAGGTCCCGGGCGCCGCGGTCGGGGCGGACGTTGAAGCCGATGATCGTGGCGTTGGACGCCGCCGCCAGGCCGACGTCGTTGGCAGTGATCCCGCCTACCGCCCGATGGACGAACGACAGCTTCACCTCGTCGCGCTCCAGCTTGCGGAGGCTCTCCGACACCGCTTCGAGCGAGCCCTGCGTGTCGGCCTTCAAGACCAGGTTGAGCGTCGCCGTCTCTCCCCGCTGGATCTGCTCGAAGATGTCCTCGAGCTTGGCGCCCGTGCCGGTGGCCGACGAGGTGCGGCGCTGGCTGGCCTGGCGGGAGCGCTGCTCGCGCTGTTCGGCGATGTCGCGGGCGGTGCGTCCCTTCTCCACGACGCGCAGCTCGTCGCCGGCGTTGGGGACGGTGTCGAAGCTCAGCACCAGGACCGGGAACGACGGTGGCGCCTCCTTGACGTTGTCGCCCTTGTCGTCGATGAGGGCCTTGACCCGGCCCCACGCCGCGCCGGCCACCACCGGGTCGCCGACCCTGAGCGTGCCCGACTGGACGATGACCGTGGCGACGGCGCCCTTGGCGGCGTCGAGGTTGGCTTCGAGGACGACGCCGCGGGCGCGCCCCTCCGGGTTGGCACGCAGCTCCTCGAGCTCGGCGACGACCAGCACCTGCTCCAGCAGGTCGTCGACGCCGAGGTTCTGCAGGGCGGACATCTCCACCATGATCGTGTCGCCGCCCCACGTCTCGGGCACGAGGCCGAGCTCGGACAGCTGCTGCATGACCCGGTTGGGGTCGGCGTCCTCGCGGTCGATCTTGTTGATGGCGACGATGATCGGCACGTCGGCCGCCTTGGCGTGCGCCAAGGCCTCGCGGGTCTGGGGCATGACGCCGTCGTCGGCGGCGACGACGAGGATCACGATGTCGGTCACCTCGGCGCCACGGGCGCGCATGGCCGTGAACGCCTCGTGGCCGGGAGTGTCGATGAAGGTGACCAGCTGGCCGTTGTAGTCGACCTGGTAGGCACCGATGTGCTGGGTGATCCCGCCAGCCTCGCCGGCGACGACGTTGGTCTCCCGGATCCTGTCGAGCAGCAGCGTCTTGCCATGGTCGACGTGGCCCATGACCGTGACGACCGGCGGGCGGGGCCGCAGGTCCGCGTCGTCCTCCTCCTCGTCGTCGGCGAAGTACTTCGCCTGCAGCTCCGCCTCCTGCTCTTCGCCGGGGTCGACCAGGCGGATGCGGGCGTTCAGCTCGGCGGCAAACAGCTCGATCATGTCGTCCGAGAGCGACTGCGTGGCGGTCACCATCTCGCCCTGCTCCAGCAGGAACCGGACCACATCGGCAGCAGACCGGTTGAGCTTGGGGCCGAGATCCTGGGCGGTCGAGCCGCGCTCGACGATCACCTCCCCTTCGGGCACCGGTGCGTTCGACGGCGTGTAGTGGGTGAGCTCCTGGGCCTCGAGCTCCTCGATGTTGCGGCGGCGGCGACCTCCACGACGGGGCCGGGAGCCCCCGGGGCGTCCTCCCCGGCCGGCGCCGAAACCACGACCGCCGGGCGGGCCGCCGGCTCCGGGGGGACCGCCGGGGACGCCGCCGGGGCCGCCACCGGGGCGGCCGCGTCCGAAGGCACCGCCGGGAGCGCCGGTGGCTGGACCCGTGCGCGGACCGCCAAAGCCGCCACCGGTGCGCGGCCCGCCTGGGCGGCCGGCGCCGGGGCCACCGGGCCGTGCGGGGCCTCCGCCCGGCCCTCCAGGCGGGCCGCCGGGGACGCGGCGGCCCGGAGGGGGTGGGATCGGCTTGCCCGTCGAGGACACGGGCGGCCGGCGCATACCGGGCGGCGGCGGGATGGGCTTCCCGCTGGTGGACATCGGGGGCCGCTGGACGGTTGGCCCACCGGCCTGGGCGGCGACGGGACGTGTCGGGCCGGCCTGACCCTGGCCGGGGGTCGGGGATCGAGGGGAGCGAGCGGCGGCAGGCGGCGCCGGCCGGTCGCCGAGAGCGGGGCGGGGCGCTGTGCCGGAGGGCGGTGCCGGGCGTGGCGCACCAGCGCCACCACCCGTCGAGCGCTGCGCGGACGGAGGGCTCGCCGGGGACGTGCGGGCGGCAGGAGCCGGCGCGCTGCGGGGGGCGGGGGCGGCGGCAGGCGCGCTGCGGGGGACCGGGGCAGCGGCAGGGGCCGGCGCGCTGCGGGGGACCGGCGCGGCGGCGGGGGCTAGGGCAGCGGGAGCCGGCGCGGCGGCGGGGGTTGGGGCAGCAGCGGGAGCCGGTGGGACGGCGGGAGCCGGTGGGGCAACAGGGGGTGGCGTGCGGGCGGCGGGAGCCGACGGCGCAGTGCGGCCGGGGTCGGCCGGCGCCGCCGGCGACTGCGGGCGGGCGGCCTCGTCCACGTCCCCGCGCGGGCGGCTGGTGACCAGGCGGGGGGCAGCGGGGTGGATCTCGGGGGCCGTCGGCACCACGGCGGGGGCCGCCGGGGCGGGCGACGCGCCCGGAGTCATGACCGGGGTCGTGGCCGGGGTCGTGGCGGTAGCTGCGGCGGCGCCAGGCTCGGGGGCGGCGGCACGTGACGCCTTGGAGCCGCCTCGGGTGGCGGGCTCTTCCTCGGGCTGCACCTCGCGCCGCAGGCCCTCGCGGTCGGCCTTGCGCCGGACGCGGTCCGCCTGCTGGTCCTCGAGGCTCGAGGAGTGGCTCTTGACCCCGATCCCGAGCCCGAGGCAGAGGTCGAGCGCTTCTTTGTTGGTGAGCCCGAGCTCTCGTGCCAGCTCGTAGACCCGGATTCGCTTGGTCGGCAAGTGCTCCGTCAGTCCCTTCCACGCGCGGCACCGTTCGCTGCGCCGTCTTCCATTGTCTCACGTTCGGGAGCAGTTGCTCGCCGCAGTTCTGTGCCGCCACCGGCGACGGGCACCCGGAACGCCCGGGCGAACCCTCCTCGGCGGACCGCAGCGTCCACGCAGTCAGCCGCCGGGCGAACCCAACCGGCGGCGCAGACCCATGCGCCCCGGCCGGGCGCTGTCCGGTCGACCACCAGCCTACCGTCGTCCAGGCGGGCGATGCGGACCAGCTCGGCTGCCGGCCGGCGGGAGCGGCACCCGACACAGGTGCGGACAGGGCCGGCCGCCCCGCCGGCCGCCCGGGAGCGAGCCGTTACGAGTCGCCGCCGGCCGCTCCGGCCGGCTGGCCGCCCTCCTCCTCGGCCCCCCCGACCGCCTCCGGCGTCGCCTCGACGGACCCGGGCTCCCCCGAGCCGTCGCCGGCGGCCCCACCCATCGACCACTGCTCGGCGGAGACGCCCTCGCCGCCCTCGGCGGGCTGCCAGACCATCTCGCCCGCGGCGTTCTCGACCCACTCGCCCTCGGCCCACTCCTGGTTGGCGTAGGCCTCCTCCTCCGCCATCTGGGTCTCGCTCTTGATGTCGATCCGCCAGCCGGTGAGCCGGGCGGCGAGCCGGGCGTTCTGCCCCTCCTTGCCGATGGCGAGGGACAGCTGGAAGTCGTGCACCACGACCGTCGCCGTCCCGGTGAGGTCGTCCAAGTGCACATCCTTCACCTTCGCCGGCTGCAACGCCCGCATCACGAACTCACGGGGGTCGTCGGCGAAGGGAACGATGTCGACCTTCTCGCCCCGCAGCTCGTTGGTCACCATGCGGACCCGGGCGCCGCGGGCGCCGACGCAGGCCCCGACGGGGTCCACGTTTGCGTCGTTCGACCACACGGCGATCTTCGTGCGGTGGCCCGGCTCGCGCGCTGCCGCCTTGATCTCGACCACGCCGCTCGAGATCTCCGGCACCTCCAGCTCGAAGAGCCGCCTGATGAGCCCGGGGTGGGTGCGGCTCACGACGATCTGCGGACCCTTGGTCGTCTTGCGGACCTCGACGATGTACGCCTTCAGGCGGGCGCCGTGCTCGTAGCGCTCGTAGGGCACCTGCTCGGCCTGCGGGAGCAGCGCCTCGACCTTGCCGAGGTCGAGCAGCGTGTAGCGGTTGTCGCTCTGCTGGATGATCCCGGTGACGATGTCGCCCTCACGCCCGGCGTACTCCTCGTACTTGAGGTCCCGCTCGGCCTCGCGGATGCGCTGGGTCATCACCTGCTTGGCCGTCTGGGCGGCGATCCGGCCGAAGTCGCTGGGCGTGTCGTCCCACTCCCGGATGACGTTGCCGTCCTCGTCGAGCTCCTGTCCGTAGACCCGGATGTCACCGGTGTCGGGGTCGACGGTGACGACGGCCTCCTCGGCGGCGTCGGGAAGCCGCTTGTACGCCGCGACGAGCGCGTTGGCGAGCGCGTCGAGAAGCGTGTCGACGCTGATGCCCTTGTCCTTGGCGATCTGCTGGAGGGCGTCGAGGAACGCGAACTGATCTTTCATCGCGACGTGTCCTTGGTGCGGGGGCGCTGGCTGCGGGGCCGGGGTGGCGGACCCCACTCGAAGACGGTGCGGCTGCGCTCGATCTCGTCGTAGGAGACGAGGACGGGACCGCCGGAGTCCTCGGGGCGCAACTCGATGGCGGTGTCGGTCACGCCGGCCAGCACGCCACGGTGGCGCCGGGCGCCCCCGACCGGGTGGGACGTCTTCACGCTCACCGTCGTACCGACGAAGCGACGGTACTGCTCGGGCGTGCGCAGCGGCCGCTCGAGGCCAGGACTCGAGATCTCCAGCTGGTAGCGCCCGGCCGGCACCAGGTCGTCGTGGTCGTCGAGCAGGCCGGACAGGACACGGCTGGCAACGTCGAGGGCGTCGAGGTCGACACCGTCCTCCTTGTCGACGAGGAATCGCACCACGTCGCGCGACACCTCGACGTCCCACAGCTCGAGACCCGCCTCGTCGAGCAGTGGCTGGGCGAGGGCACGCAGCATGGCTGTCGGAGCCGTCACCTCACCACCTCCTCGTCGTCGGGCGCCGGCCTGGTCACAGACAACGAGCGTGGGCCCCCGCCTCCGTGACGGGAAACGCCCACGCTCGCCGGTTGCGCCAGCAAAGCATCAACCGCCCATGGCTGAGCGGGGTCCACAGCATACCGCAGAGCGGGGACCCAGGCCGTCGTCCCTGTTTGGCAGGATGTCCACTGCCATGAACCCGACCCTCGTCACCGCCGCCGTGATCGTGGCCGCAGCGGTGCTGGCGGTCGCGGCGTTGGTCCTCCACCGCCGGCGCCTCGACAAGCGCTTCGCCCGCAAGCTTTCCCCCTACGAGCGGCGGCGCCTGCCCGGCGGCGAGGTCCTCGACCCCGAGGAGTGGGTCCAGCGCTAGCGCGCCGTGGCCTCGCCGCCCCCGGGGAGGGTCGTCGAGCCCCGTGCCGTCAGAAGCTCGTCATGTCGAACGGCGCCACCGGTCCGGCCCGGAGCAGCACGTCGGCCTCGTCGATGGCCCCGGGGCGCTCCTCGACCACCCGGCCGGCACTCGCCAGAGCCGAGGCCGGCAGGGTCCCGAGCAGGAGCGTGGCCAGCTCGGACAACCCGAGGCGGAGGTCGGGTGACGTACCCGCCCTGGCGCGGGTGCAGCTCGCCCCGTCGGGACCGGCGTCGAGGACCCACGTCCCGGTGGCGGGATCGTCCGGCCCCTCCACCGCGATGACCAGCCGCCCGGCGCATCGGTACCCCCGGGCGCCCAGCACGGCCGCCGTGTCCAGCACCCGCAGCCAGAGGAAGTCGGTGTGCATCGTCGTCCTCAGCCGGCGGGGGTCGGCGAGGCGGGGGGCGAGCGGGTCGAGCACCGGGCGGGGGAAGGCGACGATCTCCTCGACGAGGTCGATGTCGAGGAGGAACCGCCACAGGCCGGCCTCTGCATCGGCCGCGGTCGCGCACACCTCGCGAACGTGGAGGCGGGCGGCGTCACCACCGAGCAGGCCCTCCGAGCGGTAGATGGCGTAGCCGTCGGGCGCGACGGCGTAGAAGTTCGCGCTGCGGCCCTTCCGCCACTCGGAGGGGTCGGCGAACACGTACCGCTCCCATACCGCCTCCGGGCGGTCCACCTGGCCCGGAACCCGGCGGATCGACTCGGCGAACAGCCCGGGGATCGTCTTGGATGCCTCGTCGGCATCGACGATGCGCACGTCGGCGGGCGCCACCGGGGAGACGAAGGCGCCGCGGGAGGTGGCGATCTCCCGCTTGGCGGCGAAGGTGGCGACCCCGAAGCCGTACCGGCCGTAGATCGCCGACTCGGAGGCCACCAGGCCGGCGAGCGGCTCGCCGCGGTCGCGGGCGTCGTGCAGCATGGCGCCCATCATCCGGCCGAGGATGCCCTGGCGGCGGTGGGAGGGCTGCACCCCGACCGCCGTCACCGCCGCCATCGCTGCGACGGGGCAGGCACGCCCGGCAGCGGCGGGGAGGGTGACCGTCCGGCTGAGCGTCGCGCAGTTGCCGACGAAGCGGTCGCCGTCGACCGCCACCCACGCCCGACCAGGGGGCGGCGGGTCGTGGCGCCGGCCCTGCTCGTCGGACTCGGGGCCGGGGGGCACGAGGAACGCCACCCCAACGCACCGGCCCCACATCTGGAGCTCGCCAGCCTCAACGGTACGGATCTCTGTGCTCACCCGGTCAAGTCTGTGCGCCGCGCTCGTCGCCGCGCGGCGCATTTTCGGCGTGGTCGCGATCGACGCTGCCGACAGCCAGGAGCATCGCACCCGCGGCCGACAGCACGAGGCCCAGGGCGAAGGGAACGGCACTGCTCACGGCGGCCAGCGGCCGGCTGTAGACCCCGGCGCTGATGAAGATCAGGCCCAGGCCGGCGACCGTCGTCGAGGCGGCCGACACGCTGGCGGCGTTGGCCCGGCGGAACGCCGTCTGGGTGACGCTGATCGCCCACACGCTCATCGCGATCATGAGCCACGGCCCCGGCGAGGCGGCGAGCCCGATGACGGCGTGCAGGCCCACGCGGGCGAAGCGGTCGCCGATCTCCTTGGTGTAGATCCCGGTCGCGGCGTAGAGGACGCCGACGGCGGCACCGGCGACGATCCCCCTCCGGCTCAGGCGCAGGATCAGGGTGAGGACGAGGATCGCCCCGGCGAGCTCCAGCTCCACGGCGTTGGACAGCGGCCGCTCCGGTGGCCCGGCGCCCCCGGCGAAGATGGCGACCACCACCCCACCCGCGGCCAGCAGCACCACACCGAGCAGCTCCCGGCGGGAGAAGCGCTCCCCCAGCCAGCGGGCGCCGACGAGGACCAGCCCACCCCTCCCGGTGGAGCGGAGCGTGGCGACCACCGAAACGGGCGCAAGGGCGAGAGCCGCCGCCTCGCTCACCCAGGCAACTACGCTCAGGCCCATCGCCATGAGCCACCACCCCCGGCGGAGCAGCTGGGCGAGCAGCCGGACCCCGTTTCCTCCCCGGAGGCGTACACTCTCACGCTTCTCGATCGCTGCTGCGGCCGCATTCGCCAGCCCGCAGAAGAGCGCAAGGACGATCCCGGCGATCAGCACGGCAGCAAAGGCGACACAGGATCAGTGGAGAGCGAGGACATGAGCACCGGGGAGATCGAGATCGTACCGGGAGCAGAAGCCCCGCCCATAGCCTCGCAGGGTCCGTACCCGGGCCGGGTGCTCATCCTTTCGGCGGAGATGGGTGAGGGGCACAACGCGGCCGCAGCGGCTCTCACCTCGGCCATCGCCGAGGTGTGGCCCGGCTGCGAGGTGGAGCGCTTCGACACCCTCGAGCTGTGGGGACGCCCCTTCGCCCGGGCCGCCAGCTGGGGCTACGGGTTCCAGATGAAGGTCGTGCCGCTCACCTACGAGGTGTTCTACGACTGGCTGTGCAAGTCCGACCGCTTCGCAGCGCTGGCCAAGTCGGCGATCGGGTCGTTCTTCGGGCGCCGGCTGGAGGCGTTCGTGGCCGCGAGGACGGACGATCTGATCATCTCGACGTACCCGTTCGGGTCGGCGGCACTCGACTGGCTGCGGAACCGACGGGGTGTCCGGATCCCGATGGTGACCTACATCCCTGCCTTCCACGTCCACCCCCTCTGGACCTACCCGGGCATCGACCAGACCTACGTGATGTACGACACCGCACCCGAGCATGCCCGCACCCCCGGCTTCGAGGAAGGGATGTTCATCGGGGCGCCGCCGGTACGCCCGACGTTCGGCACCGTCGGCAAGGACGACGCCCGCCGCCGCCTCGGCCTCGACGCCGGCGCCTTCGTCGTGGTCGTGACCGGCGGGGCGTGGGGGCTCGGTGGGATCGAGGAAGCGGTCTGCTCCCTCTCGGACGCCGAGCCGCCCATGCAGGTGCTCGCCGTCTGCGGCAAGAACGCCGAGCTCGCCGCCCACCTCCGCTCCCTCGGGCGGCCCCGGGAGCGGCTCGTCGTGTTCGACTACGTCGACAACATGCACGAGCTGATGGCCGCCGGCGACGTGGTGGTCACCAACGGTGCCGGCGTCACTGTCCTCGAGGCGCTTCGCACACCCCGCCCGACGATCGCCTTCCGCCCCCTTGCCGGCCACGGCAAGGCCTCCACCGAGGAGATGGTGCGCCGCAGCCTGGCCCTCGAGGCCGGCGACGTGCCCGGGCTGGTCGACGCCGTTCGCCAGCTCGCCACCGACGAGGCCCTCTACGCCCGCATGGAGCACGCCGGCCGGGCCTGGGTCGACGGCCGGGACCTGCGGGAGTCGGTCCGCCAGATGACGGTGCTCGTGCAGGCCCCCGAGGCTGGCGACATCACCCCCTAGCTGCCGCCGCCGGCGGCGTCCCGCAGCCGCCGCTCGATGAGCTCGACGCGTGCCTCGCTCTGGTTGGCGTCGGCACCCTTGGCGTCGAGCAACTCCCGCCGGTCCCTCTCCGCCTCGAGGGCAGCGCCCTCGTCCGCCGCCGCCAGCCGGGCGGCGACGCCCTCCTTCACGAGCTTCTCGGCCTCCTCCACCAAGGCGGTGACCATCTCGTCCTCGGGGACCACCCGCACGATCTGGCCCTGGATGAACAGGTGCCCGCGGTGGCGCCCCGCTGCTATGCCGAGGTCGGCGCTGCGGGCCTCCCCGGGGCCGTTGACCACGCAGCCCATCACGGCGACCTGCAGCGGGATGGCGCGCGTCTCGAGAGCAGCTTGGGCCTCCTGGGCGACCTTGTAGACGTCGATCTCCGCCCGCCCGCACGCCGGGCAGGCGATCAGGTCCACCGACGAACGCTCCCGCAACCCGAGCGCCTCCAGGAGCGTCCGACCCGCCTTCGCCTCCTCGACGGGGTCGGCGGTGAGCGAGTAGCGGATCGTGTCGCCGATCCCCTCGGCGAGCAGCGTGGCGATCCCCGCCGTGGCCTTGATCGTCCCCGACGGGGGCGGCCCCGCCTCGGTCACCCCGAGGTGCAGCGGGTGGTCGACCACCTCGGAGAGTTGACGGTACGCCTCGATCATCAAAGGAACATTGGACGCCTTGACCGAGATCTTCACGTTGTCGAAGTCGACCTCGGCGAACAGGCCGAGCTCGCTCCGCGCCGAGTCGACCAGCGCCTCCGGCGTTGCCCCGCCGTACTTCTTGTACAGGCGGGGATCGAGCGAGCCGGCGTTGACGCCGATCCGTACCGGCACGCCCCGGTCCTTGCACTCCCGGGCAACGAGCTTGATCTCCTCGGGTTTGCGGAGGTTGCCCGGGTTGAGGCGGAGGCAGTCCACACCCGCCTCCAGCGCGGCGAGGGCCATCTCGACATGGAAGTGGATGTCGGCCACGATCGGCACGGGGCTGCGGGGCACTATCCGTGCCAGGCCCTCGGCCGCCTCCTTCTCGTTGCAGGTGCAGCGCACGATGTCCGCGCCGGCGGCCTTCAAGGCGTAGATCTGGGCGAGGGTGCCCTCGACGTCGGCGGTCTTGGTGATCGTCATCGACTGGACGGTGATGGGGGCGCCGCCTCCGACCGGCACGGAACCGACCATGATCTGGCGTGTCGGGCGGCGGGGATAGCGGGAGGCGAGAAGGCTCACGCCCGCAGGCTACTTCCGAGCCGGCGGTTGGGCTCCTGCACGCGGAGCATGGGGCCAGGGACCGCAGCGTACGGTGACGCCGGCTCCCCGCCCCGCTCAGGTGGCGAGCTGCCGCAGGTCGAGGAACAAGGCGCTGAGCCCGATGAAGGCGATGAGGCCGATCGCCAGGTACAACACGGGCATCAGCTTGGCGACGTCGGCGTGATACGGGTGCCCCCGCCGGCTGCGTACCCCCTCGTAGAGGGCGATCACCACGTGGCCGCCGTCGAGGGGCAGCAGGGGGATCATGTTGAAGATGCCGAGCGACAGGTTGATCGCCGCCAGCAGGTAGAGGACCCACGCCAGGCCGGCGCCGGCGGCGCGGTGCAGCAGGACGACGATGCCGACAGGCGATTCGAAGCGGACCGAGTGCGGCCCGGGGTTGGCGGCGGCCTTGGCGCTGGCGAGCATGTGGAAGTAGCTCTGGATGCCGTGCAAGGTGACGAGCCGGCCGAAGGCCGCCAGTGTCGCCCCCGAGATGTGCGCCCAGTCGCCGGCGGCGTGGACGACGGAGGCTCCCAGCGACGAGTGAACCACGGGTGACAGGCTGAAGCCGATGAACCCGGTCGGCTTGTGCACCGTGATCGCCGAGGGGCCGAGGCCCTTCACCCCGACCTGCTCGAGGTTGACGGTCCGGGGCTGCAGCGTGAGCAGGTGCCCGTGGCGGTCGACGAGGACGGCGAGGCGGCGGTCGGGCCGGGCCTGGATGTAGTGCTGCATGGCCGTGAACGTGGAGAAGTGCCGGCCGTTGATCGCCTCGATGCGGTCGCCGAGGTGGAAGCCGGCGTCCTGGGCGGGGCTCGGTCCGCCCTGGAGGCCGTAGATGGCGGTGATCGGGTTGCCGGGAGGGGTTGGCAGGTAGCCGGAGACGTCGCCGGTGAAGGCGAACATGGCAAAGAGCACCACGAAGGCGATGAGGAAGTGCATCACCGAGCCGGCGACGGCCACCGACAGCCGGCGCCAGACCGGCTTCTGGCGGTAGGTGCGCGCCTCGTCGGCGGCGTCGACCTCCTCGAGGTTGTTCATGCCGATTATCCGGCAGTAACCACCGAGGGGCAGCGCCTTGACGCCGTACTCGGTCTCGCCTCTGCGGACCGACCACAGGCGGGGCCCGAAGCCGACGAAGAACTCCGTCACCTTCATCCGTGCCGACTTGGCCGTGATGAGGTGGCCGAGCTCGTGGGCCACGATGCAGGCGACCAGGCACAGCACGAGGACGGCGGTCTCGCCGATGCCGGCGCCGGCGGCGTAGGCGGCACCGAGGACGGCGGCAACGACGAGCACGAGGCGGGCGAGCGCGCGCCGCGACGAGGGCGTGTCGCCCGGGTCCTCCGCGGCGGGCTCCTCCCAGTCGTGGTGGCGTGCCAGGCCGAGCGGGTCGGTGCGCAGCCCGCGCCCGCTCGCGGTGCCGCTGCTCACCGCCGCCCGACGGCGGCGAGGGCCAGGTCCCGCCCGCTGCGGTCGGCGTCGAGCACGTCCGCAACGGTACCGGGCGCCGTGGGGACATGGGCGTCGAGCGTTTCGGCGATGACATCGGGGATGTCGACCCAGCGGATCCGCCCCTGCAGGAAGGCGTCGACGGCGACCTCGTTGGCACCGTTGAGGCAGGCGGGCGCGCTGCCACCGTCCCGGCCCGCTCGGTAGGCGAGGTCGAGGCATGGAAAGGCCTCCCGATCCGGCTGCTCGAACTCCAAACGGCTGAGGCCGCTCCATTCGATCGCCCCGAACGGGGTGGATATCCGGTCTGGGTATGCCAGCGCATAGCCGATGGGCAGTCGCATGTCCGGCATCGACAGTTGGGCGATGGTAGCCCCGTCGCGCGTCTCGATCATCGAGTGCACGACCGACTGCGGGTGCACGACGACATCGATGTCGTCGTAGCCGACGCCGAAGAGCTCGTGGGCCTCGATGACCTCCAACCCCTTGTTCATGAGCGTGGAGGAGTCGATCGTGATCTTCGGCCCCATGGACCAGGTGGGGTGGGCGAGGGCGTCGGCGACGGTCACCTCGGCCAGCTCGGCCCTGGACCTGCCTCGGAACGGACCGCCGCTGGCCGTGAGCACCACCCGGCGCAGAGGGGACAGCGGAGGGTTCGGCAGGGATCCGATCCCTCTTTCGTCGAGAATGCAGCGCAGGCACTGGTGCACGGCGCAGTGCTCGGAGTCGACCGGGACGATCTCCGCCCCCGGCGTCGCCCGGGCCGCCTGCACGACCGGCCCGCCGGCGATCAGCGACTCCTTGTTGGCGAGGGCGAGGCGGCGTCCGGCCCGCAGCGCTGCCAGGGTCACGGGCAGGCCGGCGAAGCCCACCACGGCGTTGAGGACGACATCGGCGTCGACGGAGATGGCCTCGAGGGCGCCGTCGCCCGCGAGGATCTCGGTCCCCGCAGGCACGAGCCGGGCGAGCTCCGCCGCCCCGCCCGGGTCGGCGAGGGCGACCCGGGCGGGGCGGAGGCGGTGGGCCTGTTGGGCGAGGAGCTGGACGGACCGGGCCGCTCCCAGTGCGGTCACCCTGTAGCGGTCTGGCTCCGCCTCGATGACGTCGATGGCCTGCGTACCGATGGAACCGGTCGAGCCGACGAGGCTGACGGTCGTCTGGTCAGGCAAGGTGAAGGGCGACGGCCAGGTAGTAGGAGGCCGGCAGCACGAGCAGGAGGGAATCGAACCGGTCGAGCAGGCCGCCGTGGCCGGCGAGGGTGTGGCCCGAGTCCTTCACGTCGAGGTCGCGCTTGATGAGCGACTCGAACAGGTCGCCGATCGGCGCGAACACCGCCACCACCACGCCGAGCAGGACACCGTGCTTGAAGCCGCCCCACCCCTGGATGAGGTGGCCGAGCACTGCCCCCACCACCAGGGCGGCGACGGCACCGGCCACGAGGCCCTCGACCGTCTTGCCCGGACTGACCTGGGGCGCCAGGCGGTGCGACCCAAACGCGCGGCCCCCGAAGAAGGCGACCACATCGGCGAGGACGGCCGTCACCAGCGCGGTGAAGAACAACCCCTTGCCGTGCGGCGCCCGCAACAGCAGCGCCCCGAACGACCCCAGCAGCCCCACCCACGCCACGGTCGTGAGCGTGGCCATCACGTTGGCCAGTGGTCGGGCACCACTGACCCCGAGCAGGTACCAGACCATGGTGGCGGCCAAGGTCACGGCGAGCACCAGCGGGAGGGCGTCGATGCCCTTCCACCACGCTCCGAGGACCAACCCGATGGTGGCCAGGAGCCCGATCAGGGTGGCGGGCCGGAACCCGCTGCTGCGGCGCAGCATGCTGAAGGTCTCGCCGGCGGCGGCTACGAGGGCGATGGCCACCAGGGCGAGGAGCGCCTTGGCGCCGACCGCGTAGGCGGCGATCGCCAGCAGACCCAGTCCGGCCCCGACGGCGACGCGGCTGGCAAGGTCCTGGGGAGCGCCGCCATCGTCGTCGAAGCGGCCGAGGGGCGCCCGGCCGCCTGCGGCCGGCGTGAGGTGCCGGCGCGTGCCTGCCGGGGGGCGCGCCATGGTGGCGGTGGCTGCGCTCTTGGTGGTGGCAGCACCTCTGGCTGTGGTAGCGGTTGGGGCGGTGGTAGCGCCCCGGCCGCCGATTCGGATCGGCTCGTCCTCGTCGAGGTCGTCGAAGGGCACCACCGGATGTGATCCGGAGCGCTCCTCCTCCAGCCGCTCGAAGGCTTCGTCGAAGGAGAACATGTCGGACTCCTCGCTGCGGTCCTGCATGGCCCCAACCCGTACGTCGTCGCCGGCGAGCTCCTCGACGTCGGGGCTGTCTTCCCAGTCGTCGTGGGGGCTGCGCCAGCGCACGCCGGCGCCGCTACCGGTGTCCTCATCCTCACCAGCCAGGTCGGCGATCGCTATCGGAACCTCACCGGTCGGCGGGTCGGTCCAGTGTGGCATGTCGGTGGAGCCGACGACGGTGATGCCTTCTTCGGGGGGCGGCGGGGCGGGGATGCGCGCTCGGGTGGCGGCTGCGGTGGCCGGAGGCCGCCAGGGGGCGTCTGCGCCGCCGGAGCCGTCGTCGGGGTCCTCGGCGCCCGGGAAGGGCTCGTCGCAGAGCGAGGGCCACAGGAGCGCCCGGTCCCAGGAAGGCTCGACCGACGGGTCGACCACCGGCGGGCTCGCCACCGGCAGGTTGACCGCCGTCGGGTCGTCCGCCGCCGGCAGGTCCGCCCACGCATCCCCGGGATCGTCGTCTCGGGGGTAGCCCCCACCGAGGTCGTCGCCCTTGGGGTCGTCGTCGAGGCCGCCCGCCGGCGTCCATCGGCTGTCGTAGCGACCACGGTCCCCGCCGGCACCCTCACCTTCTCCGGCCGGCGTCGCCCATCGCAGCCCGGAGCCGAGCGGGTCTCCGGCGGGGGGCGGCTCGGCGCGCGGGAGCGGTGCGGGTTCGGCGGGTTCGGCGGGTTCGGCCGGAGCGGACGCGGTCGGGTCGGTGGCCGAGGGCGGCTCGAAGGCGCGAACGCGCCCGGTAGGTTCGGCTTCCGCGAAGAGGCTCACCGGGCCGCTCACCCCGCCGCTGCTCACCACCCCGCTCACCCCGCCGCTGCTCACCACCCCGCTCACCACCTCGCTGCTCACCACCCCGCCGTGCGGCGCGTCGACTCGCGCTGTCCCACCGCGTGCCGTCCCACCGCGTGCTGTCCCGCCGCGGGTTGTCCCGCCGCGGGTTGTCCCGCCGCGGGTTGTCGCACCGCGTGGTGCTCTGCGTCGTTGCGCACCGCCTCGTGGCGCTTCGCCGGGAGCGGCCCGATCGAGCGCCGCCTCGTTCCCGCCGGCCCCGTGCTGGTCAACCTCGTCCCCCTCGGCCTCGCCCCGGCCAGCCCCGGCCCCGGACTGGCCGGCCCGGCGCTCGGCGCCCCGGGCGGCGTCAGCCGCCCGCGGGGCGCGGATCTGGGGGCTGGTCTGGGACAGCGGCGCCACCGGCGGACGGGGCACGGCGACAGCCGGGTCCACCGAATCCGGCAGCGGGAAGCGGTGGGCGGGTCGGGGACCGGAAGGAGCCGGCGGCACGTCGCCGAAGCGCAACTCGTCCTCCGCCCGCCGACCGGCCGCCTGGCCCGCCTCGAGCGCCGCCTGCGCCTCTTCGGCGCCGATGATCCGAACGCCCTCCGCCGGGCGGCG
>JAKAQB010000133.1 GCA_021811865.1 Actinomycetes bacterium | reverse complement strand
GGCATCGCCTTCTCATGTGCAGGAGCGACGATGTAGCTGATATCGCGCGAGCGATACGCCGGGCGACAATCAGCGAGCACCATGACGCCCGATGCTGACAGACACCAGTTCAGCGATCCATGCAGTTTGCAGAGTGGGACGGTTCCGGTGATGTCGATCCACTTGCGTCGTACCGAGAAGGTGGACGCTCCCTGAACGCGGCCTCCACCGATACCGGCGTAGAAGAACCCTGGCCTCGTTGGCCGCTTCATCGGCCGATGTCGAAGCGTTCGCTCCGCGAGGAGATCGTAGTTCGTCGTAACGGCGCCGACGAGTTCGTACTTGTGCAAGACCGCCTCGATGAACCGGTGATGCATCGCAGCCGGCGACGGCTTGTCAAGCCGTTCCCCATACCGCAGCTCGTTGGCGAGCCGGACCTGATCGGGCTCAGCAAGACGGGCTCCGACGTACCGGATGACGTATGGCCAGAGGGAGGTGCCCATCATGGCGGACAGGAACTCCTCGGCAAACGCGTCGGTGTGCTGGTCGCGCCACCGCCGCCACTCCTCGTGAACCCGAGTATGCAGCCGCTGGGAATCTGCGGAGGCTGCAAACGGCACGTCCTCGAACAGTTCGCAGACGAGCGGTCGTCCCGCCACCCGTGACCAACCAGCACCGAGCAACACCACCGCCTTCGTCACCTGGCGCACCGCCCGTGCCGGCGGGGCTCCGGAGTCTGTCCGGCGCTGACCTCGGGCGCCGTCGTTGAGAAGGGCAATGCCCTACGCTGCGGCAGGGCTGCGTAGGGCAACGCGAGGCACGGATGCGCGCCTCCCGGCCCGCCTCTCGCGATGGCCCAGCGTGGGGGCGCTGCAGCGAGACGACCTCGTGCGTAGGGCTGCGTAGGGCTGCGTAGGGCAGGATGATCACGCGTCGATAATCAGGTCGATAAACCCTGTGGACAACCCCGTCGGAATGCCACGACACAGCAAGAAAGCCCAGGACGATCAGCCCGAAAGACGCGAACGTTCAAGGTAACGGGTGAAGGTGACATCCTTTGTTCGCGGATGTTCGCGCCTCTGCTCACGCGAACGCCGTGGTCGCCGGCTCTGCATAATACAGCCGCTATGGCGCTGCCCTACTCATCTTGAGCGCGTTGCGGAACCGCGGTCGATAATCGGGGTCTCGCCTTCCCGGTGGCCGCTGGCGGGCAGGCACCATCCCGCTTCTGCCGTGCGCACGCTGGCTGATCCTCCTCAGCCCCGAGGAGCTCCCGCATGTCGATCCCGGACAACGCGGCCGTTCCCGCATGTTCCTGCACCACCCGTCGGCACAGACGGGGCCGAGTTCGTCGCCCAGCCAAGAACGGATCCACGCCTGGGCCCTCGACCCTGCACGGGCGGTGTCCGTGGCCCGGGGGGTACCGCGCTCGAGGGCGAGGCGGTAGAGCCCCCACGCCGGCGAGAGGCCCCCGAGGCCTCGCTCTCCGGCCCGGGTCACGGCCGTACGCGCCACCTTGAACCCTCCGGTGTCGACATCGCCGAAGTACCAGGCCCGGGACGGGCGCCGACCGGCCAGAGCGAGAGACGCCAGCCGGGGGCTGACATGTGATTGCCAGAGCCCCAGATGACCCGGTCCGGATATCCGACGCGCTGCGCCGCCCGAGACACCGAGACATACGTGGTGTAGTTCTCCACAATGAGCCAGTCGGCACCCGGACCGGCAACCGACTCCACTACCTCCGGCCAGCATGACTCTGCCCACAACAGATCCAAAGTGAGCCGGCCCGGTCCGAAGAGCCGACCGAGCAGCAACGTCTCCAGTAGCTTCTCGTCGCCGAAGACCTCCAGCGACCGCTCACGTACCGGCACCAACCGTCGGTCACCGCGGGCCAGCCAGTCGTTCACCGCGGCGAGCAGTTTCACCTCACTCGCAGATAGGTCCGACCCCGGGTCAGCGGCCCACGCCAGCTCCGCGCGCCACACCGGTGCCCGCTGCACCGGCGTTGGCCGCCGCGGCTCGACGGGACGGGCTACCTACATGGGTAGCGGCGGGGTGGCACTGCGGTCAAACGACGCTTTCGGCCATTCGATCACGCCAACACCCCGTAGATCCTGTCTTGCGTCTGACTTCGGCGCGGAGCATCCACCGCGAAATGAACCAACACTGACAGGCTTCTCGGTCCAACCGAGAGGAGCATGCAGTGGTCGGGGACAACACGGGATCGGGGCGTCGTCGCCCGCGGGTGCTGAGCCCGGAGACGAAGTGGGAGATCTTCTTGCAGATCACCGCTGGCGAGATCACCCAGGCCGACGCGGCGCGCAAGTGGATGGTCGACGTATCGACGATCATCGGCATCCGGCGCACCGTGAAGGACGCGGCGCTCGCCGCGCTGGCGGCCAAGCCTGGCCGACCGGCCAAAGAGCGCGACTGGGCGCTCGAAGCGGCGCGCTCGGAGATCGTGCAGCTCACCGAGGCGATCAAGGCGCAGGCCATCGAGCTGGCGGTCGTCCGGGGAAAAGCCGGCTGGGGCTGACCGGTCCGCTCCCGGCGCGGGCCCCCGCCGAGACGAAGGAGCTGGTCTTGAAGAGCGTGGAGGAGGCGCTGGCAGCCGGGTTCTCCCAGAGCTGGGTGTGCTCGCTGTGGGGCGTCTCCGACGACCGGGTGCACCGCTGGCGTGCCCGTCTGCGCGAGAGCGGCACCTTGATCGACAAGGCACCAGGCGGCAATCCCACCCACGGACTTCTGGGCTGGGAGGAGCGGGCCATCTTGGAGCTTGCAGAGACCTGGGGAGAGGTCGACCGCTCGCACCGGAAGCTCGCCCACCGGGGCTCCTACACCGAGACGGTGTGGGTATCGCCCTCCACGGTTCGCCGAGTTCTCGCAGCTCACGGCCTCGTCCTCCCCGAGGTCGGCCCCCGTGAGCCCGTCGGCCGCCGCCAGTGGCCACAGTGGCTCGTCTGGGCGCCGAATCGCATCTGGGGCTGGGACGTGACGCACTTCACCCGGGCGCGCCGCTGTGCCTTCGCCATCATCGACATGGTCAGCCGCAAGTGGATCGACACGCTGGTGTCGGTGGAGGAGACCTCGACCCAGGTGAAGGTCATCTTCGAGCGGGCGCTGCTCGAAGAGGGCCTGGTCGACCTGCTCACCCCCGAGCGCCTGGAGCTGGCCGAGGACGACCCCGCCCGGCCGATCCTGCTCGCGGTGTCCGACAACGGGCCCCAGATGAAGAGCGACGCCACCAAGGCGTTCATGGCCGCCATGGCCGTCGCCCAGCACCACGGGCGGCCCCACACCCCAACCGACCAGGCGTGGATCGAGACGCTGTTCGGTCACGTGAAGGGCGAGTGGCCGCACTTGGAGCGCATCGGCGACCCGGAACTGCTGGAGCATGAGCTCGGCCGGGTGCGCCACGAGTACAACTCGGTCCGGCTGCACGCCGGTATCGGCTACGTCACGCCGAACGACGAGCACGAGGGACGCGGACACGCCATCCGCGAGGCCCGCCGGCGGGGCCTCGAGCGAGCGCGCCACGAGCGGCTCGCCTACCATCGCCGGGACACCACCAACACCGGGGAGCCGGGCCAGTGACTTGGGTCATTTTCGGCCGGACTTCCGCGGCAAAGTCAGACACACCTCAATCCTCGAGGGCGGCCAGCACGCGGCCGCGCCAGCCGACCGCCGACGCCGCGCTGCGATCTACTGGCCTGCTGCCTCGAGCAGTTCGGGGAGGTGGACCCGCCGCCGACTCGATGCACTCACGGCCTCGGCGATCGCTTGGGCAAGCGCCGACTCATGGTTCCTTCGGCTTGGCGCCGGACCTGCTGCGGTGGTCATGGATCGCCGCGGACTGACCCGGACGCCGACACCTCCTCGAACATCGGGTCGGGATCGTTGGCGGAATGTGCATCGTCGGCAACCGTGAACGCCACTCCTGCTCGAGACTTCGATGGGCGCTTGTGCACGGCGATGATTCGGGGGAACGCGGTCACCGCTCCCAGATCCCCGATCCCGGTCCAGAAGACCAGCTGCACCCCGGTGGCCCGGGCCACCGTACGCTGCAGTTTGAGGAACTCCAGGTAGTTCGCCTTTCCCAGCGGGTTGTCGAGTGGTACCAGTCCGCCGGGTGCCGCGGAACGTCGGCCAGTGCGTTGTTCGGTGCGAAGCCGAGCAAGGATGCAGAACAAGATCAGCGAGGCGGTCAGGTTCTCCCCGCCGGACCATTTACTCATGTTCTCGACGGGGGTGCGAACGGTGGGCTGCTCGGGCGCCGGTTTCAACACGCTGGCCCGGAACCCGTCGATGACCGAGGCTTCCATGGCCCGCCAGAGAAGCTCCGCTGGTTCGACCTCCACACGCTTCGCTTCCACCATCCGGTCGACCAGCTCTCCGACACGGACCAAGGCCTGCTCCCGGGATGGACGGTTGCGGGGGGCGACGTCGAGGAACTTCGCGCCCGCCCACGGCCCGATCCCTTCCGGTAGCTCGGACAGCGACGAGGCCCGCACGATCACCGAAAGGCTGTCGTCAACCAGCGCGGCGAGACGGCCCACGATGTTCTCCTTGGTCTGGTCCACCTGGCGTAGCTGGGCGGCGATGGCGTCTTGGCGGATCGCCAGGTCCGTCACCCAATCCGCGGCGCGCGGCCCGACGGTGTCAATCAAGTTGGACGAGCGCAGCCGCTCCCGCATGATCCGTACCCAGCGGCCGTTCTCCTCCTCTGCCACCCGGGTGAAGCGGTCGGCGCCGGCCCAGTCCTTGAGCTCGTCGGCCCGGGCTGAGCGCGTAGATGACGCCGTACCCCAGGCTCGCTCGGCGATCTCGACCTGACGGGCCAAGTTGTCCACCATCCGCCGCACCTCGCCGTCATCGGAGGGCACCGTTCCCGCCGGCTCGTGCGCCGCGCTGATCCCCGGGAACTTGCCGACCTGATCTCGCAGCATCGCAGCGCGGGCCGTGTTGGCCTTGCTGGCTTCCCCCGTCTTGTCTCGGTCCCGCTCCAGGACACCTACCCGCAACTGGATGGCGTTCGCCTCCGCCTCGGCGGCGTTGGCCAGGGCGAGCGCGGAGTCCCGGTCGGTGGGCATCTCGGGCAGATCGGCGCGGCGGGAGGCAGCACCGGCGAGCTCCTTCTCGGCGTCGGACAGCTCCCGCTCGGCGAGCGTCCGCCGGGCGGTAGCCGCGGTCACGTCTTCGGCTGCCCGGGTCGCCTCCTCCGCTCGGAGGTCGGCGTCGCTGCCCGCCGGGGTGCCGGCGAACGCCTCGGCCAACGCCCGCACCTCGTCGCTGTTGCGCTCCCAGTCCTCGGTAATCGCTCGCAGACCACGGACGGCCTCCTCCACGCGGCGGCGCAGCTCGGTCTCCGGGTAGGCCTCCCTCAGCTCTTCGGCTAGCTCGGTGACCGCCTCGTCGGCGGCGTCGACGCCGACGAGGCCTGGGTCCGACGGGTCCGGTAGCCCAGCACGACGTGCCTGCCAGGCCTTTCGCTTCTCGCGCAGCTCGCGGATCCGGTCTCTCGCTCGGTTGAGGCGACCCTCCGCGTCTTCGAGGCGCTGGCGAGCTCCCTCCTCCGCGGTGGCGGCGGCCATCTTCAACGCCGGGATGGCTTCCCGCCGGGCTCGGGCGGGTGCGATGGTCGTCGCCTCCGTGTCGACCAGCTGGGCGACCCGCTCGGCGTCTCTTCGGGATTCGGTCGCGATCCGCTCGGCGCCTACACGGGCTTCGGTCAGGTCCCGGTGCCGGCGCTCCAGCCCGGTCAGGGTCTCGCTTGCTGCGGATAGCTCCTCGGCCGCGGCGCGGGCCTTGGCGGCTAGGGCGTCGCTTTCGGCAGCGAGCGCGGCGATCCCCCCCGTGGGCAGCTCGTCGAGCAGGGCCTGCACTCGGCTGCGCAGCGTCAGGTCGGTATCGCGTCGGCCGACCAGCTCGGCGATCTCCCTGCTCGACCTTGAGATGAGGCCGCTGAGGCGTTCGGACTCAGACCTGCCGGCGCGGAAGTCGTGGCGCGGGCCGACCACAATCCGGGTCTGGCCGGGGGTGGTGAACACCGAGGCCGGGGCTAGGACCACCGCGTCGGTCACCTCGAGGCCGGCGAGGGCCGCCAGCGCCTGGTCCATGTCTCCATAGACGACCACCCCGTCGCAAACGTCAGGCAGGGCGGCGATCAGCGGGCCGTGCGCTGCCGGGTCCGCGTAGTTCTCCGCCACGTACCGCCACCCGGCGTGCGCGGTGATGCCGGCGTCACGCAGACAACCGAGTATCTGGACGACCAACCGCTGAGTCGACGAGCTTGCTGATCTCGCCGTTGAGTAGGTCGTACCCGAACTGCTGGGCGAGGACGAACAGATCGTTCAACGCCGCTTGGTGATCGTCTCGGTCGAGGGTCACA
>JAKAQB010000132.1 GCA_021811865.1 Actinomycetes bacterium | reverse complement strand
CCGCGACGATCGCTGAGCCCCGAGGGGACCCGGCCGCGACTCCCGGCCCGGCGAGGCCGGCCGAACTGCCGAGAGCGCCTCCATCGCAGGCCAGCTAGCCGCCTCAACGCGTCGGGGCATCGCCTCGGTCGCCCTCAGGTCGGCCGGGAGCCGAGCGTGCCAGCGGTAGCAACTCCGTGCTGGGAGACGTGTCCACGGAGCTCCCGAGGGCGGTCGAGGGCCGCCGAAGGGACGCCCTGCCACAGGGCGACGGCCAGCAGGACGAAGAGGGGGCCGCTGTTCGGGTCGGTGCCGCTCCCCGTGAGGATGCCTCCGAGGTCCTGTCCGATCACCCAGAACCCGAGCGACAGCAGGGCCCCAAGGGCCAGGGCGGCATCCGGCCTGCGGCGGAGCGCCCCGATGCCGACGGCCACCTCCACGAGGGCGAGTGCGATCCCGACAAGGGCGCCATGGGTCCCGACGAGGCGGGCGGCGGCGGCGGCGAGCGCAGCGAGCAGGCGGGGCTCGCCGGCGGCGGCCCCGGAGATGAGCGCGCTGATCGCTCCGTCGGGCCGGTTGGAGGAGAGCAGCTGGAGCACGCCACTTCCCACCCACAATGCGGCCCACAGCAACCTGCCTCCGGAGTCCACCAGGCCCGACCGGTCCGCCGGGTCGCCGGCGTCGGGCCGGCCCTGGCGGGGCCACACCAGCACGGCGATCAGCGCGTAGAGCATCACCGCCCCGGGAGCGCCGGTGAGCATGCTGGCGCTCCCGCCGAAGAGCCCGCCGAAGGCCTCCCCGAACCACCAGACCGAGAACGACCAGGCGATGGAGACGGCGAGGGCTGGCCTCACCACCCGGTTGACGAGCAGGCAGACGCCGATCGCCAGCTGGATCAGGGCGAAGAGCACGTTCCACAGCGCGATGTGCGGAGCGAGGAAGCGAGCCATCCCGGTCACGCTCTGGGCCACCCATGCCGGCTGCCCCTGCGCCGTGCCGGCGAGAGTCCCGAGCGCGAAGGAGCGGGAGAACATCGACGGCTGGAGCTGGAGGATGCCGTCGATGAGCCAGATCGCTCCGAGGAGGAACGTGACGGACCGGCGCGACGGGCGCCGGCGGAACGAGGGAGCCTCTCCGGCCGGTCGCTGACCGGCGCCGGCACTGCTCGAGTCGCTCACGACAGCACGGTCGGGACCGCCTCCGCCTGAGCCGATGGGCACCGTGGTCCTCCTCTCGTCTCGTGGACCGGCTCTTGCCTCGGAACCGGCCGGCGCCGGCGGCTCACCCGCCCGGGAGCGAGTCCTCGGCAACGCCGCCGCGCCACGTGGGTGAGTGTGACGGGGCCACCTCCGGGGAGGTAGCGAGCTACCACGGGGGAGCGATCCGTAATTCCCCGGTGCCGACAGCCCACCTCGGCGTCCACGTGCTGGCGGGCGGTGCCCAGAGCCTCCGTGGACGCCGCGGCGGCGACCGGCGTCCAGGAGACACCCGGTGGCGACCTCCGCCGGCCGGGTGAGCGCCGATGGCCACCCCCGGGATACCACCCACCGCCCACATGGGACCGGCCTTCCGCCGCAGGCACGGGCCACCTCGTCCGGTTCGCCCAGGCCCGCCCGTGACGGTGGCGGACCGACACAGTGCTGTGAACCCTTCGGGCTCGCCGCGTGGGCGGCGGGGCCGCCGGCGTGGCAGTGGCTGCTCCTTCTGCCGCTTGCGCAGGACTCACCCTCGATGCCGAGCCCGTGGGTGGCGCCCTCGAGGCGGTCGACCGCCGATTGGGCGGGAAGCTGGCCAGCCATCTGGGCGACGCATCGATCAGTTCCCGGCTCTGGCCGAGATCGGCGATCCGCCCGGTGCCCGGGCGAGACCTCACACCCGGGCCAGGATGGCAGGTCAGCTTCCCGGCACCGGCGCGCTTCGACCCGCCGTTTCGTCGGGTCCGTACGTGGTGACCGCTCGATGACACCGCCACTACCCATGGCCTGTTCGCCAGCTGAAGAGCTCGAGCCCGCGAAGCTGCCGCTCCATGGCAGCCGGCACGAGGCCATCTGCCAGTTCGCTGCCAACCGCCACCGGCTACGGGGCGGCACCCCGCTCAGTGTCGAGGTCTCCGAGCAGCAGGTCGAGGACGAGCTCCTCCTCGACCTCCACACCGGCGGCGCGGACGACGGCCGCCAGCTGCGGCTCCCAGCAGGCCTCGGGGACCGCACCCCGCAGGGGGCGCAGCCGCTCGGCGGCGGTGCCGGCAAGCGCGGCCCGGTAGTCGCCGACGCCCATGCGCCAGGGCTCGGCGCCGAGCTCGCCGATGACGCCGTTGGCGATGGAGATCCCGCCGGCACCGAAGTCTCCGTGGTAGCGAAGGCGCGCCCCGCTGGTGGCGAGTGCTTGCAGGAGGAGCGTGGCGGCCAGGCGGGGGCGGCCCTCGACGCAGACCATCGTCGCCCCAGTACCGGCAGCAGCAGCGAGGACGGAGGGGTTCTCGCAGACGGACACCAGAGTTCCGGGAGCCACCCGCCACGCCTCGGCTTGGACGGCGGCCAGAGGAACGGGCAGCGGGACGGCGGCCTCGGCCCACCGGTCCGCCGCTTCGGTGAGCGGACCGGTGGGTACGGGTCGCAACCCGAGGGTCAGCACCGTCGAGGAGACATCGTCGGAGAGCACACCCACCTCCGCCCACAACCGGCGGCGGTCGGCCGCCCGCAGGCTGACAACGGGCTCACCGCTGCGGTGGGCGAGGGCGGAAAGCACGATGCGACCGGCTGGCCGGTCCGGGTCGAGGGCGTGGGCGTCGTGGAGGATCCGGGCGGCCAGGCGGGTGCGCCCGCCGCGGATCGCCTGGGGGAGGTGGGCCAGGACGTCGAGCCCGGCCATCACGTCGTCCGGCTCCGTCCGCCAGCGCGTCGTGGCCAGCCACCCCTCCAGCGCCGGGTGCCGTGCGACCGCGGGGTGCGACGTCAGCCGCTTCCAGGTCGCGTCGAGGGCGGCTCGCTCGGCCGGCCGGTCGCGCCGCGGCCCGACGAGGTCCTCGACAACCGAGCCGAGCGACCGGCCGGTCCGCTCCCGTAACCGCCGGTCGAGCCGGTCGAGGGGCACGCGGACCGTCGCTCCCCGCGAGCGGGCGCCGAGGAGCTGGTCGACGGCGGCCCGCTCGTCGGGAGCCAGGTCCCGCAGGTGGACGGCGGTTCCGGTCAGGTTCCCCCCGGCACCCACCGATTCCAGGCGGCGGTGGACCGCCCCCCACAACGGCCGCAGGCGGGGGTCAGCGAGGACGTCAGGCGAAGAGGCCACGCTCGGGCGGCTCCCGGGAGTCGAGCCAGGGGTCGTCCTCCCGGCGATCGACGCCGTCCCACACGAAGCGCAGGGCGACGACGCCGGGCTGACCTGGCGTGCGCTCGAGGTGGTAGACGGCGACGGCGGGCACCTCCGGGTAGCAGCCCCATTCGGCGTAGTTGGTGAGGACCATGTCGAGGTCCAGCCCGACGAGCATGCCCATGCAGTCGCCCCGCTCGCTGTCGTCGATCCCGGCGAATGCCTCGTCGAGCATCAGCAGGCGCGGGGCGTCGGGTCGGGCAGAGCTGTAATAGGCGGCGGTGGCGGCGAACAGCGGGAGGTGGGCAAGCTTGGCCTGCTCGCCGCCGGAGCCGGCGCCGTGGGTGTGGGCCGTCATGCGCTGCTCGCGGCCGTCGGGGGTGCGGAGGTGGACGGTGAAGTGGTGCCAGCTCCGATAGTCGAGGACGGTGGCCAGCCGCTCGACGACGTCGCTGCCCTCGCCGGCGTCCCGGGCGGCGCGCACCCGCTCGTGGAGGAAGGCTGCGAGCGCGGCCCGCTCCCTCTGGTCGAGGAGTCCGACGTTGTGCCGCAGCAGCTTCATGGCCTCTTCGGCGGCCGGCCCGGCTTGGGGGGCGACCTCCCAGGACAACCGGAGGGTGACGCCACCCCGCGTAGCGTGCTCGGCGAGCTGCTGGTTCATGCGCCGGGTCAGGTCCCAGGCGGCGTGGACACGGTCGCCGAGGTGGGAGCCGATCTCGGTGAGCAGGTGGCGCTCGATCAGCTGACGCTCCTCGGCGGACAGCGTCTCGCGGCGCCGGCGGATCTGGTCGTCTAACGCGGCCGACAGGTCGGTGACGCCGACCACAGCACCGTTGAGGGTGGCGTAGCAGACCTCGAGCCCGTCGCTGGTGTCGAGGTAGGGGTCGAAGTCTGCGCCGAGTTGCGACCTGAGGACGCTGTAGCCGTTGTGGAGGCGGTTGTTCACATCGTCCTGTACGCGCTGGTCGACCTCGACGTCGCGGAGCCTGTCGTGGGCCGCTCGGGCGAACGCCAGGCCGGCAGTGACTTGGGTGAGGGCGCGACTGTCGGGCACAGGGCCGAGCGCCAGCCGCGCCAGCTCGGTGGCGGCCAGCTCGGCGAGGTGGGTCAGGGCCGCTGCCCGCTCGGCCTCCCGCTGGATCCGCTCCTCCTCGGTCTGGGCGAGCAAGGCGGCCGCCGCGCTCTCCTGGCGGGAGGCGGCGTCCCGCTCCTCGGCGAGCCGCCGGTCCTCGGCCCGGGCCTGCTCGAGCTCGGCGCTGAGGGCGGCCTGACGGGCAAGGACGGTCTCGGCGTCCGCGCCGACGGTCCCTCGGAGCTCGTCGGCCTCGCCGCGGGCGGTCGCGGCCACGGCGCGGGCGTGGACGGCTTCGGCCTCGGACCTGCCTGCCTCGGTCACGGCGGCATCAGCCCGGCTGGCGGCCGCGGCCGCCGTGGATCGGCGTTCGCCGGCGCGCTCCGCGTCGGCGACGAGCGCAGCCAGCGCCTCGCGGTAGTCGCGCACGGCGTCGATGGCGGCTTCCACGCCGGCCGCCCGGCATCCGGCGGTGTCCTCGGCGCGGCGGAGACCCTCCACGGCGGCCTGTCCCTCTTCCCGTGCCTGGGCCAGCCGGGCTTCGGCTACGGCCAGGGTCTCCCGGGCTTCGGCTACGGCCGCCAGAGCCCGGACGGCCTCGGTCGAAGCGTCCCGCAGCGGGTCCGTGGAGGGCCAGGCGCGCTCGGCATCGTCGAGGCGGCCCAACTCGGCGACCAGGGCCTCGTCCTCGCCGGCCAGGCTGGCAAGGGTGGCGGTGAGGGCATCGATCTCGGTGGTCAGCGTCTCGATCCGCCGCCGACGTGCCTCGGCGCGGGCGGTCGCGCCTATGTACTCGGCGGCATCCTTGGACCACCGGCCGTGCAGGGGCCCTACCTGCCAGCGGCCGTCGGTGCGGACAACCGCCGCCGCCGCGATGCCGGCGAGGGCCCGGGCGACGGCGTCCCCGCCCACCGGTCCCCCGGCGACGGGGACGAGCCCGTCCACCGCCGGCTCGTCCCGCCCCGTGCCCACCCGGCCGTCGGTGCCGACGTCGCCGTCCGGGCCGCCAGCGGCGCCTTTGATCCAGGTATCGAGGCTGCCGGCATCGAGGAGATCGCCATCGGGAGCGACGAGGGCGTCGAGCAGGCCGGAGGCCTCCAGGGCCGCCTCGAGGCCGGACCGGCGGGCGGCGTCAAGGTCGGGGGCGAAGTCGACGCACTCCCACAACGGGGCGTGGCCGTCGGGGCGCTCGGCAGGGCGGCCGGGCCTGGTCGGGGGCGCGTCGTCGGCCTCGGCGGTGACGCGGGCACGCTCGTTCTCGGCGGCGGCGCGCTGCTCCGATGCGCGGGTGATCGCAGTCGCCAGCCGCCGGCGCTCGCCGTGCAGGTGTTCGCGCCCCGCCGTGAGGAACGGCCCCGCAGCTGGCCTCTGGCCGGCGAGGACACCGTCGACCACGTCGGACTCGGCGCCGGCGGGCAGTCGGATGTACCAGGCAGCGGCCCAGTCGAGCACGGCGCGGAGGAGGTCGGCGGCGGCGGCCTCCAGCGCCTCGGTTGCCGTCTGGTGGTTGTGGCCGGCGGTGTCGAGGTCGGCGTCGGCGAGGACCCGGTCGCCCTCGGCGGCGGCGATGCGGGCCAGGGCGGCGGCGGCGGCCGGCGCCGCCCGGCGCAGGGCAACGAGCAACTCCAAGCGGCGGTCAGCGGCTCCGCTGAGAGCGGCGCGGGCGCGCCGGGGCTCAGTCGCCAGCTGCTCGGCGTGGAGCTCGTGCTCTGCGGCCAGGCCGGCGTCGGACGCGAGCGGGAGGACGGCGCCCGCCGCCTCCTCGTACCGCCGGGTCGCCGCCGCCGCGTCAGCCGAAGCGCTCGTGGACTCCCGGATCGCTGCATCGGCCCGCTCCCGGTCCGCGACGGCCCGGTCCGACTGGCGCACGGCCTCGTCGGTCGCGGCGCGTGCCCGTTCTTCGACAGCCTGCAAGGCGTGGACCTTGGAGAGGTCGAGGCCCCGCAGCTGCCCCTCCAGCCGATGGGCGGCGTCGGCCAGCTCTGCCCGCCGGACGTCGATCCGCTCGAGGGCGGCCAGGGCGACGTCCCGGGCCT
>JAKAQB010000131.1 GCA_021811865.1 Actinomycetes bacterium | reverse complement strand
GATCCCACGTGCCGTGACGCTTGCCGCCGCCGGCGGTATTGCTACGATGGGCCTCTCACGCGGACGTGGCTCAGTTGGTAGAGCATCACCTTGCCAAGGTGAGGGTCGCGGGTTCGAGTCCCGTCGTCCGCTCGAGTGTGATGTCGCAAGACATCGGGAGGGCGCGCTCGAGGGATCAGTGCTCCTCCGGTTCTCGCGGGGTGAGCCCTCCTCCTCGGCATCTGGCCACAGTCGAGTCGAGAACCCTGAAGTTGAGTCGCCCGGCCTAGAGAGGGCACGGCTGCGGAAGTTCCCGAAGTTCGCGAGGTCCTCGGCGATCAACCGGCCTTCGAGGTGATGTCGTTCCCTTCCGCCGCCTCGTTGTCCCATCTCAACCCGGCGAAGGTGCTCCGGGGTCGGACGCGACTCGGGCGCGAAGGCCTGCTCCGCCCTCCCAGCCACGGACCTCGGCGTCTGCCCGAAGAGCGATGACATCGGCCTACTGAGCACCAAACGCGTCGGCAGATCACCGTTGCTGGCTCCTCGTGAGCGATCCCTCGATGAGCTCGCTCTCCTCGGTGAAGCTCCGGCACTCGTAGTCGGCGTGCCGGCAGGGCCACCGGCACCGCTTCCGCACGAGGCGCACAGGGCACCCGGAGATCGGAGGGTCCGGCACCTGGACGACGCTTCGCCCCTGGCCGGTGCGATCACTGCGCAACTCGGGCACCCCCCTGCTCGTCGGGTCGCCCCGACGAGCACGTACCACTCGCCGTTCTCCTCGGTCGTGGCGAGCCCGACGAAGCCGTCCACGCCCAACGGTGCGCACGCATCGCCACTGCAGCCCATCTGTCCGTGGCCCCCGGTCTCGCTGGCTTTGTCGCCTGCAAGACTCGGAGGTCACGGACCCGAAGTGGTGGATCCCCGCGTCGACCTACGAGGTCATCCGGTACTCAGCCCCTCCCCACGGGGGAACCCGAAGAGCCTTCGGTCTCGAGCGGCATGACGCGTAACCCGAATGGACAGGAAGCTCAGGGCTTGAGCTTGCAGGTCCCTGGGGAGACCACTCCGTTGGTGACGTAGACGGCGCACCACATGCCGGCATCGCCATTGGGGTTGTTGATCGTCATGGCGTTCATCATGCCGGAAAGGGCGTGAATGTTGACCATGTTGGCGGCACCGGTCAGCTGGTTGGGGGTGGGGCCGGGAGCCGCGGCCGCGGTGCCGACGCCGAGAAGCGAGGCTCCGGCGAGAGTGAGCGCGGGGATTGCGGCCAGTAGAGCCTTGTTCGGGTTCATGGAAGGGTTCCTCCTTGGCTTGCGGCGGCCGAGACCGCCATGTGTGCGATCGACTGCAGCGTTCGGGTTTCCTCGGGGGAGCCGCCGAGAGCCAAGATGGCGGCCCCGGACCGGGCGGGATCGAACGCCCAGCCTTCAAGGATGATGGCTGTGGTGTGACAGTCGGCCGCCAGTGAGACGCTCGTTACGCCGAGGCGTGCGAGCGCCTCGATGGCCGTCGAGCCGATCGGCACGTCGGTCCGATCTGTCGGCACCAGCAGTACCAGCTGTCCCATCGAGAGCTGACCCTAAGAGCCCGGTCGGAGGGGATCATCGGGCAGCTCCCTCATCGTTGTGGGCCAGCAGGGCGGCCAGTTCGGCGCGATTGCGGACGCAGAGCTTGGCCAGGATGTGTGAGACGTGGCGCTCGACAGTCTTGCGGGACAGAAACAGCGAGGCGGCGATCTCCGGGTTGGTCGCCCCCCTGCCCACCGCTTCGGCGATGTCGCGTTCGCGCTGGCTGAGCGTGGCCGGCGAGGTGGTCGGGCCTCTCCGCCACGTGTGGACTCCGAGGCCACGTAGTCGGGCCTCGGCCAACTGAAGCTCGCTCCGGGCCCCCATCCCCTGCGATTCGCAGGCCGCCTGCTCGAAGGCTCGGACGGCGGCTGTCCGGTCGAGGTGGGCGACGGCAGCGGCGGCGTCGAGATCGATCCACAGCCGCATGAGCCTGTATCCGACCGACTCGGCGGCGTGGGCGGCCTCGGCGAAGTGGCTGGCGCTTGCGCCCGGATCCCGCCGGGCGGTGAGTAGGGCCTCGACGTAGGCGCGCCGGGCGGTCGGCCCCCCCGGGCGCGGATCGGGGTGGGTGGCGTCCCAGCGGCCGACCGCATCCTGTGCGGCCGCCAGCGAACCGATCCGCGCCGAGGCTTCCGCTGCCTGGAGAGTCGATTCCCAAAGGCACCTGCCGCAGCCAGCCACCGCTGCGTCCTCTGATATGGCGTCCCTCAGCGAGTCGAGCTCGCTAGCGCCCGGGGGCGAGAAGCGCCCGACCAGCCCGATGTGGAGAGTTCGGATGACGAGGCGAAAGTGGGCGTCCTTCTCGGCCGCGATCAGACCCTCGATGGCCTTGACGTTCGACAGGAAGTCCGTTCGGCTGGCTTCAATCGAGTGCAGCACCGCCCTCAGCTGCGGGATCGTGAAGCGGCGGGGGGCGCCAATCCGCTCGGCTAGCGCTACCGTCTGGCGCAGAAGGTCCGCCGCCTCGTCGAGGTGGCCGAGGTGGTGGGCGATCCAACCCACCCAGTGGATGGCTTCCACCTCGAGGCCGGGCATGGTCAGCCGGCGCGATTCCTCCAGCGCCCGTTTGGCCCGCGGCTCGGCGGAACGCGGCAGCCCCTCGAACTGCAGCATCGAGAAGACGCCATCAGAAGCCGCTGCTAGAACCTCGGCAGGGTCTCGAGCTGCCCGCTGGATCAACTCCGCACACTGGCGCACCGTGCCGGCATCCGCCCGACGTATCGCCGCGTCGAGGTTGACGCGAACAGCTCTGACGTAGGCGGCGGACTCGCGGTCCCCCAGAGCCGCCGTTCCTCCCGCCCCTTCGACCAGCATCCTCGCAACCGCCATAGCGTGCTCGACGAGCGGCTGGGCCTCTCCCGCCAGACCTTCCAGCCACAGCAGTGACTGCGCGTCCATACAGTCCGCCTCGATCGACAGTACCGGGTCGCCGGCGGCCAGGTCTCGGACGGTGCCCGCATACGCGTGCACTTCGAAAGACCGCCCGAGCTTGAAAGCTGACCCTGCTGCCGCCAGCGCCGCACCAGCACGTTCGGCGCTGGAGGCCGCACGGTCGGCGAGCACGGACCACCTCTCCAGTGCCGTCGCCCAGTCTCCGATCTCGAAAGCCAGGGCGGCCACCTGCTGTCGTAGGGCCTGTCCTTGGGCACCACCGGCCGCGTCGGCGATCTGGCCGAGCATCATCAGCCCCTCGTTGCCGACCAGCCGCCGCTGGGGTGAACGGGCGATCCGAAGGGCGAGATCGTTTCCGTCGAATCCCGAGGCCACGCGGTGCTCGAGGGCGCGCGACAGCTGACGGACGTTCTCGCCCGCCGAGGCTTCGAGCCACCGAGCCAAGCGGCCGTGCATTCGCCTCCTGGCGTCCTCGGCGAGCTCCAGGGAAGCCGTCTCGCGGATCAGGTCGTGAGCGATCGAGACCGTCGCACCGTCCTGAAGCACGAGGGCCCGGTTGACGAGCTCCACAGCCGCGCCTCTCACCCGGTCGTCCGGCCACCCCAGCAGCTCGCCGATCCCGTCCATGCTGAGCGGTTGGGCTGCCACCAGCAAGAGCGTGAACATGGCTGCCGGGTCCGTGCCGAGGTTGGCGCAGCGTGTCCGGATGACGTGTTGCAGCGAGCGGCGAGTGTCGTCGCCGGACGCGTGGTCAGCGGCGAGCGCGGTCATCCAGAACGGCGACCCCGACGCCCGGTGCCACAGCTCGGTGGCCCCGCTCAAGCCGAGGCCGGGCGCCAGCGTGCTCAGCAGCTCGACTCCGTCGGGCTCGTCGAGCGGCCCAAGCTCGATCTGTGTGAAGCGCTCGGTCGAAAAGGCCTCGGCGCACTGAGCGGCGAACGACGTCGACCCTCGCTCAGGTCGGCTGGCGCACAGCACGAACAAAGGCGCCCGCGCGCTGTTGGCCGCCACGACCAGATAGTGCAGTAGCGAGAGCGTCTCGCGGTCACTCCACTGCAAGTCGTCGGCGACGATGCCGAGCGGTCCCGCCTCCAGCACGCACCGGAACGCCATCTCGAACAGGCGCACGAACTCGGGGGCCATGGGCCTTCCTGCCTCACCGACCAGAAGCGCGTCGAGCCGCTCGCCCGCCCCGGGGACGCGGCTCAACTCGCGCAGCAGTCCTCCCGCCGCGCCAAGGGCGATGTCGCGGGCATTCTGGTAGCCCTGCACTCTCAGGTGGGGCCACTCCAGCGTTCGGGCCACTTCAGCGAGCAGCCGTGACTTGCCCAATCCGGGGGTCCCGACGACCACGGCTCCGGCGGGACCCCCGCCGGCCGCCCTGGAGGCGAGCGCGCTCAGTTCCCGCAGCTCCGCCGAGCGCCCAACAAACGGCCCGCCCGACTGCCCGACGCCGGTAGGCCGAGCGCTATCGAACCGCATCCGACACGGCACCACGTCCGCCAGCCGGCAACCGGCACTGGTTCGGATTCAGTCGTAGTGAGCAGAACAGATGCAGACGATCATCGCTCGGGTGGCATGACCGGTGACAGGGCCGATCGATCCATTGGAGCCGCCTCCCCGGCGGAGGTGACGTTCCCATGCAGCTCATAGGCGGCCGGTCATGGTGCCGTCGCCCATTGGACTGGGATCGTGGCGTGGTTGAGGCCACGCCCGCCAACGTGGGTGCCGACGGCCTGGCTGATCCAGATCCCGATGTCTTGATGGTCTATCCGGTTGCCGGCGATCACCGTGTCGGCGAGGACCGAGGGCGTGGAGGCGTTGGCCGACCCCGACGCAACCACGATCCCGACCGCGGTCGGCGGCCCGTCGGTGTGTCCCCAGTCGTTCCAAGCCAGGGTGTTGTTCACGATCGTGGTGCCCGAGACGCGATCGCCAGGAGCGTTGCTGTGCACGATCACCCCGGCGATGAAGCTGCCGGTGACGAGGTTGCCGGAGACGGTATTGCGAGAGGCCACCGTGGCCGGGAGGTCCGCGGCGACGACGATCGAGCCTGTGACCGGCGGAGACAGGGGAGGAAGGACTCCCGGTGTGCCGGCGACAATGTTGTCGATGACCTCGTTCCCGATGACTCCGCCGGCGGGGTTGTAAGCCGAGACCACGATCCCGCAACCGCCGAGGTTGCCGACGACGGTGTTGCCGCTGATGACGTTGTCGAGAGCCGGCCGGTCCGCCCCGGGCGTCGGCACCGCGGAGGGCACGGAACCGCCGTCGTCGTTGACCGAGATGCCCCCGTCGCCGACGTTGTCGGAGACCAGGTTCCCCTCGACGACAGCGCCGGTAGTCCCCAGTAGGGTCAGGGCCTTGTCCTCGCCCAGTCCCGACTTCTTCGCGACCCCGTTGTGGACGATCCTGTTGTCCCGCACGGTGACGTCGGCGACGTCTTGGACCAGCACGCCGTGATCGTTCGCGCCCGTCACGGTGTCGTCCTCGATCACTGCGTTGGAAGCCCCGGGCCCGACGTAGATGCCGATGTCGCAGCCGGCGGCGTCGACAACGACGCCCGATACCGTCTCAGGCGAGCTCACGACGAGCTTCGCGGTCATGCCGGTGGTTCCGGCTGACTCACATGCAGTGACCGTGTCGCCGCCAGCCGCGGCCGTCGCGGTCTCGGCAGCCAGGCCCGTGAGAGCGGCAAGCAGTACAGCGGCTACGGACAGAAGGCCAGCAGCCTTGAACGAACGCAACATGTCCGCCCCTTTCATGATGCCGAAGAGGTTGTTCTCTCTCTCCAGAAGGAGGGCCGGCTGTGCGCCCGAGTGCTACTGGCTCAACCGCGGCCCAACAAGCAGATGGATACCACGGCGTCGAAGGCGTCGTAGTCCGACCTTACGAAGCAGGCTGCCTCCACACAACCGTGGAACTACGTAGGGCACACCGAAATTTCCGCAGGGAACGCCCCCTTCACCGCGCTGGCCTCGTTCATCCTCCGAGGTCCCCGGTGAGGGAGAGCCCGCCGGTCCGCGTGGTTGCTGTAGCCGATGGCTCAGGGCTCACGCCACGTCGGATGCACGGTGACGGTGCAGTTGCGGTGTGTGTTCATCAGCTCGGGCCTGCGCCTCGAAGCTGTGATCCAGATGTGGTCGAGGGGGTGGGCGTGAAGCGGGGCGGAACCGCCGGCTGGCCCGTACCATGCGATGTTGCAGGGCTGATCAGCGTTTGTCGTACGCACTCGTCGATGGCCGGCCAAGAGGGAGCCGGGCGGCTGTTGGAACAACGAGGACCGCAGAAGGTGCCAGAGAACCGGAAGCGGGCAGCGAGGTGGTCTTGTGACACTCTCGTGACGAAGGGAGCAGAAGACGCACGTTCTTGCCAAGGTGAGGGCGGCGGGCTCGAGTCCCGTCATCGGCTCGAGGTATCGACTTCAAGACCCGTTGCGGCCTGACCGTCGCTGCCTGTCGGCCGGTGGGCGAGGACGCGGAGCGGGCCGCCACCTTGGACCGCGATCTGTACGAGGTGACCCGACGCCACGAGGGCGGCGAGAACG